>JBBSPO010000296.1:0-4909 GCA_038258695.1 Gemmatimonadales bacterium | reverse complement strand
GTCACGCCCGCACTGATGTGCACCACCGTGCCACCGGCAAAGTCGAGTGCGCCCAGTTCACGCAGCCATCCGCCTTCGCCCCACACCCAGTGCGCGAGTGGGTCGTACACAAACGTGGTCCACAGCACGCCAAACACCAGATACGCACCAAAGCGCATACGCTCCACAACGGCACCGCTGAACAGGGCCACGGCGATACCCGCAAACATGCCCTGAAACGCCGCGAACAACACGTGCGGAATACCCGACGCATACGGGCCGCCCTCCGCTCCCACACCACGCAAGCCTAGATAGCTCAGATCACCCAACCACCGCGATCCCTCACCAAAGGCGAGTGAGTAGCCAAAGATCACCCACTGCACGGTCACCACCGCCAGTGCGGCAATGCACATGAGCATGGTATTGAGCGCACTCTTGCCGCGCACCAGTCCACCGTAAAAAAACGCCAGCCCCGGCACCATCACCAACACCAGTGCCGTGGATACCAGTACCCACGCCGTCGCTCCGCCAGAGATTTCCATCACTCACGCCTGCCGAGGGCGGCTGATTGCGCCCAGCTCAACCGTGTGTGACAAGTGTGCCGGCTCGCCATGCACGTCGCGAACTGGATCCTGTGCCGCGGAGAGCGCATCAACATCCCGCTCGCCCGTTCGAATGCGCACCACTTCATCGACGGACTGCACAAAAATCTTGCCGTCGCCAACCGCACCGGTGCGCGCCGAATCGGCAATGGCCCGCACGCATGCATCCGCAAAGGTGTCCGCACAGGCAAGCTCAAGGCGCACCTTGTCATGAAACTCCAGCACCACGGTATCGCCACGATACTGCTGCACCACATCGCGCTCGCCGCCGTGTCCACTTACCCGCGAGAGTGTGAGTCCCGTGACTCCAATGCGAAAGAGCGCCAGTTTGACATCCTGCAACTTTTCCGGGCGGATTATGGCCGTAATTAATTTCATCGTAGATCTGACAGAAGGTGACGGAAGTGCGGGCGTGTCAAACGCGTCATAAATCGCAGACGTTAATGTGTGGGGTTGCACGAAATATTGCAGCAGCCGCACCCTGAACGTCGTATGCTCCCGATTCTACTTCTGCTCGCGTCACACAGGTGCAACGCCGTTGGCGCCAACTCCCGTCACACCCGCTTCACGTCCCTTCCACCAACTCCCGTCACACTCGCTTCACGTCCCTGTTACCAACTCCCGTCACACTCGCTTCACGTCCCTGTTACCAACTCCCGTCACACTCGCCCTACGTCGCCGGCTCCAGCTCCCCGTACGCCCGACCGCGCCACGCTCTGGGCTGACGGGCGGTGCTGATGGTCAACCGGATGGCCGCCGGAATATCAGCCAGGAACGACAACCAGAACGGCCAGCCGCGCTCCGCGTACGATCCACGCAGCGCAACCAGCATGAGCAGGCGTGCGATCAATGCGCCGGCGTTGAACGCCCACAGCAGGTTGACGGCTGACATTTCGCCAAACACCGGCAGCGTGCCGGTGAGACCAAGCACAACAAGCATGGGCAGCGGCAGTGCCTGCGTACTCCACACCAGCGCCACGTCAAACCAGCGGCGCCACATCGGCGTGGCGTCCTTGAGGTCAAACGAACGACCCCACTCGCGCCACATTTCGCCCAGCGATGCGTAGGCACGCACGCCAATGACGCGGGAGCCGTCCAGGAAACCCACGCGCGCTCCACGTGCGGCCACATGGCGCGCCAGTGAGACATCGTCGCAAAACGAACCGCGAGCCGGCGCGTAGCCGCCGTGTTCTTCGAGCACCGACCGTCGCGCCAGGAAACACTGTCCGTTGGCCATCACGCGATCAGGTGGTGGGTCGTCGGCACCGGCCGCGCCGCAGCGATACACCAGCGTGAGCAGCATGGCTGGCTGCACAAAGCGTTCGGCGTTGGACTGACCGGCGAACCGCGGTCCGAACGACACCACATCATAACCGTACTCCTCCGCGGCATCGACGATGGCGGGAAGCATGCCAGGCTGCGGCTCAGTGTCGGCGTCAATGCCGAGCACCCACTCGCCCTGCGCCTGACGCAGTCCGGTCTCCAATGCCCACACCTTGCCCACCCATCCAGCCGGCAAAGGATCGTCCGTGATCAGGCGTATACGCGGATCTCGCGTAGCCGCCTGTCGAACCACATCACCGGTTCCGTCGGTGGAACGACTGTCCACCACCAGGATTTCCTTGAGCGGCGCCGACTGCGCCATGAGGCCGTTGAGGCACGGCGTGATGCGGTGCGCCTCGTTAAGCGTGGCCACGATCACGGTGACCGATGTATCGGTGCGCGGTACCGCATTGGGGACCACGGCCGGCCGGCGGGTGCGTCCAGGGAGCAGACGCCACACGAGCGCGACAAACAGGCTGCCCTGCACTACCGCCAATACCCACAAACCAATGCTGCCAGCGCTCACGCACGCACCTCGGGAATAGGACCCGTCGCGTGCGCGGCCTCAGGCGGCCGCACAGGAGCGCGACCGACCTCAGGCAGCGTTTCACGCGATCCGGACCGGACAGGCGCAGGAAGCGCCGAATCCGGTTCGGACAAGGCCAGTTTTGCAATTGCTCGAACCATGTCACCAAAGATAAACAAATGAGCGGGATACATCGCGTACCAATACATCAGCCCGAACAGCCCGGTGGGGGCGAACAGCGCCGTTTGCAGCAACCGGGTGCCGGAGCCCTCCGGAACGGCCGTGAACTGGAGCCACGCCTTGCCGGGCACACGCATTTCGGCGCGCAACCGCAGCAGTCGCGGTGGATCGACGATCTCTACCCGCCAGAAATCGACGGCTTCGCCCGGAAGCAGCTGCTCCGGATTACGCCGACCGCGTCGCAAACCCGGGCCACCAACGAGCCGATCGAGAAAACCGCGAATGCGCCACAGGAAGTTCCAGGCCAGCCACCCCCGATCGCCACCCAGCTTGCAGAAGGCGCGGAACACCTGTTCGGGCGTGGCGTCCACATATTGGGCGCGCGTTTCCTCGAGCACACCTTCGCGGTCAGTGAGTTCGTACTGATCACCGCCTCCCAGCGCGTCACTCCAGCGTGATTCCACGGCCCGTTCGGCCAAGCGGGCCAGTGCGCGCTCCACGGCCGTGCGGTACCCCATGGGCACAATGTCGGGGAACAGTTCGCGGGCGCGCGTGGTGTCGGCGACGACGGGATGCACAATGCCCTCAATGAGCGGCTGTGCTACGGTTCGCGGAATGGGCGTGACCTTGTCAATCCACTGGGCGGCCAGCGTGGGCGCGAGAATGGGCGCGGCAATGATGATGCGTTTGAGTCCGCGAATCTCGCCGTATTGACGCAGCATGTCGCGAAAGCTGAGTCGGTCGGCGCCGCCAATGTCTACCACGCCGGCGGGCTCCCGCAACCGTGCTTCCATGAGATACGTGAGCACATCACGCACCGCGATGGGCTGTACCTGATTGGTGATCCAGCGCGGCGCCAGCATAAACGGCAGCCGCTCGGTGAGATACCGGACCATTTCAAACGAGGCCGACCCGGAGCCGACGATGGGCCCCGCGCGGAACTCGGTGACGGGCAATCCGTCGCGCAGGATGGCACCTGTGTCGGCGCGACTTTGCAGATGTCGCGAGACATCGTTGGCCGGCGGCACGAGACCGCCCAGGTAAATGCAATGCCGCAACGCATGACCCGCGTGCACGAAGTTTCGCGCCGCGATACGATCACGCTCTTCGAAATCTGCGCCGGCCGCCATGGAGTGCACCAGATAGTAGGCCTCGGTGACGCCGTCCAGGGCCCGCTCCAGCGACGGGAAGTCGAACAGGTCACCCTGCACGAGCTCCACATCATTTTCCCACCACCGTCCACGCAGCCGTTTCGGGTCGCGCACGAGCAGGCGCACACGCAGCCCGCGTTCTACGAGACGTGATGTCATGCGTCCGCCAATGTATCCGGTGGCTCCGGTCACGAGTACTGTCATCAGATCAGTCTCCCTGTTGCGGACGCTGAGCGCAAGCGCGTACCTATCAAAGCACAAACCCCGGGCACACGGTACCGCGTTCCCGCCCAATACCGTTGGAACATGCGGTTCACCGCTGTGTAGCGCACTGACAGCGCCCAAGGGCGTCCTCCCTCCCGTCCCCTCCCATTGTCCATTCCACCAACCCCGGGCGCTGACGCGCGGTCCACGCTGTCATCCCAGCCGCCGTCACAGGCTTTGGCGACGGCGCTCACACAACATGCCAACATCCGCGTGCCATTCATTGGCGGCGCCATGTATCCGTGCAGTAATCCGGAGCTGGTGGCGGCGGTGTCGGCCGCCGGTGGCATTGGTATTGTGCAGCCGATTTCGCTCACGTATGCACACAAACGTGATTTCCGCGAAGGACTCCGGGAGATTGTGCGTTTGGCCAACGGTGCGCCCATTGGACTGAATGCGCTCATTGAAGCGTCTTCCAAAACCTACCATGACCGGATGATCAAGTGGGTGGATATCGCACTCGAAGAAGGGGTGCGATTTTTTGTCACCTCGCTGGGCAACCCGCGCTGGGTGGTGGATCGCGTATCGCCGGTGGGCGGCATTGTGTATCACGACATCACCGAACGAAAGTGGGCGCTGAAGGGACGCGACGGCGGCGTGCATGGACTCATTGCGGTGAACAATCGCGCCGGTGGACACACGGGCGCACACTCGGCGCACGCGCTGCTGGACGACGTGCAGGATCTGGGCTTGCCCGTGGTGGCCGCTGGTGGCGCTGGCAGCGCGGAACCGTTTGCTGATCTGATCGCCATGGGCTACGCCGGCGTGCAGGTGGGTACGCGACTGATCGCCACACACGAATGCACCGCGGACCATCGTTACAAGCAGGCGATTGTTCATGCCAGTGAAACCGATATTGTGCTCACCGAACGACTCACCGGGGT
>JBBSPO010000295.1:0-4972 GCA_038258695.1 Gemmatimonadales bacterium | reverse complement strand
GAAGCAAGGTGTGCCAGTTGACCGAGCGAGTTTTGCGCAGCGCATTGCCGCCATGTCGGCGCCCACACCGCCGCGCGTGGCCGCTGCCGAAAGCGAAATGATCAGTGATTTTGACGGAGGAGATCTCACGACCTCATTCGGCACGTTATTTCCGTCGGCTGACGACTTCGCGGGAGGCACGTCCACCGGCAGCGTGCAGGTGGTAGCCGGCGGCGCTAACAACTCGTCGCATGCGCTCGCAGTTGCGGGCACAATCACAAACACGCTTCCGTTTGCATGGTACGGCGCGATGTGGACGCCAGGCACACCGCCCATGTCCCCCGTCAACCTGTCGCAGTACAGCGGGCTGCGCTTTGACACGCAGGGTGACGGGAAGACGTATCGCGTGATGGTGTTTGCGCAGAGCCGCGGCGCCACGCCGCTCATCCGCACATTTGTTGCCGGCGCCGAGTGGCGTGTAGTCGAGATGACGTGGAAGCAGTTCGGCGTTGACGGAAGCGACGTGACCGGCGTGGTGGTGGCGGGCGGACCGCAGCCTGGTGAGTTCCAGTTTCGGTTGGATGGATTTCAGCTGGTCAAGTAGGTCGTGATCACGTGATGTCAGTCTCCCTTCATCTCACCACTGCATTGCCAACATTGAGTACGGGCAAGAAAAGGCTTGCATGAGGTGTGTACACGGAGTAACCTCGCCCTGCACGGTGGTTCGCACGTGATGCGCACCGCCCATTGTCTCTCCCTCCCGCTGACCTCATGACGACGCGTCCTATCGCAGTGCACGGTAACTTCATGCGCACTACCAAGCGCGCCACAATCGCTCTTGTCGCTGTCGCTCTGCTACTGCCCAAAGCGGCGCATGCCGAGCGTACTTTCAGCTCATTTACCGTGTTCGGTGACTCGTTTTCGGATACGGGCAACCTGCGCGCCGTCAACGGATTTTTGGGAGCGCTTTTCATCCCTGCGCGGCAGTCGAACGGGGAGGTCTGGACCGACTACTTCGCGCGGTCCATTAACCGGTCCGCCGACGCGGCGCCTGTGTACCAGTCGCGCCGTGCGACAGGCAACTACTCAGTGGCTGGTGCTCGCACCACTTCGCAGTCCGGCTTCCCAGCCACGCCCAGCGTCCCGCAGCAAGTCCAGCGATGGGCAGGCGGGGCAAGCAATGGTATGGCCGACCCAACTGGCCTCTACGCAGTGTTTGGCGGTGCCAACGACATCCGCACTGCCGGCGCCCTCGGGAGCGCCGTCCAGCGTCAGCAGGTCACCGTTAGCGCGGCTCGCTCCATTGTCCAGCAGGCTGGAGTCCTTGCAGATCGCGGCGCGGGATTCGTACTGATCCCGAATACGGTGAATCTGGGGCTCGTGCCCGAAGCGCAAGGTATCCCCAATCGGCCGGGTGTCCTGACTGAGCTGTCCGCGCTTTTCAACCTCACGCTCGCGGATGAGCTGGCCCTGCTTCGCGCCTCGCGCCCACAAACCACGTTCTTCGACTTCTCTACCGACATTCTGTTCGAAAATGTGCTGTATGACGCAGCGCGCGGAGGCGGGGTTTTCGGCATTAGCGACGTCACTACCCCGTGCAGGAACCCGGGCGCGGCGTCGTGCGATGTCTCTCTCTTCTGGGACAACCTTCACCCAACCACGCGGGCACACGACTATGTAGCGCGCGCTATTTACGACCGGGTGGTGTTTGATCGCAACGTGGCCAGAATCCCGGAGCCTGCCTCGCTCGCGCTTTTGGTCACGGGTGTTGTCGTCCTGGGGGCCGCCCGACTGCGGCGGCGCGCGCTGGCTGCCTGAACACCGGCGTGACTCCTGTTACCAACCGCTGGCGCATCCCGCTCGGTGCCGTGCTCGTACACCTGTGCATCGGATCCGTGTACGCCTGGAGCACGTTCAACCGCCCCATCCAGTCGCTCTTCGCCGACCAGCCGTGGTGGATGAATCCGCCGTACACCACGTTTACCACGGCGCTGGCGCTGTTGGGACTGAGTGCCGCGCTCGGCGGACCGTGGGTGGAACGACATGGACCACGTGTGGCGGCGCGCGCGGCGGCATTGTTCTTTGGC
Source organism: Gemmatimonadales bacterium (assembly GCA_038258695.1). GTDB lineage: Bacteria > Gemmatimonadota > Gemmatimonadetes > Gemmatimonadales > Gemmatimonadaceae > JAABRT01. The sequence continues at coordinate 2,906 of JBBSPO010000295.1, read as the reverse complement.
GTGGGACTCGTGGTTGGTGGACTGGGTCTGTCGCTCGAACAGCCGCTGCTCGTGTTTCTTGGCATGGGCGTGATCAGTGGCATTGGCTGCGGGTTGGGATACATCGCCCCCGTGAGCACGCTCGTGAAGTGGTTCCCCGATCGACGTGGCATGGCGACCGGCATGGCCATCATGGGCTTTGGTGGTGGCGCGTTCATTGCCGGTTATCTGAATGTGTTTCTTATCGCGCGCGTTGGCATCGCGACGGCGGTTATGTTGCTCGGCGTTGTGTATCTCGCCGTCATGCTTATCGGTTCGCTGCTGCTGCAGTCGCCCCCCCCTGACTACGCGCCGCCAAGCTTCAACCCCGATACTGCAGCAGCGCGTCCGTCGGCCATGATTGCGCGCGAGAGCGTCAGCCGTGACGCGGCAGTGCGCACGCCGCAGTTTGTTTTGCTATGGCTCATTTTGTTTATCAACGTGACGGCCGGCATCGGTATTCTGGCGCAAGCGTCGCCCATGATGCAGGATCTCTTTGGCCGCACGCCGCTTGAGGCCGCCGGTGTGGTATCGATCATCAGTCTGTTCAATGCCGGTGGTCGTTTTGTGTGGGCGTCTGCGTCGGACTGGCTGGGACGACGCACCACATACCTGCTGTTTTTTGCGCTGCAACTCGCGCTGTTTCTCGCCATTCCGTCTTTCGCCACTGGTGCGCAGTGGGTGCTGTTTCAGGTGAGTCTGTTCGCGATCTTCACCATGTACGGCGGTGGATTTGCGACAATTCCCGCGTTCCTCGCTGACATCTTCGGCCCGCGCAATGTGGGCGCCATTCACGGTGCGGCGCTCACCGCATGGAGTGCGGCGGCGATTGTGGGGCCGCTGATTATTACCGAGCTGTCCAACCGCGCCAAGGCTGTGTTGCCGGCCGGTGGCGATCTCGTTGGTGTGTACGACACACCGCTGCGCTTGCTGGCGGTGTTGCTGGGATTGGGCTTCGTGCTTACGCTCATGGTGCGTCCGCTGCGAGCATCGCAGCCGGTAGACGCGTTGTAGCACTTCGCCGCGATCGGTTACGCTTCGGAAGTTCCCCTTTATCATCGTGCCCGTATGAGCGTCCGGTCGTGTCACCCGTGGTTTTGTGTGATCACGCTTTCTTTGCTGCTGGTGCCAGTGCAGCCGCTGCTCGCCTTGCAAGCGCGCCCGCTGCCCCAGGACTCGGCGCTTGCGCGCGCGAACACCGCCCCTCCCGCGATTGCGGTTGGATCGCGTGGCATCACGTTTTCTTCTCCCGACGGCGGCACGAAGCTCACGCTGCGCGCACGCATGCAGAACCTGGCGGAAATCTCGACGGTCTCGACGAGCGACCTCGGGGCCGATGATATCTTCATGGCACCTCGGCGAGTGCGGCTGCGCCTCGATGGCAACGTTGTGGATCCACGCTTGTCAATCAAGTTGCAACTGTCATTCTCGCGTCGCGACCAGGACTTCGACGACACACAGGCAGCCAACGTTGTGCGTGACGCCGTCGCGTATTGGCGTTTTACACCGTCGTTTCAGGTGGGCTTTGGCCAGACCAAGCTGCCCGGGAATCGTCAGCGTGTAGTATCGTCGGGCGACCTGCAGTTCGCCGAACGGTCCATCGTGAACAATCGATTTACGTACGACCGTGACCAGGGAATCTTTGCACGGTTTGATGGACAGATTGGTCGCGCACTGATGAACGTGCAATACGCGCTGTCGCTCGGTGAGGGACGCAATCAACCCTCGCAAGGTGCGGGCCTCGCGAATACCGCGCGTGTTGAGTTCCTGCCGCTCGGTGCGTTCACAGAAGGCGGTGACTACTTCGAAGGCGACCTCATGCGCGAGCCGTCACCCAAACTTTCATTCGGCGCAAGCTACGGTACAAACTCCCGTGCGGCTCGCACGGGTGGTCAGCTTGGACGCGAGCTGTGGTCGCCCGTGAGCTTTGAGACGGTGTACGTAGACGGCCTCTTCAAGTATCGAGGATTTGCCGCTTACTCCGAGTTTGCCTCCCGTTCGGCCGATGCACCGGTCACAACGAGAGAGGGTGTCGCCAATCGGTATGTGTACACGGGCACCGGACGCCTTCTTCAGGTGAGCTATTTTCTGCATAACTGGGAGCCTGCGGTTCGATTCGCGCAGACCTCGCCGAATCGTGCCATCCAGGGCCAGATCGGTGCCGCGGTGCAGCAGCAGAATAGTGTTGGTATCACCCGATATTTCAATCGCCATCGTGTACGACTGCAGGGCGAGGTCGCACACAACGCCACGCGTGATCCGCTGTCGGGACTGCGCCGGAGCAACTTTTTGTTTCGTTTTAATAGCGAAGTGGGGATTTAGCGGCGATCTCAGGCGGCTTGTGGGCAGCGTGAGCCCCGATCCGTCAAAACTGCGCGTCTCTCCAGGAGACGTCCCTGCGGCCCGTCGGAACGCCCGACCGTTCAGCCGCCAGCGGACCTTGTCATCCCTGGAGCAGTCATGCAGCGTCGCCGTACCTTCCGCGTCCGTGTCCACACCGCCTGGTCGGTCGGCCTTGTCGGCCTCTGCCTCCTGAGCGCCTGCGGGGGCGGTGACGGCAGTACAGGCCCGGCTCCCGCGGTCCCCGTCGCGTCAGTACGCGTGACACCCAGCGCGCCAACTGTGGTCGCTGGAGCGACGGTGCAACTGGCCGCGGCAGCGCTGGACGCCAGCGGCGCAGCGCTGTCAGGCCGAACTGCGACCTGGCAGTCCGATGCGCCCACTGTGGCCACCGTGAGCGCCGCTGGCGTCGTGACGGGCGTCTCATCGGGCACGGCTGGCATTCGCGCGACCATTGAAGGCGTCAGCGGAACCGCGAGTGTCACGGTCACGCCGGTGCCGGTGGCCAGCGTGACACTGACACCAGCGACGCCAAGTCTGGAAGCGGG
>JBBSPO010000294.1:0-4972 GCA_038258695.1 Gemmatimonadales bacterium | reverse complement strand
CGGCCAACGGCAAAGTGGCCGAGCTGCGGGCGTACAAGAGCGATGCGGAGCTGGCGTTGATCACGCGCGCGACCGAACTCACGGTGCAGGCGCACGCCGAGCTGGCGCGCACCATCCAGCCCGGGGCGCATGAGTATGAGGCGCAGGCGATGGCCGAGTATGTGTTCCGGCGCGGTGGTGCAGAGCGCACATCGTTTGCGAGCATTGTGGGGTCGGGGGCGAACAGTACGGTGCTGCACTACAACGCCAACGATCGACAAATGCAGCCGGGCGAAATGGTGGTGGTGGACATCGGCGCGAGTTTTGGTGGCTACGCGGCCGACATGACGCGCAGCTACCCGGTGAATGGCAAGTTCACCAAGGAGCAGGCGGCCATTTATCAGCTGGTGCGCGATGCGCAGGCGGCGGCTGAGAAGGAGGCGGTCAATGGTGCACCGGCGCGCAACATGAACAGTGCCGCGTCGCTGGCGCTGGCCCAGGGGTTGGCCAAAATCGGTCTCATTGATTCGGTCAACGCCACGTACGACTGCGATGAGACTGGTGCTCGGCAATGTCGGCAGCTTTCGCTGTTTTATTTGCACGGCCTGGGGCACGGTATTGGCCTCGAGGTGCACGATCCGGATCGGTACTACTACGAACAGAAGCTGGGTGTGGGCAGTGTGTTCACGATTGAGCCCGGCGTGTATGTGCGGGAGAACCTGCTGGACGTGCTGCCCAGGACACCAGGAAACGCCGGGTTTGCCAAACGTCTGGGAAAGCTGCTGCCGGCCTACGCGAATATCGGCGTTCGCATTGAAGACGACTATCTTGTAACAGAGCGCGGCCTGGAGTGGTTGACCCGGAGCCCGCGCGAAATACCGGAGATTGAAGCGGCCATGTCGGCACGCGCTGTCCGGTCCACCATGCAGTAGAGGTCATGATTACCGTCATTGCGCGTTTTGCCGTCAGTGTTGCTGTAGGTGTGTGTGTGTGGCCTGCGTTGGCGGGTGCACAAAGTCGCGCGATGACATTCGATGATATGGCGGCCATGCGTGCCGTGTCCGATCCGCACGTGTCGCCAGACGGTCGGTTGGTGGTGTACACGGTGCGCACCACAAGTGTCGCAGCCAATCGCTCCACGGCGCGCACGTATCTCATGCGCAGCGATGGTGGTGGTGCGCGTGCGTTCCCCGACGACACCACGCCCGCCGCCGAAGCGCGCTTCAGCCCTGACGGCCGACGCATGGCGTATATCCATCAGGGACAGCTGTGGGTGGCCGCGCTTGATGGCTCCACACGTCGGGCGCTCACGCGCCTGTGGGGGGGGGCAACCGGTCCGCGCTGGGCGCCGGGCGGCGATCGCATTGTGTTTGCGTCGCGCGTGTATCCCGGCTGTGGTACAGACATGTGCAATGCCGACTCGGCGTTGCGTGTAGACCGGTCGGCATCGCGGGTGCGTACGTACGACAATCTCATGTATCGCCACTGGGACCGGTGGGACGACGGGACCCGATCGCATTTGTTTGTGGTGGACCTGGCAGGAAACGATCCCCGTGATGTCATGCCCAACGCACGCATGCACGTGCCACCGATGCCCTTTGGCGGAGCCGAAGCGTACGATTGGTCGCACGACGGACAGGATCTCGCGTTTTCGGCGCGCGTGGAAAATGAGCGCAGTGCGTGGACCACTGATCACAACGTGTTTACCGTGTCTGCGTCGGGCGGATCGCCGGTGGTGATTACGTCGGCCAATCGGGCGGCCGATTTTCAACCGGTGTTTTCGCGCGATGGTCGATGGATTGCGTATGCGTCGCAGCGCCGAGCGGGGTTTGAGGGCGACAAGTGGCGATTGATGTTGTACGACCGTCGGGCGCGTACATCACGTGAGTTGGCGCCGGGTTGGGACTTTCATGCCAACCGGTTTTACTTCACGCCCGACAATCGCGCCTTGCTTGTTGAGACGCAGGACGAAGGGCGCACTTCGCTGTGGCGTCTGTCGATCACGCTTGAGGGCACACTGGACGGCAGCCCCGACCGGTTGGTGCGCACCAACAACTCGTCGCAGTCGTCGCTGGCGTTTCAGCAGGGTGCGGACGGAGCGTTTACGCTGGTGTGGATTCGCGACGCCATGCACAGGCCGCCCGATGTATGGATGGGGCGACTGAGTGCCACGGGCGTGCGGGAACCGCGTCAGATTACGCGCGAGAATCAGTCACAGCTGGCCCGACTCGATTTGCGTGCCGCACAGGATATTGAGTTTACCGGTGTGGGCGATGTGACCGTGCACGGATTTGTGGTGCGTCCGCCCGGATTTGACAGCACGCGCACGTGGCCGCTGTTGGTGCTGGTGCACGGCGGACCGCAGGGCGCTTGGCTTGACCAATGGAATACCCGCTGGAACGCGCAGCTGTTTGCGTCCATGGGTATCACGGTGTTGGCGCTCAATCCGCGTGGGTCCACCGGATACGGTCAGCGATTCATTGACGAAGTGTCGCGCGACTGGGGCGGCAAGGTGTACAGCGATCTGATGCGCGGTGTGGACAGTACGCTGGCGCGTTTTCCGTGGATTGATTCCACGCGCATTGGTGTGGCCGGTGGATCGTTTGGCGGCTACATGGCCAACTGGATGAATGCCAATACCAACCGGTTCACCGCGTTGGCGTCGCACGCCGGCATCTTCAATCTCGAACACTTTGCCAGCTCCACCGACGAGTTGTGGTTTCCGGAGTGGGAGTTTGGCGGTCCGTGGTGGAATCGCGTAGCGCAAACGCAGCAGTACCGTCGCTGGTCGCCTCACGCGCTGGCGGGCAACATGCGCACCCCAACGCTGGTGTTGCATGGCGAGCAGGATTTCCGCGTGCCGTACACCGAGGGCACCGCGCTGTTTACGGCGCTGCAGCGTCAGGGTGTAGACAGCCGTCTGGTGCTGTTCCCCGACGAGGGGCACTGGGTGCTGCGGCCCAGCAATCAGCGGGTGTGGTGGGCCGAAATGGAGGGGTGGTTTGGGCGATATCTGGTGGAGCAGACGCCGTAGCGAATGTCGGGTTTTGGGCTCCAACTCCGATCTCTTAAGTAAGCAGAGGTATTTGCGTTTCTCCTGTCTTAAGAGGTCCACATGCTGGGATTCTTCCGAAAAAGCAAAGAAGCGGCGCTGGAGCTGCTCGATGTCTGAGCAGCTGGACATTCGACACAGAGCGCGATCGCGCGTAGCATTGTCGCATGTCTCAAGATCACACGCATCCGTCAGTGGCCGGTGACCAGCTGTTCTCTTCACTGTACAACGAGCTGCATCGTCTCGCGCAGCGCGAAGTCCGTCGGCAGGGGAACGACAGTCCCCTAAGTGCGACAACGTTGTTGCACGAGGCGTATCTCGCGTTTGGTGGACCTGACGGACGCCTGTTCGTCGACGAATCGCACTTTCTGGCCTACGCGTCGCGTGCCATGCGTGGCGTGCTGATTGACCGGGTACGCGCCCGTCAGGCGATCAAGCGTGGCGGTGGACTACGCGACACAACACTTGACGCGGATCATGCGCAGCAGGTGGACGACCCCGATGAACTGCTCGCGTTGCACGATGCGCTGGAGCAGTTGGAGTTGCTCGATCCGGGGCTGGCGCGTGTTGTAGATCTCAAGTTTTTTTGCGGCTTTACGTGCGCGGAAATCGCGGCTGTGCAGAAAGTCACGGAGCGAACAGTACAACGGCAGTGGGAAAAGGCCCGTTTGCTGCTTCGCAATCAGCTGCGCGTTGCTCCGCAATAGGGCTCGTGCTTTTACCAACGGAGTTCGTGCTGCATGCCGGTTCCAACACCTGATGAATGGCGCGTGCTGTCGTCGTTGCTTGACGAAGCGCTTGACCTGAATACAGACCAACGCGATCAATGGCTTGAGCGACAAGCGCGTGAGCGTCCTGAGCTTGTGGAGCAGCTGCGTGAGCTGCTGTCGGCGCAGGAGTCGATTGCGCGCAATGGTTTTATGGAGGGCACCGCCGCACCGATGCCAAGGAGCGGCGGCACGCCGGGCACCCGTTGCGGTCCGTATGTGCTGGAATCACTGATTGGCCGTGGTGGTATGGGCACGGTGTGGAAGGCGCGGCGTCAGGATGGGCGGTATGACGCCGAGGTGGCTGTCAAACTGCTGAATACGTCGTTTGCCGAACACGGAGGGCGACGCTTCAGACTGGAAGGGCAGATTCTGGCGAAGCTGCGACATCCGCATATTGCGCAGCTGCTTGATGCGGGCGTGACGGATGACGGGCAGCCGTATCTGGTGCTTGAACTGGTGGATGGTTTGCACGTGGACGCACACTGTCGAACGCGGTCGCTCGACCTGCGTGCCCGTGTGCGGCTGATGCTGCATGTGCTGTCGGCGGTGGCGCATGCGCACGCCAACCTGGTGGTACATCGCGATCTCAAGCCGTCCAATATTCTGGTGGATACCGAGGGTCGGGTGAAGTTGCTGGACTTTGGTATCGCCAAGCTGATTGAGACGGACGATGACACGCGTGATGTGACATCCGATGGGTCGGCGCTTACGCGTGAGGGCGGACAGTTGCACACGCCGCTGTACGCGTCACCGGAACAGGTTACCGGCGGTGAAGTCACCACGGCCACCGACGTCTACGCGTTGGGTGTGGTGCTGTTTGAACTGCTCACCGATGCGCGCCCGTACAGGCTGATGCGCGAGTCACGTGGTGCGTTGGAAGAGGCCATTGTGACCGGCGAGCCGGCGCGGCCAAGTGATCTGGTGAGCGATATGTCTCGCAAGCGTGGATTGCGAGGTGATCTGGATACGATTGTGCTCAAGGCGCTGCGCAAGATACCAACGGAGCGCTACGCCACGGTGACGGCGCTAAGCGATGATCTGGAAGCGTGGCTTGAAGGAAAGCCGGTGCGTGCGCGCCCTGATTCATTGGGCTATCGCGCATCGCGATTTGTGAAGCGACATGCGCTGGCGGTGTCGGCGGCGGCGGCGGTGGCGATTGCGATTGTTGGTG
>JBBSPO010000293.1:0-4974 GCA_038258695.1 Gemmatimonadales bacterium | reverse complement strand
CGCACAACGGCGCCTCGCCGGGATCAGCCACTCCGAGTCGTGTGGCGACCTCACGCGCGTGATTGGCCGACAGCAACGACAAGAGCATCAGCTCACGAAGTCCCGCCGAACGGTGCTGCATGTTTTCGAACAGCAACAGGCTGGTGGCCAGCGAACGCACGGTACCGGCGCCCAGCAACATCATGGCGTGCGTAGCGCTTTGCACCGGCCTTCCACTGCGTCGGTAGTGCGCGCTGTTGGCCGTACGCACAACGCTCACGGTGAGGCTGTACTCACGCAACACCACGTTGGCCAAACGCTGCAGTGAACTGGCGTCATCGTCGAGCGCTGTGATGGCATCAATGATCTGCCGCGACAGCGCCGGCAAATCACTACCTTCCAGAATCCGGACCAGACACGCACGCACGGGCGAGACGTCAGATTGATCCGACGTTCGCCCGTGTTCAGTACTCACGCTGTCAGGCTGACCACGTTTCGCGGGTGTCACAACCACCGAGTCATAGCATGCGCACGAATCGGACGCATTGCCACGAGGCGCCGGTTATGGCGGCGCGGACTACTGGCGCTTGGCAGTAAACGGCATCACACCCATGCCCGAGACATCGAGCTGGCCGCTCATGTTGTTGTTGTCTGACAAGAGACCCTGCGCCTGCACAACCAGCGGCTGGCCGCCCATGTCAAGCGAGAAGTTGAACGACACCGTGTCGCCCTTGACCGATCCCACCAGCGGTGCGCTGCCCAGTTCCGACTCCAGGCTGCCCGAGAGCGAGTCGCCCTTTTGCTTCACAATCAGCGTGGAACTGACGGCCTGATCGGGCGTTTGCACGCTGACATTCCACGTTCCCGTCAGGTCTGCCAGCACACGGGCAGCCGAGGTGAATGCGGAGAGCGAGACGAAGAGTGCGACAGCGGCGAAGATTGCGCGAGGCTTGTTCATGATGTGATGGCTCGGTAAAAGTAGACGCAGGCCCGCAACAACAGGCCACTGGACAAATTGAATACCCGGGAGTCTGGTCGGCAATCCCTGCGCTCCTGAATTTCATGTTTCCTGGCCTCCGCCCGCGGTGGCGGACTCCCATTGGCCTTCCATTCCCACTGCTCCCAAGTGCCCGACACACTGCGTTCGCCCCTGCAATCACTCGTTCAGTTTGCCCGCCCGTACCGGCGCGATGCCATCTGGGCCACCGTCTATTCGGTGCTGAACAAGCTGTTCGATGTGCTGCCCGAGCTGCTCATTGGCGTGGCGGTGGACGTGGTGGTGAATCGCAAGGCCTCATTTCTGGCGCGCCAGGGGCTGGAAGACCCGCTGCACCAGCTGTACACGCTGGTGGCCATTACGGTGGTGGTGTGGGTGTGCGAATCGTTCTTTGAATACCGGTATGCGCTGCGTTGGCGCGGGCTCGCGCAGAACGTGCAACATGAGTTGCGGCAAGCGGCGTATTCGCATATTCAGCGCTTGCCGCCCAGCTGGATTGAGCGTGAGCGCAGCGGCCGCCTCATGGCGGTGCTCAACGAAGACGTCAATCAGATCGAACGGTTTCTCAATACCGGCGCCAACGATCTCATTCAGGTGTTTTGCTCGTCGTTGATGGTGGGCGCGGTGTTTTTTGTGCTCACCGCCGAACTCGCGGTGCTGGCCCTGCTTCCCGTACCGCTCATTTTGTTTGGCGCCTTCTGGTTTCAAAAACGGCTGGCACCACGCTACGCCGCCGTACGGGAGGCTGCCGCCACGTTGTCGTCGCGCATCAGCAATAATCTGTTCGGGATGGCCACGATCCAGGCGTACACGGCCGAACGATTTGAAGCCGAACAACTACGCGTCGCGTCGGATGGATTTCGCGAGCGTAATGACGATGCGATTCGCTTTTCGGCGGCCATTACGCCCGTGATCCGTATGGCCATTCTGGCCGGCTTCATCGCCACGATGCTTTACGGTGGAGTACTGGCCCTGCGCGGCGACCTGGGCGTCGGCAGCTACTCGGCGTTGGTGTATCTCACGCAGCGCCTGCTCTGGCCGCTCACGCGACTGGCCGACATGACGGACCTGTACAACCGCGCCATGGCCAGTGTGGCCCGCGTCATGGCGGTACTCGACACACCCACACCGGCGCACGCGACACGTTCAGTACCGACGGACGCGCGTGCGTCCCTTGAGTTTGAAAACGTATCATTGTCCTACGGCGACCGGCCGGCGCTGCGCGGTGTGTCACTGAGCGTACCGGCAGGCGCCACGGTTGCGCTGGTGGGTGCGACCGGCGGTGGCAAGAGTTCGCTGCTCAAGCTGTTGCTGCGTTTCATTGACGTACAAAGTGGTCGTATTTTGCTCGACGGTGTGGACATCGCAACGTACAGCCCCGAGTCGTTGCGACAGCGCATTGGCTACGTTGCGCAGGATCCGTATCTCACCGACGGCACCGTTGCTGACAACATCGCCTACGGCGACATTGCGCCCAATCGTGAACGTGTGCTTTCGGCGGCGCGTGAAGCAGAGGTGCACCCGTTTGTTGAGGCATTGCCACTCGGTTACGACAGTCTTGTTGGCGAACGTGGTACCACGCTCTCGGGAGGACAGCGTCAACGCATTGCACTTGCGCGGGCGTTCTATCGCAACCCGTCGCTGCTGGTGCTTGACGAAGCCACCAGTGCGGTGGACAATGAAACCGAGGCGTCGATCCAGCGGTCGTTGGCACTGGCCGCGCGCGGCCGCACCACGCTGGTGGTCGCCCATCGTCTCTCCACAGTGCGGCACGCCGACGCCATTTATGTGCTCGATGACGGTCGCGTGGTAGAACACGGCACACACGAGGCGTTGATTGCGCGCGATGGAGTGTACGCGTCACTCTGGCGATTGCAGACAGGTGAACCGGTTGCTGCATCGGCAAGGCACGCAACCGCCGATGGGTGAACTGCTTGTGGCACAGGCAACGCAGGCGACGGCAGACATCCGAGCAGCACGCCGTTGTTTTGCTCAGCGCATTCAGTAATCAGAATTCAAAGTTCAGACCGATGGTTGGCAGCACGCCAATACCGTCTGAATATTCAATCATCTGCAAGCGCGGATTCCACTGCGGCGCCCCACGGTTGCTGCGTGCGGTGATGTTCTGCAAATCAACAAAGGCAATGAGCTGACGCCGTCCCAGTACAAAGCGTCGATCGATGCGAAGGTCGGCCGCAAAGAACGCATCAAGCCGCTGCGTATTGTAGCGTGTGAAATCGAGCGTGCCCGCCTGTGGTCCAGTGGTACGAAACGGTGTGATGGGCAAGCCAGTCGCGCCGCGAACACGTGTGGCCACTTCCCAGCGGGAGTTGGGCCGCCAACCGAGCACGGCGTTACCCAGCCAAGGCGTATCGAACGCACCTGTTGCCTCGATACCACTCAGCCCCGCAAAGCGAGTGCGATTGTAGCTGAGCGCGGCCTGGCCGTAAAAGGGACTTTCGCCAAACTTGCGCTGCACAAAGAGCTCAGCGCCGAACGCGTGTCCGGTGCCCAGCGAACTGAGTGGTTCGAGACCAAAGGGAATGTCCGTGCTGGCATCATCGAAGCCACTGGGACTCAGCACTGCCTGCGGCCTGAACGGCCGTGTGGGATAGTCGGCGTAGCGTTTGCCGTACACTTCGAACTGCAGCTTGGTGTCGCGGCCCACCAGCCGTGTCACACCCAGCACGGCATGGTCAGCGCGGAACGGTTGCAGCGTTTGTGCATTTTGCGCTGCACCAACCAACCAGATAAAGCTGGGCGCTTGCCAGTAGCGGCCGGCGCTGAAGGAAAACGTCGTGACATCGTTGGCCGCGTACGACAGGGAGGCTCTGGGCGCCACGCGAACCGCGTTGTCCAGGAAGTTGTACCAATCCCCCCGCAATCCGAGCGTCGCACGCAGCCTATCGGTGGCATTCCAGGTCGCCTGCGCATACGTGCCATTCCTGAGCGCGGTAAAGCTGGTGTCAACCGATAGCGGCTGTGGCGCTCCGGTACTGTCGGTGCGTGCAAACCCGGCCAGCGTTGCGTCAAAGCGCAGCGCACTGGCGTACTTGAAAATGGTACCGGCTTCGAGCTGGAGGTTGGCGCGAGGTGTCCAGGACACATCGGAGCGCAACGTGGTTTCCCCTTCGGTGCTGCGACTTTCAAAAATCGGGTTGAGCAGGCTGTCGCGCTGCGCGGTTTCAAAGCGCGTCCACGTGCGGCCCAGCGTTGTTGTCACGACGCCTTGGCCAAGCAGTCGTTTCCACGTGAGTCCACTGAAGTACTGATCCTGCGTTGGTGCGAGCACCTGCGCGTTGGATAGCCGATCGTCGGCACTGTCGTTGTTGAAGGTGACCGTACCACGTGCACCGATCGCCAACACACTGAATGCATCGTTCCGTGTGGGGCGCCAGACGGCTTTGAAGGTTGCATCGGTGTAGGCCGGAATAAAGCTCAGCCCAATGGCCTTGAACAACAGATCGAGGTAGCTCTGTCGCACATTGGCCAGGAACGAGGCGTTGTCACCAATGGGCCCTTCAAATACTGCGCCAACCTGTGTGGCAGCCACGTTCACCTCACCAGCCAATCGCTCGCGATTTCCCTCGCGCAGTGTGAGCACGGTGGCCGACGATGCACGGTCACCGTAGCGCACGCCAAACCCACCGGCGCTGAGCGAGGCCGATTCAATAAAGCGAATGTTGATGAGCGAGATCGGGCCACCGGTTGAGCCCTGCGATCCAAAGTGGTTGATGTTGGGCACTTCGACGTTGTCAACCACAAACAGATTTTCAAACGGCGCGCCACCTCGAACGATGATGTCATTGCGTGCGCCGTTGGTCACACCCACACCGGGCGCGATGGATACGGCGCGCAGCACGTCTTCCTGCGCGCCGGGCTGCCGTCGCACTTCTTCGGACGAATAGGTCTGTGTCGAAACCGGAGTTGAGGGCGGTGCCAACCGAGGGAAGGCATCGGGGCGCACGGTCACCGACTGCAACTGCACGTTGATCTTG
>JBBSPO010000292.1:0-5003 GCA_038258695.1 Gemmatimonadales bacterium | reverse complement strand
TGTTCAAGTACACCGTGATACTTCCGCGCTGGTCGCTTGCACTGCCGGCGTCGGAGCTTCGAACGATTCTTTCACATGAACAGCAGCATGCGCAGGCCAGGGATCCCGCGCTGCTGTTGTTCGCATTGCTCACGCTGGCGCTGCAGCCGTGGAACCTCGTGTTGTGGGTCGCGTGGTCCCGTCTTCGTCTCGCCACCGACATCGATTGTGACGCGCGCGTTATCGCTGTGCATGGAAACGCGCGAGCGTATGGTCACCTGCTCACGCGGGTGTACGAACGCTCAATGCAGCGCGTGTTGCCGATATCTGCGCTCGTGTCGCGAAAATCACACCTCGAAACGCGCATTCGGCGCATGATGCAGCGACCTCGGCCGGCCTCAGCGCGGCGTGCGGTGAGAGCACTCGTGGGGTCGCTTATCACCGGTACCGCAGCGGCGTCGTTTGACGTTGCGGAGCGAGCATCCGGTTCCAGCCAAGAGGCTAGCGCAGCAGCGCCAATGGTGAACTCGAATCATCCCGACAGCGTCCTGACGTTTTATGTAGACAACGAACGAGCCGAACCGGCACGTGTTGGGCGGCTCGCACTTGAGGATATCGCAACGATCGAACCAATAGTCCAGGAAAATCGTGCGACGTTCCGGATTCGCACGATGACCAGTGCCAGACTAGACAGTAGCGGCATCACTCCGCACTGGAAGGGCGATTCGGTCACCGTGTTTGTCTCTGACTTGCGCCTCAAGTTCTACGCACGTCGTCATATGCCGGCTACACGACTGCCTGGTGAGGCGGAGTTCGTGCGGCGCGCGGATTGGAAGCAACCCTGATTCAGGAGTTCGATCGCACATGTGTACGATACAGCGCGCCGCGCGATCGGCGGCTATGAGAGTGATCCCTGCGTTGACGATTGCGGCGTTGGCCGTGACGATGTGTGGGCTGAATAACAGTGCGCTGTCGGCGCAGTCGAGCGTGCCTGCGCGGACACTTGTCGGCGAGTTCCGCATCGACGGCAATGAGGAAGAGCTGAATCGTGTCATGGGCACGTTGCCGCTGTCCAACGGTGATCTGTTGGTGATGACCGCCGACGATCCGATGGTTCGCCTGTACGCTCCGAATGGCACACTCAAAAAACGCTTTCTCCGACAGGGCGCCGGTCCCGGCGAGGCACGCACGATCGGCTCCTTCGGCTTGCTGCGCGATACGCTCTGGACCTACGACTACACCCTGAAGCGGCTGAGTTTCTTTGCACCGGACGGGTCGCTGCTTCGCAGCATTCAGAACAGTGGCGCGGGACCCTGGAGAGAGAACACACCGGCGCACAAGTTCTTTTTGTCCAGTGTCACACCTGTTGCGGTGCTCGCGGGCAACGTGGCGGTTGGGCAAGTGTCAACGTCGAGTCGAGCGAGCGCCAATGGCGACGTGCGCTCGCAGCCGATAGTGCGCATGAGCTGGGATGGCACGGTTGCAACTTCGATTGACCCGCAACCGCGGGCGGCGCGTACCATGATGGTGCGCGTAGGCGACAGCAAGCGCTTTACCGAGATGTATGGCCAGCAACCGTTTGACAACGGTCCAAAGTACGGCGTCTCAGCAGACGGTAGTCGCATTGCGCTTGTGGACATGACACGCGCGGGCGACCGGCCGATCGTGCACGTGACGCAGATTTCGCCGCGCGGTGATACGCTGCTGCGCGTGACCGTGCCGTTTACGCCGGTTCAGGTCACGAATCGCATGCTGGACAGCACCGCAAAAGCGATGGCTGCCGGTTGGTCGCGACCGGATCTCGAGCGGGACGTGCGCGCCGCACTCTACGCACCGCGGTTCATTCCACCGGTGCGGCGTATCATCGCAGCCAACGACGGCACGATGTGGTTGCGGATGTTCGTGCCCGATGGCACGTCACGATGGCTCGTTCTTTCTCCGCAGGGCCGTCCGACGATGACGATCGATACGCCGAAAAACGTCGAGATAATGAGCGTCGAGCGTGGTGTGTGGGGAGTGGAGCGCGACGCTGATGATGTGCCGAGTGTCGTTCGCTTCAGGATCGGACCGGTTGGCGCCAGGTAGTGGGTGGTGTTCAGTTGTGCGCAAGCGTAAACACTGGTCCATCGTGACGAACGCGTCGTATTCCGTATCGGCGGCGGCCAGGAGCGAGCCGTCGTCGGGATCGGACCCAAAAATGGTCGAGGGGGTGTCCAGCGTCGTGGTGCAGGATCTCACACAGCGTCGCCGTGAGCCGCACCTCCACCGTCGCACGCACCAGCGTGTACGGCACACTCGTTGCGCTCCGCATCGCGCTGTCAGCAGCAGCGTCTCGTTATGCGACCTGGAGTGGCTGGATCCGGGCAATTTCCCGCTTGAGCCCACGAGCCGAGTCCCAAAGATCGACGTTTCGCTGCAGGTTGAGCCAGAACTCGGGCGACGTCCCAAACAGCTTGCCGAGGCGGAGTGACATCTCCGGGCTCACGGCGCGGCGCTCACGCAGCAGTTCATTCATGGACTGCCGCGAAACGCCTGCAGCCTCAGCGAGTGCCGTGATCGACAAGCCATACTCGGGCACGAAATCCTCACGCAGGATCTCGCCCGGGTGAATGGGACGGCGCGCAAGCGGCCGGGTGTTCGGGATGCTCATGGAAAACCGCTCCAGCTAGTGATAGTCACAGAACTTCACATCGAACGCATCGCCATCTTCGAAACGAAAGCAGATACGCCATTGATCGTTGACCGCGATGGCGTGTTGGCCTGCACGATTTCCGCGAAGCGCGTGGAGCCGGTTGCCAGGTGGAACGCGCAAATCGGCGAGTTGGGCTGCCACGTGCACGGCCTCGAGCTTGCGCAGCGCCCGTCGCGCTACGTCGGCCGGGAGACGTTTTGCCCTGCCCGTGCGGAAGAGTTCTTACGTTGATCGATCCGCGAAGGACTTGATCACCCTCAAGTGTAACGCGTCACGTGACGAGTGTCAATATCCTTGGGCTCGCATAACGCCTGGCGCTCTGCTGCAGCGCATCCAATAAAATGCGGCCGGACGGGCGACGTGCGCCAGCAGGGCAACCGCCTGCCGCACACCGAAATGCGCTGTCGGCAGCAACGTTTCGTTCGGTGCGCAAGAAACAGACGCGAGCGTGCTGATCAGCCGGAACGATCACGGGATTTCGGAGCCGGCATATCTTCGAGTAGACAACGGTCGCGCCAAACCCGGTTCGGTGCGTCAAGCGATTTGCTCGCGTAGCTTCGCACCCACAGAAGGGCGCGGTAGCTGCGCCTCAGAATACGTAGAGTAGCCGGTACGGTGCCGCCACTGGAAGTCCGTCCCGCTTCGCGGGTTCACACTCATACTGGGCGGCCACCTTCGCCAGTTGCCGGGAATACCGAAGGTTCTTGATGCCGCACACCGTAATAGAATCGGCGAACGGCCGGCCCTGCGAACTGGTCACGAGCTGGATATCGCTCCGGGTGCCGCGCACATTGGCGGGAACGGGCATCGGCGGAATGAATGGCTTGGTGGGACGAGGTGGCGTTATCGCCGCAGTCCTCAGCTCTGGCGGCAACCCACCGGATGGACACAGGAGTGGAGCTGCAGCGGTCGGCCCACGTGACGAGCCCGCACACGCAGCGAGAAATACGAGAAGTAGAGAGGCTTTCACGTTGCTGTTATGAGTTGTCCACCGAACGCTGAGCCAACCTGTGAGTGAATCAAGCAAAATGCGAGCGCAGCGAGCTTCCTCAGATCGCTCGACAGGTTCAGCGTTCGTTCGGCGGCACGCGTACCATCGCTATGCTGGCGCGGCCGCTTGATTCGGCCGGGATCGGTCCCCCCCCCGTGACCGCCGTTCGCACGCGCGAAAGCTACTCATATGCGAGATCGAGAGCCTGCCGCCGCTGGTCGCGCGGCGCTTGCACGGCCGGCGATCGCGTCGTATACTCGACGGGGAGTCGCCCCACCCCCATCGAAATTCCATGCCGATAAGGGCGAGTCCGCGACCGTCGTTCTGCGTGCGATGCTGGTGCTCTGGTTCAGCTGCATGGTGCTGCTCGGCCGCCTGGTGAGCTGAGCCAACTCCAATCACATGTTCTCCACCTGCTACATCTGTGCCGCAAGGCTGCCGCGCAACGATGCCCTCGAAGTGCTGCCGATCGGGAGACGACTCGCCTTCGACGAGCGCACCGGTCGCCTATGGGTGGTGTGCCGAGCGTGCGAGCGATGGAATCTGGTGCCGCTGCATGAACGCTTCGAGGGCATTGAGGCGTGCGAGCGGCTGTTCCGCGAATCACGTGAACGCATGGCCACCGGGGAGATCACGCTTGCGCGGACCCGCAGCGGCCTCGATCTCATTCGCATCGGGCAGCCGCTTCGTCCGGAGTTTGCCGCCTGGCGGTATGGTAATCAGCTGGCACGACGCAAGCGTCGGCAACGCGTGCAGACCTCGCTGGCGCTTGTGGCCACCGGCGCGGCGTTTGCGGGAGGCGTAGCGGCGTACGGTGGGGCATTGGGGACGTCACTGGCCGCGCTCGTGGGTGTGTATGCATTCAATCCCGTGTTCTGGTATCGCTTCAGTCGTGATGCCGTGCATGGCTCAGACAGGAGCGTGGTTGCACGAGTTCAGGACAATCACGGCGCCACGCTGCGTATCGAACGGTGGGATGCCAGAGGCACGCACCTGATTCAGCCGAGCGTGACGGGCGAGCCGTTCGCGCTTAAGGTACGACACAACTCACACAAGACGACCGCGCTTTCGTGGCTTCGCTCGTCGTATCAGCCGGAGGCTCAGATCATCACCGGTGACGCAGCCCTGCTCGCGGCGCAGCAGCTGCTGCCGGCAGTCAACCGCACCGGCGCCTCCACCGGCGAGGTTGCCGACGCCGTTGCGCTCATCGATCATGACGGCGGCCCGGCAGCCACGCTGCACAGCCTCGTGACGCGGCGCGGCATTGATGCAATCGACGAGCATGAAAACGAGCCCTGGGTGGAGCTTGAGGCTCGTCGAGCCGCGTTGCCCCCCGAGCAG
>JBBSPO010000291.1:0-5022 GCA_038258695.1 Gemmatimonadales bacterium | reverse complement strand
TGGTTGTTCAAAAAGCTGATTGGCGACACATACCGTGCGGGTGTGGTGTTTCCTGTGCCGCTGTCAGTCACTGATTTGAATCATCTGGCGGATCACGGGGATTAGTGGCCATGATCAAACCATCATTGAATTTTGCTGTTCTGCGTGCCGTTGTGCTGACGGCGTTTTGCTTCACGGCGTCCGTATCCCCGCTGGCAGCACAAACCGCATCCCCACCCACACACGGCGAACGCGCACAGCGACTGGTCATTCGTAATGTGATGGTCATTGAGGGTAACGGCACACCAGCCGAAGGTCCCAAGGACATGGTCATTGAAGGCAATCGCATTGTGGAGATTGCCAACCTCGATCCCGTCGCCGTGCGCGATGGCAATGCGCGGCGACCGGCGCGTGGTGATGCGGAAATCGATGGCACGGGGCACTACGTGATGCCAGGGCTGATCAACTTGCACGGGCATGTGCAGGAGGAGCGGGGCGGTACCGCGCAGCCGCTGGACTATCAGCTCAAGCTGTGGCTGGGCATGGGCATCACGAGTGTACGCGATGTGGGCAGCAACACGTCGCGTACGCTGGAGCTCAAACAGCGCAGTGCGCGTGGTGAAGTGCACGCGCCGCGATTGTTTGTGTATGCGCGCTATTCGTACATGCCTGTTCCGCTTGATGAAGCCGCTGTACGTCAGCGTGTGCGCGATCTCAAAGCAATGGGCGCCGACGGCACCAAGCTGTTTGGTATGGACCGCGAGCTGTACGCACCGTTGCTCGATGAAGCCAACAAGATCGGACTGCGCACCGCGCATCACATGGGCGTGGACGAAGCCAACGCCAACGACGCAGCGGCGGGCAAACTCACCAGCATTGAACACTGGTACGGCGTGCCTGATGCGGCCATTCCGGCCGGTGTACAAAACTTTCCCGCCGACTTCAACTACAACGACGAAGGCATGCGCTTTCGCCTGGCCGGCAGGCTGTGGCGTGAAGCTGAGCCCGAGCGCTTGCAACAAGTGCTCAAGGCGCTGGCCGACAGCGGTGTCGCGTGGAATCCTACGCTCGACATCTACGAAGCCAGTCGTGATTTGCAGCGCGCCGAATCACAGCCGTGGTTCAAAGACTATTTGCATCCCACACTCGAAAAGTTCTTTCAGCCAGACCCGGCCAGTCACGGTTCGTACTTCTCGGACTGGAGCTCCATTGACGAAACGTACTGGAAGCAGAACTATCAGATCTGGTTCAAGGCGCTGCGCGATTTTGAAGACTATGGCGGCGTAATTGGTGCCGGTGAAGACGCCGGATTCATTTATCAGGTGTACGGCTTCGGTCTCATTCGCGAACTCGAACTGCACCAGGAAGCGGGTTTCCCTGCGCTCAAGGTGCTGCAGCATGCCACGCTCAACAACGCACGCATTCTGGGCGAAGAGAGCCGGATCGGGCGGCTTCGCGTTGGCCATCTGGCCGACGTGATTGTGGTGAAAGGCAACCCGCTGGCCGATCTCAAGGTCTTTTATCCGCCACTCGAAGGCGCCGCTGCCGGTACCAACGCTGGTGTGGCCTGGACCGTGAAGGACGGCATACCGTACGACGCGCCGCGCTTGCTGCGTGAGGTGCGAGACATGGTGTCGTCCGCGCGCGCCAAATCAACTACTTCGCCGTAATCTCGAGGGCAGGAGGCGGGCCAGAAACACACTCCGCCGCCACGGCTGTGCACTGTCTTGTGATCTACCCGTGATTCAGGGCGCAATCAGGTTATTGTCGTGCATACCCTGTCGCGCCCTGATTCATGATTACCCGCTTAAAATCGTTCGCCCCTGATCTGCGCGAAATGGCCCGCATTGCGACGCCGATCGTGCTCATCAGCGTAGGCATTCAACTCATGGGCGTTGTTGACGCGCTCATGGTTGGCCGGCTCGGTGGTTACGCCATTGCGAGCGTCGCACTCGGCAACTTCTACTTCTTCAACATTTCAATTTTCGGGATCGGTGTGCTGTACGCCATCGATCCCGTAGTCGCGCAGGCGGTGGGCGCTGGCGACAGCGCAGGCATTGCCCGCGGCGTACAGCGCGGCATGATACTGGCGGCCATCGGGTCGGTGTTCATCATGCTCGCGCTCACACCCGGCGAATGGGTGCTGTCTGCGCTGCAACAGCCGGCCGACGTCATCGAACCCACCGCCCAGTACTCGCGCCGACGGTTGCTCGGCGTGTTGCCATTCCTGATGTTCAACGTCTGGCGGCAAGCGTTGCAGGCCATGGGCCCGGTGCGACCAATTGTCATTGCGGTGGTGTTGGCCAATCTGGTGAACATTCTGGCCAACTACGCTTTCGTGTACGGCAACTTCGGGCTTCCAGCCATGGGTGTAGTTGGGGCTGGCTGGGCCACTGCGGTGGCGCAATGGAGCATGGCGCTCATGCTGCTGGGATTCGCGTGGCCGCTGCTGCGCGACACCATGCGTCCGTGGTTGCCGGAGTCGCAGCATTGGGCCCCACTGCGCCGCATGATCGGCATTGGTGCGCCCATCGGGACGCAGTGGTTCTTTGAGGCCTTTGCGTTTGGTATCACCACCATTTTCATGGGCTGGATGAGCACCGAGTCGCTCGCCGGACATGAAATCGCGCTCAACATGGCGGCGCTCACGTTCATGGTGCCGCTGGGCTTTTCCGGCGCGGCGGCGGCTGTGGTGGGGCGGGCGATTGGACGTGGTGATGTGACAACGGCGAGACGTGATGCCGCGGCGGCCATTGTGTGTGCGGTGGCGTTCATGAGTTGCAGCGCGGCGGTGTTCATTTCCGTGCCGGGATTTCTCGCCACACGCTACACGCAAGATGCCGCAACACTGGCTGTGGCCGTGTCACTGATTCCCATCGCCGGCATGTTTCAGGTGTTCGACGGCATGCAGGCCGTCACCAGCGGCGTGCTGCGCGGTACGGGCGATACGCGTATTCCGGCCATCCTGCACATGGTCGCATTCTGGGGAATCGGTATCCCGTTGGGCGCCACGCTGGGCTTTCTCACGCCGCTTCGCGAGCGCGGACTGTGGTGGGGACTCACGGCCGGCCTGGCGGCGGCAGCCGTGCTGCAAACGTGGCGCGTGGTGGTGCGCCTGCGCGGCGATATCCGCCGTGTGGTGGTAGACGGCGAACTGCCCTCGCCGGCGCCCGGAGTGCGTGAACCGGTATAGCTACCGGTTCACGCACATACGCGGTCAGATCTTCTTTTCTTCCAAAAGCGCCATGAAGTCAGCCGGTGTCGGCAGCGACAGCAATCGCTGCGGCACATCGGCTTCCTTGCTGAACTGCGCAATCTTCCCCAGCACCGGCAGGTACTGGTTGGACACTTCGAGCGGCGGCGCAACGATCAGGAACATGAAGTGCACCGGCTTGTCGTCAATTGCCTTGAAGTCGAGACCCGTGGTCTTGCGACCAAAGGCCACGCGCAGGCGGTTGACGACCAGCGATCTGCAATGCGGAATCGCAATGCCTCGCCCGATTCCTGTAGATCCCAGGTTTTCTCGGCGCTTGAGCATTTTGAACAGCATGCCTTCAGCCTTCTCGTCGAGCTTGAGCAGCGAAATGAGTTCCTTGAGGACCTCGTCTTTCGTGGTGCCTTCGAGCTCGAGCTTGACTGCGTCTTCGGAAAAGAATTCACGGAGTTCCATAGCCCTCAATGCTAACCCTTGGCCCCCACAAGTCAAACCATTTGATTGCCCGGAATCCGCGCTGTGGCTAACTTTCATGGGTGAGCCCAACCAAGACTTTCCCGTATCCGGTCCCGCACGCGGTACCGCTCTTTCTCGCGCCCATGGCTGGCGTATCGGAATCACCGTTCCGGCAGCTCTGCCGCGGGCACGGCGCCGACGTGGTGGTGACGGAGTTTTTGTCGGCCGAGGGGATCCGGCGCGAGAATCCGGCCACGTTGTCCAAGCTGCGGTTCGGGCCTGACGAACGCACGATTGGCGTCCAGATTTTTGGCTCTGACCCAGCTGCCATGGCCGACGCCGCGGCGCTCGTCACCGATGTGTTCCAGCCGGAGTTTGTAGACATCAACTTTGGCTGCCCGGTAAAAAAGGTGGTGCGGCGCAACGGCGGCTCCGGCTGTCTGCGCGACCTCACGCTGGTCACGGACATTATCAAGGCCGTTTCCGGCGCCACGCACTTGCCGGTTACGGTAAAGGTGCGCAGTGGCTGGAACGAGGAAATGCGTGATCCCGTCAAGATCGGGCTGGTGTGTCAGGACGCCGGCGCACGGGCGCTTGCGCTGCACGCGCGTACGCGAACCCAGATGTACACAGGGCAGGCCAACTGGGACGAAATCGCCGCTGTCACCGAGGCGCTGGATATCCCGGTTCTCGGCAACGGTGACATCAAAACACCGCAGGATGTGGTGCGCATGCGGGAGCACACCAAAGCCGACGGCATCATGGTGGGTCGTGGTTCGTTTGGTCCGCCGTGGATGTTTGCGCAGGCGCGCGCGCTGCTCGATGGTTTGCCAGTACCGGAGACGCCCGGGGTAGAGGAGCGCTTTCGTATTGCACTGCATCACGCCCGCATGGTGCAGCAGTACGAGGCCGATCCGGACGGCGCCGCGTATGAGTTCCGCAAGCACCTGGGCTGGTACGTCAAGGGCATGCACAACTCCGCCGATTTGCGCCGCCAGCTGCACCAGGTGACGTCGTTTGGCGAGGTAGAGGGGATCTTTGCCGCGTACCTTGCGGATCCTGCCAATGAGCGTCGGGTACTTGTTGAGGAGAGCGCGGTTGACGAAGTTAAGAGTTGTGTAGTGGCGTGAGGGCGCGCGTCTCAAGCACTTTTTGTCGAAGTAGTGTTAACAGCACGCTTGGTTTGACCGGCTCGTCCGGCGTTGGTTGATGTCTGGTTAGTAAACTTGTTGGCGCAAGTGAAGGGTTGGTGAAGTTGCGGTACCGTACAAAACCGGGGGTGCACTGGTTTCGACGGGTTTAGTGAAGCTGTGGCTGCGTGTCCAGGTCCTCGGGCTCCTGGTAAAACACCTGGGAAACCATTAAACGCCAAC
>JBBSPO010000290.1:0-5033 GCA_038258695.1 Gemmatimonadales bacterium | reverse complement strand
GTCTGAAAGTCAACAATGCCTGAGAGCGCGAGTGATTTCATCCCCGTCCACGTGGCACGCATCGCAACCCGGTGACGACGGTCGTTGATTGCGTCGGCCCATTCCTGATCAAAATCATTGCCTTGCGTGGCATTGAAATTGATGTCTTCGGTATTGTTGCGGGCTCTCGACCACACCCAGTTGGCGTCGATTAGCCAGGCGTTCGCGGCTGTCCAGCGGGCGTTCGTGTACAAACCCGCATAGGTAGACTCACCACCGCTCTCAGTCGTGCTGCGGCGACGGAAACTTCCCGTAGTGGGCGCGATGGGTCGAAACTGATCACCCGTGGCGACGCTCAGGCTGATGGTGTCGTTGGGGCCAATGCCGCGTGTGCTGGCGTTCAGATCCCACGAGCGCGGAAGATTGCGTGTGTCCACGTACACCGCGTCGATTCCGAGGGCAAAACGCGTACCAAACTGCTGCTGCCAACCCACCGTGGCCTGACGGCTCATGGGCTGTTCCAGGCCGAGCGCAAAGAGCTCACGAATCTCACCTGGTGGTAGCTCATCACGGTTGAGTGTGGCGGTGCGCGGCCCCTGCAAAAATGCCGGCGCACTGGCCCCGTCAAACGTCACCGTCTGGTTGCCTTCGGGACCAAACTGAATCGCGTCGGAATACACCGCATATGGCAGTTTGCCAGCATAGAGTCCTGCACCAGCACGTAATACCGAGCTCGGACCAACCAGCCAGTTCACCGATGCGCGCGGCTGCCAGTTGTTCAGGTCGGGGCTGCTCTGTCCACGCGATGTGAGATCGTCGTAGTCCCACCGCAATCCCAGCGTGAGCGTAAGCGCCGGCGACAGGCGCCAGATGTCCTCAATAAACGCACCAATCAATGTTTGCGACAAGTCAACCTGCTTTTGTGCCGCGTCTACTGTGTAGCTGAGCACGCGCACATCGTTGGGGACATCGGCAAATGCGTATCTGTTGCCACGCTGCGGGATGTTGCCTTCGTTGAGCACGACATAGGAACCCGACGGGTTTGTTTGCGAGCCGGTCAAACGAAACTGCGACCGCCATGCGTCACCGCCAATGCGCAGCTGATGCCGTTCGCCGAGCAGCGTTTCAAACACGTTGCGCACCTGGAACTGTGTTTCACTTTCGTCAAACACAAAGTTGCTGCTGCCAACCACGCCCACCGAAACCGTGTCCTGTCCCTGCACCTGTCGGATGGTGACTTGCGGAATGTCAAAGCTGCTTTGCGCGGGCGGGAAGTCCCATTTGAAGGTGCCAAGCTGCAAGGCTAACTGGTTGGTGGCGCGTCCTTCGCGCAGCGTAGAGCGGTGAATCAATGCCGTGGCTGTACCAATGCGCTTGGTCACAATGTCTGCTTCGGGCGCGACAATGCCACTCCCGCGTCCCTCGCGATCAATGCTGCTGGCTGCCACACGCAACGTGGTGACCTGCGTGGGTGACCAGCCATGATCAAGCCGGCCAAATCCTTTGATCGTACCGCGGACTTCGCGACCGGTAAATGTGGTGTTGGCCGTAGACGCAATGCGGTCTTCGTTTTCGTTGGTGTATTCAAGTGCACCAAAAACAAAGGTGCGATCGGTCTTGATTGGACCACCACCGGCAAAGCCAAGCTGCGACCGTCGAAACCCTTCCTGTGCACGCCGAAAATCGTCTGGGTCCTGACCGGCTGGCACGATGGCCGACCGTGCATCGACCGGCAATCCCGGACGGTTGTAAAAGAACGCCTCGCCTTGCCAGCTGTCCCCACCGGCACGCGATTCCATGTTGACCACACCGTTGGAGCTGCGCCCGAACTCTGCACTGTAGGTATTGGCCAGCACGCTGAAACGCTGCAATGCTGATAGTGGCACCTCAACACGTGCGCCACCAAGAAACCCTTCGTTGTTTTCAAGCCCGTCCAGCGAATACTGCGTGTACAAGGCGTTGGAGCCATTGATTGACAAGCGCGGTGCATCACCAAAAAATCCGGTGCCGGTGGTGACACCGGGAATCGTGTAGGCCAGTGCAATGGGGTCGCGCGCATCGGTGGGCAGCCGCTCAAGCTCGAGTCGTTCAACTGTCCCACCGGTGGCAGCGTTGGCCGTGTTGAGCAGTGGACGCGGACGTGGCGCCACCACCGATACCACGCCCAGTGACGCGAGTGAACGAAGCGTCAGCGCAATCCGTCGGTCTTCGCCGGCTGTGAGCGCCGTGATTCGGATGGAATCAGGAATAAACCCAACCGCTCGTGCAACCAGGAATCCAGCGGCTCCCGTGCCGACACGCAGTGAAAACGCGCCAGCTTCGTCCGTCTCAGTACTGACAGCAGGACGTGTACCGTTCGCCTCAAATCGGATCTGGGCACCCGCCAGTGGCAGTCCGATTGCAGAACGCACCACGCCACTCACGCGTGCGCTGTCGCGTGCGGTTGTGGCCGCGGTTGTGGCCGCGGTTTCGCGTGACGCGCCCTGTGCATGGGCCGTAGGGGCCGACAAGACCGATGACGCGCCGAGCGCAACGAGGAGAAAGTTCAGAGCTCTAAACATGAAGACAAGGAAAGAAGAGATCGGGGTCGTAGTATTCAGATGCCACACATACGAAGCACAACGAGACCGCGGATCTCGCCGATCTCGCATGGAGATCGAACCTGAGGCCATAATTGCCGCCTCAGACTCGGGTGCCTGACGCTCGCCGTCGGCTAGGGTTCCTGATAACCGTCGGCGCGAAGTCGGGCCACTACTCGCTCGCGCAGCGCCGATGCCGACGTTACTTCCTGCGATTGTCTGGACTGCGCGATGGCGTCGAGCACCACCTGCCCAAAGTCCGCATGCGAAAAGCAGTGCGAACAAAGATTGATGTGCGCCTGAATCGCTGCGACCTCACGAGGTCCAAGACTGCCGTCGAGATAGTCCCAGAGCATGCGAACCGCGGCGCCGCAGTCGATCATTTCGCTCTCGTTGGCCATGGAACTGGCTTGCTCACTCATCGCGGCTCCTGTTCGTTCGCCGAGACAAACCCCGCATCCTGGGCGTGATTGAGCAGCGCCGTTTGCAACAGCCGGCGCGCACGAAACAAACGTGACCGAACAGTACCAATCGGAATATTGAGCACCGCTGACGCTTCGGCGTACGACAGCTCCTGTAACTCCACCAACTGGACCACCTCGCGAAACACCTCCGGCAACTCACTGATTGCCTGTGTGATAGCCGGACCCAGGTCCAACGATGCGAGTTGGCGCGTGATATCCGTCGACGCGGCGAGCGGATGTTCGGCATCAGACAATGCTTGCAATGTCTGCTCTTCCACGGCAATCATTCGCGCGTCGCGCGGGGCGCGTTTACGCCAGGCGTTGCGGGCAATGGTAAACAGCCACGCGCGCGGCTCGCTCCCGGGTATAAACGTTCTCCAGTGTCGCCATGCGTTGAGATAGGTTTCCTGCAACAAGTCCTCAGCCGCCGTTGTGTCGCGCGTGAGCGATTGCGCGTAGCGTGAAACGTCGGGTAGCCAGCGAAGCGCCAGGTCGTGAAACTCCTGCTGTCGGCTGCTTGAAGTGTCCATCACAGTAGTTGAAGATGGGAGCGTCACAGACTTGAACGACCGCGAATAGCGTTGGCGTCGCGTCGAACGCATCCGTGCATTTGGTGCCCGCGTGCCCGCCAGTAGCACCCGATGCAAGCTGCACAGCAACGCTGAATGGTGCAATGCGTAGCCCGCGGTCATGGAGCCGACTCCGGGCGTGCCTCGTCTGATGCGGTCTTGTTGCCTCGCACTCGCTTCACAATCGTGGGCAGGAAGGAGAGCGCGAGCAGGAGGACCGACGCGACGATCAGATTGGTACGTGCCGTACTTGACGCCCCCGAAACTCCGCCCACAAGACTACCGGCAAAGTAGGTATAGATGATGGTGCCAGGCAGAATACCGAGGCCTGTTGCGGCCACGTAGGGACGCAGCCCAATGCCTGAGAGGGCCGCGGTAAAACTCAGTGCGTTGAACGGGATGACTGGTAGAAGTCGCAGTCGAAACAGAGTGCTGAAACCGTTCTTTCCGGCTAGCAGATCAAGTCTCGCCGCTTGCCCACCGAGCAACCCGCGCAGCGCGTCGCCGCCCACCAGTCGTGCGAGCAAATAGGTACCTGTGGCACCGAGCGTTGCACCCAACCAGTTGAGCACCGAACCCAGGCCGGTTCCAAACAGAATGCCACCAGCCAGCGTGAACGGCGTGGCGGGCAAGCCGAATGTTGCTACCACGATGTACACCAGCACAAAAACCACGTGTATATAGGGCACCGCACGCGCCCGGTCGATCGCGGCCAGCAGCCTTTCCGGATCACGCAAGTCAAGCAGTCCGCTACGTGTGGCAATCACCGCGACAACAATGAGAACCAGCGCCAACGCACCAAGTCGGATCAGCGACTTGCCGCGTGATGCCGATGGCGCTGGCTTTTCCGATGCCGCAGCCGATGGCGTTGCCGATTGGGTTTCAGATGGCGCCACCGCTTTAGCTGCCGCAGCCGGCGGCGTGCCTGTGCGCTCACTCATGTGGTCGCCCGAAAAAACGCACCAAATATCCGCTTGGCCAGCGGCGTGAGTTTCCCGCGATTGTACTGGTCAGCGGCGCGTCCGAAAATCGCGGCGCGGGTGGGATATGGATGAATCGTTTTGCCAAGAGCGCCCAACCCCTCTCCACGACGCATGGCCGACACGATTTCACCGATCATATCTCCCGCGCCCTCGCACACCAGCGTAGCGGCCACAATCGTATCTGTGCCCTTTTTCAGATGCACGCGGCAGAACCCCTCCGTGTCGCCCTCAAGAATGCCGCGGTCGTTGTCGTGCATGGGTAGTGTGATCGTATCGGTCTCGCTGGCGTTGATGTCTCCAGCCGCCAAGCCCACGTGAGCGACCTCGGGAGAGGTGTACGTCGTCCACGGAATCACCAGCGACGAGCTCTTGCCGCCGCCAATGCCAAAGAACAGTGCGTTTGGCACGACCAACCGCGCCTGTGAATCGGCCGCGTGCGTGAACTGAAAACGGGACGCG
>JBBSPO010000289.1:0-5034 GCA_038258695.1 Gemmatimonadales bacterium | reverse complement strand
ATGTGTCACTCAAGTTCACCGGGAGTGCCGGCCAGAGCTTTGGTGCGTTCGGCTTGCGCGGTATGCGCATGGAGCTCGAAGGCGAAGCCAACGACTACGTGGCCAAAGGGCTCACCGGCGCTGAAGTGATTATCCGACCATTCCGCAATGCACGCTACGGTGGCGCGAGTCATCTGAACATGATTGTTGGCAACACGGTGCTTTACGGCGCGACCGACGGACTGCTGCTGGCCGCTGGTCAGGCGGGCGACCGGTTTGCGGTGCGAAACTCCGGAGCCTGCGCCGTGGTGGAAGGGGTTGGTAACCACGCCTGCGAGTACATGACGGGCGGCATTGTGGCAGTACTCGGTCGCACGGGTCGCAACTTTGGCGCTGGTATGTCGAATGGCGTGGCGTATGTGCTCGATGAATCGGGGACACTGGCGAGCCGTACGAATCACGATCTGGTGCTGCTCGCGAGCCTGGATGCCGACGACGAGGCGCTGTTGCAGCAGCTACTGGCCGTGCACCGGCTGCGGACTGGGAGTCCGAGGGCGCGGGCATTGCTGGACGGGTGGCCGCGCGTGCGCCGGCAGTGGCGCAAGGTGAAGCCCAGGGGCGCGAGCGAGCATGTGGAGGCGATTCGCACGACGTGGGCGGAACGCTTGGGGGTTATGCTGGCTGAGTCGGAGCTTGAGTCGCGTGGTGGGGTTGTGGCGGGGTAGCGTTTTTTGATTCGTCGTTGAGGCCATACAGTGCCCTGAGGCCTTATGGCCTTAAAGCCTCGTTCTTTTCGTACAATGGCAACGAGCGACGGTGCTTGGCAGCGACGTCGTGGGCTGGCATCGGGGCTCGGTTCCAGCGTACGACGCTGTTCGAGGCTTTAAGGCCATAAGGCCTCAGGGAACCGATTGGCCGTAGCGGCGAATCAGGAACGGCTTGCCCACCGCCTCAGGGAGCGGACTGACCAGAGCGGCGAATCAGAACGGCGGGACGAAGCGGTCGGGGCTGGTATTCAGCTCGGCGCGGACCTTGGCGAGCAGGGCGGCCAGCATTTGGCGGAGGCGGTTACAGTCGGTGATGAGCTGGGTGGCGAGTTGGGGATCGATTACGCCGAGGTCGTGGCAGAGCTGCAGGTGGTACTCAGTCTCGACGGTGGAGGCCAGCGCCACCTGCACGAATCGGGCAAATTCCCGACGCGAGGTGTGGCAGCAGCCTTCGGCGAGGTTGGTGGGGACGGCCGCGGCGGACCGTCTGAGTTGGCTGGTAAGCCCTGGGTAGCCGGTTCGCGGGATTGACGCGGAGGCAGAGTAGATGGCCAGGGTCAGGGCGTGGCCATGTTGCCAGGTGTGGAGTTTCCGGAAGTCGCGCATGCCGTAAGTTGTTGGCGCCGAGCCGTTTAAGCATCACCATTTCTGCACGCCCTGTATCATTTTGCCGCAGACGGCTCACGCGCTGTTCCATCCCGACCCCCGAACCCGTTCACCGTAAACGGCGTAGCGTCGTCCTCGCCCTTTGGGATCCGCCGCTCCGGCCAATCTGTGCCGTGAGGCCTTCTGGCCTTAAAGCCTCGTCCGATTCGTTCAATGGCCCCGAGCGCCCGCGCCTGCCCACCACGTCGCGGGCGGCCAGCGGAGCTCTGTTCCCGCGTACGAAGCTGTTCGAGGCCATAAAGCCTTAGGGCCTCAGGGCACGGACTGGCCGTAGCGACGAATCAATAAGGAAACGCATGGGTCGGACCGAGACTTTAATCGTCAGTAAACAAGGCTGCTCGCTTGACCCTTTGGAGTCGTTCGGGTTAGTTCATGTATGTATCCGGGGCACTCCCCCGATTCCCGTTCCCGTACGCCCTCATGTCAAGTCAAGACAAGCATCTCCGCTGTTCCTTTTGCGGAAAGTCCAAAGACGCGGTCCGAAAGTTCATTTCGGGTCCGTCGGTCTACATATGCAATGAGTGCATTGCGCTCTGCAATGAGATCCTGTCCGAGGACGAAGAGCGCGAGGTTACCGAGGCAATCACGCAGGTGCCTTCGCCGCGCGAGATCAAGGGAACGCTGGATCAGTATGTAATTGGACAGGAACGCGCCAAAAAGGCATTGTCGGTGGCTGTCTACAACCACTACAAGCGCATCAACGCCGCAGCCAATGCGCGTGAAGACGACGTGGAGCTCGACAAGTCCAACATTCTGCTCATCGGCCCCACGGGTGTGGGTAAAACGCTGCTGGCGCAAACGCTGGCGCGCATTCTCGATGTGCCGTTCACTATTGCCGACGCCACCACGCTCACCGAAGCGGGCTACGTTGGCGAAGATGTCGAGAACATTCTGGTGCGTTTGCTGCAGGCCGGCGATTTTAACGTGGCCGAATGCGAACGCGGCATTGTGTACATCGACGAAATCGACAAGATCGCGCGCAAGTCGGAGAACCCCAGCATTACGCGCGACGTGTCGGGTGAAGGTGTGCAGCAGGCGCTGCTCAAGATTCTGGAAGGCACCGTTGCCAGCGTACCGCCACAGGGCGGCCGCAAGCATCCGCAGCAGGAATACATCCAGATCAACACCAAGGACATTCTGTTCATCTGTGGCGGCGCGTTCGACGGTCTCGAGAAGATCATCGAAGCGCGTGTCGGTCGTCGGCAGATTGGCTTTGGTGGACCGGACAAACCCGAAACGGAAATCGTGCTCGACAGCGTGAAGAGTGAGACGGCCAAGTCTCCCTTCTCCGAAGTCGAGCCCGAAGATCTGCTGCGATTTGGCATCATCCCCGAGCTCGTAGGCCGCATGCCCGTGTGTGTGCCGCTCGACGCGCTCGATGAAGACACGTTGGTGCAGATTCTCAAGGAGCCCAAGAACGCGCTTGTGCGTCAATACCAGCGCCTGTTCGATCTCGAAGACGTCAAGATCACGTTCGAAGAGTCCGCGCTGCGCGCGATCGCGGCCAAGGCGTTGCGACGCGGCACTGGCGCACGAGGCTTGCGCGCTATCCTGGAAGAGACGCTGCTCGAGACGATGTTCGACTTGCCGAGTCGCGACGACATTGTTGAAGTGAAAGTCACTGAGGCATCGGTTACCACGGGCGGACCACCACTCCTGGAAATCGCGCCCAAGCGCCAGAAGAAGGAAGCCTGAGCCCTCGCCCTGCCCCGCGCGCCGGCCGAACGCCCGCGCGGTACCCCGTTTTGCCGTTGCGTGATGTTGTGCTGTTCCCGCATGCGGCCATGCCCCTGCTCGTTGGACGATCGCGTTCACTCGCGGCTGTCGCGGCGGCCGCAGAAGGCGGTCGTGAACTGCTGCTGGTTACGCAGCGCAACCCCGACGATCAGCAACCCGATGCGGCCGGCTTGCATCGCGTTGGCGTGATTGCGCGCGTGCAGCATGTCACGCGGTTGCCCAACGGCACCACACGCATTCTCGTTGATGCGCGTGAGCGTGTGCACATTTCGCGTTTTACCGTGCCGCGCAACGTCGCAGCGCCGGACAGCCCGAGCGATGATTCGGCGTCCGGTTCAAACGACGACGCACCCGCATCACGCTGCGGAGGCAATTCCGCAAGCGGCGGTGCTGGCCCGCATGCGCTCGGCTTGCCAGTGCAGGCGACGGTCAAACCGTTTCCGCTGGCCGTTGAAGGCGCGGATCTCGTCAGTCTGTCGGTGCGCGTGCGCCATGCACTCACTCTGTTCGAAGAGTACACCGGACTGCAGCGCCGTATTGCGCCGGAGATAATTGGTGTACTGCAGTCCATCGACGATCCCGTCCGACTGACGTTTGGTATTGCCGCACACTTGCAGATTCCGCTCGACGTGCGACAGGAGCTGCTCGAGAAGCCCACACTCGATGCGCTGGTGGAGCGCGTGTCTGAAGTGCTGGTGACCGAGCTTGAACTGCTGCGCCTTGAGCGTCGCATTGATGAACAGGTGCGTGGCTCGCTGTATCAGAATCAGCGCGAGTTCTTTTTGCAGGAGCAGCTCAAGGCCATTCACAAGGAACTCGGCAACGATGACGGCGATGACCTCGAGGAGCTTGAGCGGCAACTGACTGCGCGCAAGCTGCCGGAAGAGGTGCAGACCCGTGCCATGCGTGAGCTGCGCCGGCTGCGAAAGCTGTCTCCCATGTCCCCCGAGTCG
This sequence comes from Gemmatimonadales bacterium, assembly GCA_038258695.1. Taxonomy (GTDB): domain Bacteria; phylum Gemmatimonadota; class Gemmatimonadetes; order Gemmatimonadales; family Gemmatimonadaceae; genus JAABRT01. Next base: position 932 of record JBBSPO010000289.1, on the reverse strand, counting down.
GCGGTCGCGCGTGGCTGGCTTGATTGGGTCGCCGCCCTGCCGTGGCACGAGACATCGGAAGATACGCTCGATATTTCGACCGCTCGCGACGTGCTCGAAGCCGACCACTATGGGCTCAAGGAAGTCAAAGAGCGCATACTCGATCATGTGGCCGTGCTCTCACGCGTGGGTACTGTGCGCGGACCGATTTTGTGTTTGGTCGGACCGCCCGGCGTTGGCAAAACGTCACTCGCGCGCAGCATTGCTCGCTCCATGGGACGCAAGTTTGTGCGCATCTCGCTGGGTGGTGTGCGCGATGAAGCGGAAATCCGTGGACATCGACGCACGTATGTTGGCGCGCTGCCCGGACGCATTGTGCAAGCCATGCGGCGGGCCGAAGTGGTGACTCCAGTGTTGTTGCTCGACGAACTCGACAAGCTAGGCAGCGAGTGGCGCGGCGATCCGTCGTCGGCGTTGCTCGAGGTGCTCGATCCCGAGCAGCATCGCGCATTCGCTGATCACTATCTCGAAGTGGATTACGATCTGTCGCAGGTGTTGTTCATTACCACCGCGAACTCGTTGCCCGGTATTCCCGAAGCGCTGCGCGACCGACTGGAAGTGGTGCGTCTGCCAGGCTATCTGGAGCCCGAGAAGCTGGCCATTGCGTCGCGTTATCTCATTCCGCGACAGCTCGAAGCACACGGATTGTCGCCAGAGGATGTGGTGGTGGATGAACATGTGCTCACCACCATTGTGCGCGGCTGGACACGTGAAGCCGGTGTGCGCGATCTCGAACGGCGTGTCGCACGTCTGGTGCGCAAGGTCACCCGTGCGATCGCCGAAAAGGGAGACATGGCGCTCCCGATTGTGGTGCACGAGGACGCGTTGTCCACGTATCTGGGCGTCGCGCCGTTTGATGCGGAAGATGTGAGCACGGAAAATCGTGTTGGTGT
>JBBSPO010000288.1:0-5054 GCA_038258695.1 Gemmatimonadales bacterium | reverse complement strand
TCAGACGTCTCTCGGTCGTCCGCGCTCGTACTGTTTGGGCCAGTATTCATCAGCACCTAGGGCGTGTGCTGACATCAAAGGCGAGCGAGTATTGCGCAGGAGCTCACGGGCGAGCAACACCAAATCCGCATCGCCCCGCTGCACAATCTGTTCGGCCTGTTCGGCTTTGGTGATCATGCCCACTGCAGCGGTTGCGATCTGTGCGTCGGCCCGTATACGCGCAGCAAATGGCACCTGATACGACGGACCCACCGGGATGCTGACTCCCGGCACCAGTCCGCCCGATGAACAATCGATCACATCCACTCCCATGCCGCGCAGCAAACGGGCCAGCGCGACCGACTGGTCAAGGTCCCAGCCGCCTTCAGCCCAGTCCGTAGCGGAGATACGTACCAACAGTGGATACTCATCGGGCCACGCCGAACGGACTGCCGCAGTCACCTCGAGCAACAATCGCACGCGGTTGTCAAAGCCGCCGCCGTAGGCGTCGGTGCGATGGTTGGAAAGTGGTGAGAGAAACTCATGCAACAGATATCCGTGTGCGGCGTGCAGCTCCACGACCTGAAACCCCGCCTCATGCGCGCGTTGTCCGGCATCGGCAAAGGCCCGTACAACCGCCTGAATCCCAGCCGCGTCGAGCGCGTGTGGCACTGGGAATGTGTCCGAAAACGGCAAAACACTTGGGGCCATCACGTTGGCCCAGCCGCCCTCGGACACAACCAGCGCGCCACTTGGCTCCCACGGCCGGCGTGTGCTCGCCTTGCGTCCCGCGTGTGCCAGTTGCACGCCGGCAACAGCGCCCTGTTCGCGAATGAACGTCGTGATGCGACGCAGTTGCGGAACGTGCACGTCGTTCCAGATCCCGAGATCGTGCGGTGTGATGCGTCCCTCGGGCACGACCGCGGCCGCCTCACTCAACACCAGTGCTGCGCCTCCGGTGGCCAGAGAGCCCAGGTGGACCAGATGCCAGTCGTTGGCCAGGCCATTGACACTGGAATACTGACACATGGCTGACGCGCCAATGCGATTGCGCAACGTCAGCGAACGTAGCGTGAGCGGCGAAAAGAGTAGAGACATGCCAACAACGTTAGCTGACTTCGACGCCCTTCCAGAAGGCTACGCGGTTGGCCACCTGTTCAGCACCAGCCTTGGGCGTGGGGTAAAACCACACGGCGTCCCGATTATCCTTTCCGTCCACGCGCAGGGTGTAGTAGTGCGCCGTACCCTTCCAGGGACAGCTGGTTTGATGCGTGCTGTCCACCACATACTCGCGGTGCAGCGAGTCGGCGGGAAAGTAGTGATTCCCCTCAACAATCACCGTGTCATCACTTTCGGCAATTACAGTGTCGTTCCAGATAGCTTTCATAAGGTAAATTTCTCAGGCGGAGACAGGTGTGGTGGGTCGGAGCCAGGCAATCCAGAACCGGTCCTGGCTGTCTGTATACAAGGTGTCAATCGTAAAACCGCCGCCCTCAACCAACGTGGTGAGGCGGGTTTCGTCGTATTTGTAAGAGTACTCAGTGAGAATCGTTTCGCCGGCTTCAAAATGGAACGTCTGGCCGGCCAGTTCAACACGCTGCTCCTTCAGCGACCTGAGGTGCATTTCAATGCGACTCGCCTCGTCATTGAAGAACGCGACATGCTCGAAGGCTTCGAGGGCAAAGGTGCCGTTCAAATCTCGATTCAAATGTGTGAGCGCATTGAGATTGAATGCGGCGGTTACACCCGCGCTGTCATTGTAGGCCGCGTGCAGCGTGTCCGGATGCTTGCGTCGGTCCACCCCAAGAATGAGCCCACCGTCGCTACCAACCGTATGTCGCACTCGGCGCAGGAACGCCGCCGCTTCGGTTGGATGGAAGTTGCCGATGGTCGAGCCCGGGAAAAACGCCACGCGACGTGACGCACCCGGCACTGCCGGCAAATCGAGCGGTTGTGTGTAGTCGGCGCAGACGGGAATAATACGCAGCGACGGATACTGTGCCGCACGCTCAGCAGCCACCTGCAGCAGCTGTTCCCGCGATACATCGACCGGCACATACGCCACCGGCGACTGCAGCTGATCAAGCAGTAATCGGACCTTCACACCGGCCCCGCTTCCGTACTCAACCAGCGCCGCATTGGGGCCCACCTGGGCGGCCAGCGCCCTGGCGTGTGTCTGCAGAATACCGAGCTCGGTACGCGTGGGGTAATACTCGGGCAGCTGACAGATTTGCTCGAACAGCTGGGCGCCGATCGCATCGTAAAAGAGTGCGGGCGGCAGCGTTTTGTTTTCTGCTGCCAGTCCCTCGAGCGCGGCCGCGCGCAGTGAGGGCGGCATGCCATGGTCGCGCGGCGCGGCTGAGGGCACACGCTGTTGCCTGACAGCGCCGCTCACGCGTCGGCCGCCAATCGAATTCCGGTAAACTGCCACCGGGTATCGCTTGGAAAGAAGTTGCGGTAGGTGTGCCGAGCGTGGCTGTGCGGTGTGGCACATGAAGCACCACGCAGCACCCACTGATCACACATGAACTTTCCGTTGTATTCGCCAATCGCACCAGCCGAGGGTTTGAACCCGGGGTAGGCGACATACGCGCTTTGCGTCCACTGCCACACATCACCAAACAGTTGTTGCATGCCGCTGGTGCTGTCGGCCGAAGGATGCAGTGTACCGTGTTCGGCGAAGCGGCCACGCACGGGATGTTGGGCGGCCACAACCTCCCATTCAGCCTCAGTGGGAAGACGATAGCCAGCCCAGCGCGCAAAGGCATCGGCCTCGAAGTAGCTCAGGTGCGTAACCGGCGCATGCGGCAGCACGGAGGCTTCGCCGCTGAGTGTGAACTCGGACCACGCCCCGTCCCGCTTTTCCCAATAGAGTGGGGCCTGCCACCGCTCTGTTTGTACGGTGCTCCACCCGTTGCTCAACCAGAGTGCTGGCTGGCGATAACCACCGTCCGCGATAAAGGCCGCATATTCAGCGTTGGTGACGAGGCGCGTCGCGACCTGGGCCGCTTGCACGTACGTCTTGTGCGCCGGACTCTCGTTGTCAAATGCAAACGCGCTGCTGTTGTGTCCGATATGGTAGACCCCTTCGTCAACCGCGTGCCATGTTTGCGGAAGCGCCGACGGAGACTGCAACGGTGTCTCGCGGTAGGCAGGTCGCATGGGATTTGTCCAGAACACGTGCTTGATGTCGGTGACCAACAACTCCTGATGCTGCTGTTCATGGTGCAGCCCCAGTTCAAGCACGGCCCACGCCGGATGCTCCGGGTCGTTGGCAATGGATTCGCAGAGTTCGAGCACTGCGTCGTCTACATAGGCACGGTATTCGAACACTTGGGACACGGTCGGGCGTGTGACAAGCCCACGCTGCGCACGGCAATGCCGCTCACCCGCCTGCACATAATACGAGTTGAACAGGAACGCGTAGCGCGGATTGAGCGCAGTGTACGTTGGGGCGTGCGGAGCGAGCAGAAAGGTCTCAAAAAACCAGCTTGTGTGCGCCAGGTGCCATTTGGTGGGACTGACGTCGTCCATACTCGACACGACATAGTCTTCTGTCTCAAGCGGTTTACAGAGCGACACCGTGGCCGCGCGCACCGCGCGAAATCGGTCGGTCAGAGAAAGAGTCGCCAGTGCAGCCGGGCGTTCAAGGGTACCGGAGGTCATAAGCACATGCGGGTAAAGTGATTTGGTTCCAGACTAGACGTATTCCAATCGCGGCAGCTAGGTTCCCGCAACTTCCGCGGGGCACTGCGATCAACCGGAGACCGTTTGTGACATTTGCACTGAAAGCAGACGGATTGCGACATGTGTTTGGCGCCGTAACGGCGCTGGACAGCGTCAGCGTGCGCGTTGGTACGGGCGAGTTGCTGGCAGTGGTGGGCGAGAGCGGGTCAGGGAAATCTACCTTGTTGCGCGCATTTAACCGGATGATTGAGCCGCAGACCGGCACGGTTCAGGTAGAGGGAGCCGATGTGCAGGGTGTCTCCGCCGTGGCATTGCGCCGCAGTATTGGGTATGTGCCGCAAAATGGCGGTCTCATGCCACATTGGCGCGTGCTGCGAAACGTCGCGCTGGTTCCGCTATTGAATAATGCGGCCGATCCGTTGCAGTCAGCGAGGAATGCGCTGCAACTGGTGGGTCTGCCTGCGGAAACCTATGGCAGTCGTTTTCCGCATCAGCTCTCCGGCGGTCAGCGTCAACGTGTGTCGATAGCCCGCGCACTGGCTGCCAGGCAGCGTGTCGTATTGCTCGACGAACCGTTTGGCGCGCTGGACGCGATTTCGCGCGGGGAGCTGCACGAAGCTTTCGCCAGCCTTCGCGCAACGCTCAGTTTTTCGGCGGTACTGGTGACACATGACCTGGCGGAAGCGGCGCTGCTGGCCGACTCCATCGCGGTCATGCGCGCGGGAAGAATCGAACAGCAAGGGACATTCAATGATCTGCGCAACGCGCCGGCAACACCGTACGTGGAGATGTTGCTCAACCAGGCGTTGCAAACGGCCCGGGTACTGCATGCCAGCGCGTAAGAGTCGGGGCGTTTGCGGGTATCTGGTCTGTCTGTTCGCGCTGTTGATATCAACCGCGGCGCACGCACAACGCACGCGCGTGACTCAACCGGTCAGGGCAAATACAGCGGTTGATTCAACGCCAGTGGTTGTCGCATCAAAGCCATTTGGTGAGTCGTACCTGCTGGCTGAGATGTGTGCACAGCTGCTCGAAGATCGTGGTTTCCAGGTTGATCGACGCCCGGGGCTCGGTTCCACGGAAGTCGCGTTTGCGGCATTACGTACCAGTGCGATTGATGTGTATCCGGAATACACCGGCACTGGATTGGTGGCCATTTTGCGCGACTCTGTCAGCGACATCATGCGAGAAGACCCACGCCTCGCGTTTCGCTACGTGTCGGAACAGTTTGCGCGTCTCTATGAGGTCCGCTGGTTACCGCCGCTTGGCTTTTCCAACGGATACGCCATTGCGGTGCGACGTGCGACCGCCGACAGTTTACAGCTGCGCACGCTGTCGGATCTGGCAGTGCGTGGTTCGGGATTGCGGGCAGGCTTTACATCTGACTT
>JBBSPO010000287.1:0-5055 GCA_038258695.1 Gemmatimonadales bacterium | reverse complement strand
GGGTATGGGCGCGCGGTGGACACGCACGGATGGTTCACAATTGTGTATTGCTAGAGAATCGCCCGAACGCCAGACAACCTGTACTGGGTGGCGTTCGGGACGAAGCCTCCCCGCCAAGCCCGGTGCGCGCACGATAAGCTCTACAGTGTCTCCGCAGACTACTTATTTTTTCAAGCTCATCTGTGCCGGTGTCTGCTGGTGCTGAACGACCACCCAGTCCTCTTCGCCCTCACGTAGCAGGGTCGAGGTGCAGTATGCGGTATACTGGTGTTCACCGCGCGTGGCCTCAGCCTTGTAGGCCGCAACGATCAGGCCCCCGTTCGGTCCATCCGGGCGAGCCACCTTGGTTTCGCTGAACTCAACCGAATCCCACCGTGGCGTTTGGGCCATCGCGTCGGCCGCATCGCGTCCCGCGAGTATGAATGGTTTCTCCGGCACCACCAGAATGGCGTCGCTGGCAATTTTATGACGGTACTCATCCTTGCTTGCGGTCCACAGACTCCTCTCGAAATCCCAGATTCGCTGATCGTTCACTGTGTTCTCCGTAAATGATGTTGAGATATGTCCATTGCGTGACAGGAAAACACCACCATGCTCCGTTCGGAAGCGCTGTGACGTATTACGCTGTATGCCTTGCAGTATGCGACGGCGCACAGCTGTTGCGGAATCAGCCTCAAGAGCGATCTTGCGGCCACCTTGCTACAAGCTCAGGAAAACTGCCTGACCTTATTGCCCCGACGATTGGCTTCGGAGGCACACTACAACCGCTAGCGGACGATGATCTGATCCGACATGTTCCAGATTGCGAACATCGCCTACGGTACACGCAATTGTCACGAAGACATCATGCAGTAGCAAGAGTTGCGTGAAATGTGGGAGTGTCTTCGCTGGTAAAAGATTTTAAGCGAGCATCACTGACCCCGAGCGCGCTCGCAAAATCATGCCGTAACTGTTGTCGAGTGCGCGCTGACATACATGCGGATATCGGGACAGTACTGGCTGCAAGGCCGCGAGTCAGCGCGAATCTGTTTCCATGAGCAGTAGCAGATCAGGCTGCTCGCGACGTAACATCGCGAGCGTGCGATTATACTCACGGTTCTGCGACCGAAGCCTCGAGAGACAACTCTTCACCGACAAGCGGTGTGTAGTCCCTGATACGCCAAGGCTGATATGTGCCCGCTACAAAAAGCGCAGCCACGGTGAGCCATCGACCGGTGCGCACGAATACCGCACGGTCCAACGAAAGCACAACAATCACGGTCAGCATTGAAGTGCGCGGAAAGTCGAGGACGCGTATCCAGCCCGCATTCGAATGAATAGCACTGACCGCCGTTGCGACACACGCGGTGATGGCCAGTGCCTCAAAACCGCGAGCAAACCACCGTTGCCTGCTCAAAAGGACGCCCGATCGCTCTGGTCAGCAAAGTGAGGCTTTTCTGATGCTATCCCTGCGGGATACGTGCTCTCCACCGCGCGTTCCTCCGCTTTCGAATAACGAAAAACGCCGAGGGTGCCAGTTCTCTCGAGAAAAGCAAAACGCACAACGCCGGTGTCCTCGATTCCCTGTTCACGCAGCATGCCCTTGACTTCATCCGGACGCATTCGCGCCCTATGCATCGCTTGAGGGACCAACTTTCCATCCCGGACCACAATCAGCGGCTTACCCTCAAGAAAGACGTTCACCGCCTTCACCTTTGTTTGTGCGAACGCGAAGATCCGGTTGAGTGCAACGACGCCGGTAACTACAAGGAACGCGTAGACCAGCGGAACCTGCGGATAGAACATGGTGTCCCCCGCTGCCGAACCCAGCGATATGATCACGACGTTTTCAAAGGGAGACAGATTCCTGTTGCCGCGCTTTCCCATAAGCCGGAGCGCGAGTACCGCGAAGCAATAGATCGCGGTCACGCGAAATAGAATTTCGAGGAAGTAGAGCGGGGGCTCGGTACCCAGGAACATGCGGTGCCAATCAAACGGCGTTACGGGATCCACTATCAGCCTCCGAATGGTTCAGGAGCCGCCACGTGCCTGTCAGTCACATGCCCCATCATCACGCGCGGCGAATGCAACTCAATCAACGCATGGATGATCGACGGAACCAAAAAGTATTTCTAAAGTATTGACTGCGCGATGATCGATCAGGTCGGTGCCGGTGCACCTACGCATCACCGGCAAGACCATCAACCTCACAGCCGGAACATCCATCGATGATTGTACGAAGCGTGAACAACGGTTGGACGATTGTTTTCCACACCAGCCACGGCTTGCTCGCTCAACAGATCGCGAACGTGCTCGACGAAGCGAGAGACTTACCATTCTGGTTTGAGACGCAAGTGGCGATTGGGTTGCATGATGATGTTCACCAGGACTATGCAAAGGGCCAGCGGAAGCATCTCACGGACGCGGGAGCGCCTCGCGACTTCACGCTGGTACCGATCAATGATGGAGGCCGAGTAGCGCAAACGCAGCAGCGCATTGATGAAGCATTTCGCAAACACTCCTGGTTGGGCGTGCTACAGTCGAAGCATGCCGAATGTCTGTATCGTGGCGAAGATGCCGCAAGAGACATGCAGCGCCTGCTGGACGAGGAGGCCAAACGGCGTGCCGTGACCCTGAAGCGGTTGGAGATCGAACCTGCTATCGTGCAAACATCCTACGACTGGATGCGTTTCTGTGATCGTTTATCGCTCATTCTGTGTGGGAGTGATGTGCCGGCTATGACCCGGCGACTGGAAATTATTTCTGATGATGTTGGTCGCCGGTTTGAGATCTGGCGGGACGATACAGAACACCTGCGTATTGCCCCGTGGCCCTTTGCTCGCGCGACATTGGAGCTCTCGGTGGAGTGTCGGACGCTTGTGGAGCTCTCATATACCGATGATGCTGCCCTGGAGACTGCGTTGAAGGCGTGTCCGATTGAGCTTCGTACGATACTGATAAGCGATGCGACATGAGACTCCGAAGTCGCACCGCTGAAGATTTACGGCATGGTGCGTTGCTACACCATTGACCTACGGTTCACATCTCGCACTCAGCTTAGGTGCACGCGGTTCTATCCCGCGCGTACAATGGTGCAGAGCTTCGCGGCTATTCACTGTGAGCGGATCGAATGATCTGGACGCTGTAGACTGTTCGACCGCACGGGAGTGCTTATAGGTCGAAGGGATAGGTTTTGCTTGTTCCCACTGATAGCAAGAACTTCCCCACCTGCGACGAATAGTTCTGGCTGCAAAAGTATGCAACCTTTATCCGCACACTTTCACTGAAAAGAGGAGCGGATTATGGCTGAACTGCACGTGCAGCGGAAAGAAGGGAGCATGTGGCCGTGGCTCATTGCTGCATTGCTCGTGGTTGCTCTACTAGCGTGGTTCTTTTGGGGAAGAGAAGATGACCGGGACCTGACTGCCGCGGACGGCTCGACCGACGCTGTGGTCGCCATCGAGACAAATGAAGAAATGACGGGTTTCGCTTCAGAGACGATCGCGGGAACTGCCGTCGCAGAGTTTCTGCAGTTTGGCGATGGCTCAGCGAGCGGCACGATGAGCGTTGATCATAACTACACGGCAGATGGATTGCGCCAGCTGGCTGCCGCCCTCGACGAAATCGCCGGTGATAAGTCCGTCGGAGGTGTAGCGCTACAGCCGCGGATCCAGGAAATCCGGGACCGGGCGAACGCACTACAAAATACTGCGAGCTCAAACGAGCATGCGCTACAGACACGCGAGGCGTTTGTTCTCGCATCGACCGTGCTCATGCGGATGGACTCGGACAAGGGTGGCGCGGACAGCGATCTGAGTGGATTGCAGAACACCGCTATGGAAATCAAACCAACCGTGCCGCTGCTTGAGCAGGGTGACGCGGTCAAAAACTTCTTCGCACAGGCGAAGCAGGCAGTTCGGGGCATGACAAACGAACCTGTGTAAGCGTCCAGCTTCGATCATCATCATAGCTCTTCGAGGACACTATGTATCATCATGTAAAAAAACTGATGTACACTGTTCGCATAGGCACGGCCGATCCCGTGTTTGGTCGCATGCTTCTGGAACAGTTTGGTGGTGCAAACGGCGAACTAGCGGCCGCTATGCAGTACTCTATTCAAGGCCTCAATACCGACGATCCGCGACTCAAGGACCTGCTCATGGATATCGGCACTGAAGAGCTGAGCCACCTGGAAGTCATTGGCACACTGGCACGCATGCATGTCAAACCGTCGCAAAGTTCGCGAGAAGCGGCCGAGGCCGATCCGCTTGTTGCGGTGGCGGGAGGAGGAGGCGTCAATCTGTTCAACTCCCAGGGCAACCCGTGGACGGCCGACTACCTCAAGATTTCAGGCCAACCGGAAGTTGATTTGCGGAACAACATTGCAGCCGAAGCACGAGCTAAAATCGTGTATGAACGGTTGATTGGTTATTCCGACGATGCGGGCAGCAAAGAGGCGCTCCAGTTTCTGATGACGCGTGAGATCACGCACATGAAAGCGTTCATGTCGGCCCTTGACAGTCTAGGGCTCGGTCCGCTGGACGTGGGGCAGCTTGAGCCGACTCCGGGAATCGTGAATCAGTTTTACAACGATTCCACGGGCGAGGACGAATACGGCAATGCAGACATGCGTGGACCCTGGAACGAGGGCGATGATATCGAGTACGTCGAATCGCCGGTGAAAATGGAAGCGCAGGTCACGCAGCAGGAAATCGAGCGGGAAATGAAAAAGGCTGCGCGCTAGAGGCTGGGGTTCAGGGTGCTCTCCCGTGTGCACGCTTGTATAACCGCCAGAGTGAAAAAAAACGCCGCATGCCCAAAACGGAGCACGCGGCGTTTTTACGTCTGTCAGTACCCGAGGCGAGAATCGAACTCGCATATCCGTGAAGATGGGGGATTTTGAGTCCCCTGCGTCTACCAGTTCCGCCACCCGGGTGTACGGCCAAACAGACCGAACTTCAACTTATGAGGATGGCGCCCGTAGCGCCAGCGCTGCGCCAATCACCGAATCAACTTTCGGCGGCAGCACGCCCACATGCTTCCAGAGCAAGCGGCCATCGCGCCCAATGAGATAGC
>JBBSPO010000286.1:0-5065 GCA_038258695.1 Gemmatimonadales bacterium | reverse complement strand
GTCGGAGTGCCTTGTACAGCGGCATGTTCGCTCCAAACGTCAGTCCGGTGCCGGAGATTCCGGCCAGAAGCGGCGTGACGGCGGTGGAATCAAATGGTGTGAGCAGTTGCGGCACGACCACGCGACGCGGTCCATCTTCCATGGCTTGCCGAACAAATCCGCCGCTGATCCAGCGCCCGCGCCATCCGACGGCGCCACCCAGCTGCGATGTCTGTTCGGCGGCGCGACCGGTGGTGTCGTCGGGCGCGAGATCGGAGTGCGCGGCGCTGAGCACGAGCCACGAGCGAAGATTGAGTCTGACGTTGGCATCAACGCGTCGACTGGAATCGACGCCAATGCGCTCACCGTGCAGCGTGGCAGTGAGCCAGCGGCGGTTGAGACTGGCGGTAATGCCCGGCGCAAAGTCTGACTGCCCATCAATGTTGCGCCAGCGTGCGAAGGCACCAATGCGTGCACCACCACGAGCGTATCCGGCGTAGAGCAATCGCTGCGAGATCACGCGGGATGAGTCGTCGGGCAGCGGTGGTGTCGAATCGCCGGGGGCTGTTGAATCGGGAACGGGTTCCGGGACGGGTGTCCCCAACTCGTCTCGGTCGGGAGGTGCTGGGGCGGTGGACAAACGGTTGAGCACTGCCTGAACAGAGAATCCGCTCAGCGGACTACCGTAGCCGACACGCAGATACCTGTCAGTGCGCGAGCCGTCGTAGCCCGGCAGGCTGAACGCCGTATCTCGCGCCCTAACCGGGTCGCGCGTGCGGTTGGCGTTGGCCAAATAGCCATCCACACTGACTGCGCCTCTGGCCCAACCGGCTCGCGCGGTAACATGCCGCACGTTGCCATCACCTGTCACGCCGCGCTGCGCCCCCGCGCCAGCTCCGATTCCCCCTTGCCGAGCAGTTTCTCCTTGATCAAACGTCAGCTGAAACAGCGCGCCGTTGGAAAACCGCCGACCAAAGAGTCCACGAAACCCGTTGGTATTGAGGTCTCCGGTATAGATGTCGGTTCGCGAGTATGGCGTGGTGCTGGTCACGGTCCACGTGGTAAGCCAGACACGGACTTCGCCAGCGCTTCGCTCAACCACGACTTCCTGAAGCGCCGCCAGCGAGATTTCGACCAGGTCGAGAACACCGTTGTTACCAACGGCTGGTGCGTCCATTTCGACGCCATCCATGAAAACGCGCACACGTCGGAAGTCGCCGTTGAAGGCGGCTGCGTGTGCACTCGGAAACCACGCGGTGCGGAAAGTCATGAGCCCCGGCACGTCGTCGAGCAGATCGGCCAGGTTCATAGCCCCGGTCTGCAGAATCTCATCTCGCGACCACCGCCGCGTTCCAAATGTTTCGGCCGTTGGGGGGGGGACAAAAGTTATGATCGGTGCTTTGATCGTGTCGGCCGCGCGCATGGCGGCACGCTTCGTTTCTGCAAACAGAATCGAGTCGGCGCGCAGTGAATCGAGGGCGGCTGAATCGAGCACGGTGCGCAAGGAATCGGTGCGCAACGTGTCAGTGCGCACGGTATCAACCTGCGCGTGCAACGAGCCAAGCGGTGCGCCAAGGATGCCCCCAGCGCACAGCAGCACCAGCCACGTGATGCGAGCGAGACGAGGCATCACGCGTGCGATGTCATGCACTCAGCGCGCGCGCCCGCGCACAAACTCCACGAACGTCCCAACAGGGGTGCCGGTTGGTCCCTTGGGCAGCCAGCCCAGATCTGTCTGCGAATACGCAGTACCGGCAACATCGAGGTGCACCCACGGATACCCATCAACAAACTCCTGAAGGAACAACGCCGCCGTAATGGAGCCGGCTGGACGACCGCCTGTGTTGCGCAGGTCGGCGACCTCCGACTTGATCTGCTCGCGGTACTCGTCCCATACCGGAAGTTGCCATCCGGGTTCCCCGCACCGCTCGCCGGCGGCGCGCACTTCGTCAACACTCGCCTGGTCCGGTCCAAACAGACCAACCGCATTGTGACCCAGTGCAAACACGATCGCGCCGGTGAGCGTGGCCGCGTCGAGCACCACGGCCGGCTTGAAACGCTTGACGAACACGAGCAGGTCGGCCAGCACCATGCGCCCCTCGGCGTCGGTGTTGATCACCTCGATGGTCTTGCCATTGGACGCCGTGACCACGTCACCCGGCTTCACGGCCGTGCCCGATACCATGTTGGTGGTGGAGCCGATCACGCCAATCACGTTGATCTTTGGCTTGAGCCGCGAGATGGTTTCCATCGCACCCATCACACCGCCTGCACCCGACATATCGTACTTCATCCACTCCATATCGGGCGCGGGCTTCATGGAGATGCCGCCTGTATCAAAGCACAATCCCTTGCCTACCAACACCACGGGTGCGTCATCTTCGCCCGCGCCGCGATACTCCATGACCACCAGACGCGGCTCCTGCGGCGTAGCCTGTGCGATGCACAGGAAGGCGCCCATGCCCTCGCGCTCCATGTCCTCGCGACCCAGCACCGTGACCGCCACATTGCCCTGTCGCGCCGCAATGCCATTGGCGGTTTCCACAAAAGTCTCAGGCGTACACACATTGCTCGGCATCATGCCCAAGCGGCGGGCCACAGCCTGACCGGCAGCCAACGCATCACCGAGTGCGAAGGCGGCGCGGCTGTCGTCGCTGTCCGACACAATGATCGTCGCGCTGGTAAGTGGCGCGCGGCGTTCGTTCTCGGGCGGCGGCGTACGCAAGTCGGTGTAGGTCCACGCGCCCAGTGCCAGGCCGGCCACCACACCCTCGATCTGCTCAGGCGACGCGTCGGCGACCATGGCGTGCAGAGCGCCAGCGCCGAGCTTGGCCGCGGCGCGGGCGGCCACAGATCCGGCGCGTCGATAGGCGGCGCGGGTGGCAGGCGCCTTGCCAAGTCCAACCAGCAATACGCGCTCAACGCCGCGGTCGGTACCCACCAGCGTGAACGTCTCATCGCGCTGACCGCGGAAATCGCGACGGGCCAGCGTACGTGCAATCGCGCCGTGCAGTGAAGCATCGAGTGACTGCAACCCCGCGGGCAGTGTGATCGCGCCCGATGGTGCCGGGCTCAGGAAGATCGCGAGCAGCGGGGTGTCTACCGCAGTGACCGACGCGTGACTGACGTGCAATGAGAGCATCGTGTTTTTGGGGGAGAAAGTCAGCTGTAGGCGCGCGCGCGAGAGAGCAGCGCGCAGTGCAAAGGTATAGCCTTGTAAGCTAGGAACCGGGCGAAGTGCGGGCAAGCAAGCGACGCGGTAGGCTGCGGTGCGTTTCGCACGGCCGAAAAACAAAACGCCCGGACCGCGCGAGGCACGATCCGGGCAAACTGGGGCGGTAGGAGTCGAACCTACAACCACTCGATTAACAGTCGAGCGCTCTGCCATTGAGCTACACCCCAATACGTACGCACACACTACACTACATCCCACGTCGAGCGATCCAGCGCGCTGGAGCGTAAACTTAAGACCATGGGCGTCGCGCACCAAGAGGTTCGGCCCCTGGTATTTTCGCCAGTTCTGCGTTGGCGCATGATTACCGGCCCTCTGAGGTGTCGGCACCATCCCGCCCTTTCTCCACACTCAACGCCTGCTCCCCTATGGACTCTGTCACCAAACACGCCTGGGATTCCACCCCGCTCGAACAGCTCTCGCCGCTCATCGCGCGACGCCTGATCAGTACGGAACGTCAGATGATGGCCCATGTGCTCTTGTCCAAAGGTGCGATCGTACCGGCGCACGATCATCACAATGAGCAGTTCACGTACATTCTCTCGGGCTGCCTGCGGTTCTGGATTGGCGAACATGCAGACGCGCCTGGCGACACTTATGTCGACGTCAAAGCAGGCGAGGTGCTGGTGATCCCGGGCATGGTGCGGCATCGCGCCGAAGCGCTGGAGGACACGCTCGACCTTGATGTGTTCAATCCGCCACGTGCCGATTGGCTCGACGGTAGCGACGCGTACCTGCGGACCACGAAATAGTCATGGATCTTGGACTGCGTGACCGCGTAGCGCTGGTGTGTGGTGCCAGCAGAGGCATTGCCTTTGCGGTGGCCGACGCCATGGCGCGAGAAGGTGCTCGGCTGGCCATCGTGTCGCGAAACTCCGATGCGTTGTTGAGTGCAGCCGAGCGCTTGCGCGCACACGGTGCGGAGGTGCTCACCGTGGTCTCCGATCTGTCCGACACGGCGGGTACGGAGCGGGTGGCGGAGGCGGTGACGGCACGCTTTGGCCGAGCGGATGTGTTGATCACCAACACCGGTGGCCCGCCCACAGGCGCTGCGCTGGAACACGACTGGAGTGCATGGCAACGTGCATCGGAGCTGCTGCTGCGCAGTGCCGTGGAGCTCACGCGCGCGTTTGTGCCGGCTATGCAGGCCAATCGCTGGGGGCGCGTGGTGGGCATTACGTCGTTTGCCGTCAAACAACCGCAACCGTCGCTGGTGCTCTCCAACAGTTTGCGTGCAGCAGTGACTGGTTTTTATCGTACGCTGGCTGAAGAGGTGGCGCGTGATGGTGTCACGGTGAATACCGTATTGCCGGGGTTCACGGCCACAGAGCGACTGGACGAGTTGGCTACCGCCACCATTTCGAGGTTGGGGATTACGCGCGAAGCCGTGTTCGACCGCTGGCGTGCACAAACGCCTGCGAATCGGCTGGGCGCGCCTGAAGAGGTGGCGGCCATGGTGGCGTTTCTGGCGTCTGAACAGGCGGGCTTTATAACGGGTCAGGCAATTTGTGTAGACGGTGGTGCGGCGCGTTCGCTGCTGTAGGTGTGTTGGCCAGGTGTAACTTCGTGAAGATTCACGCGTGTGCGTAGTCGCACCGCTCGACGTTCTTTTACCGGGATTTTTGATGAGTCCATTAACAGCCACACAGTGGATCTGGCGCGATGGTGAGTTTGTGCCCTGGGCCGATGCCACGGTGCACGTGCTCAGCCATTCCATGCAGTTTGGATCGGCTGCCTTTGAAGGCATTCGATGCTACAACACATCCGAAGGCCCGGCCGTGTTCCGCTTGCGCGAACACCTGCAGCGTCTGATCACATCGGTGCGCATTTATCGCATTGAACTCAACTACACGT
>JBBSPO010000285.1:0-5091 GCA_038258695.1 Gemmatimonadales bacterium | reverse complement strand
ATCAGGTGCGGTCCCCGAGGCAGCGCCGCGGCTGGTAGTGGTGCCACGGGTGCGACCCGACGCGTGCAGGTGCGACTCGGATTCTGGCGACAGCATACCCTCTGAATCGTACGTATCGTCAAAGTTGTCCTCGTCTTCGAGCGACGGATCAAAATCATCCTCGTCTTCCCAGCCACCGTCGGAGTCGTGCAGGCCGTACGGCTCGACCAGCTCATCCGTACCACCACCGGAGTCGCTCTCGCCGCCCACGGAGCGACGGGCCCGGGACATGATACGATCGAGTCCACCGACCCGGTCGACCAGTACAGCCCCCGCGACGATACCGGCGGCTGCGCCGATCGCGAGCAGGAGCAGGCTGTTGGTGGATTGAGAGTTACGCATGAGCAAGCGGGAGAAAGGTGAGAGGCTGCGTTGTGGCGCGCCACATCTACGAAGGATAACTTGACCGCAGGTGTGCGGCGACCCAGGTCGCCGGCGCCGTCCAACAGATGCACTACCCCGCAAACCCCTGATTCGTCCCACGCGTATTGCCGACTGCGTGGAACGTTCCTCTTGTCCGTGTTCCGAATGTCCGATTTACAGCCCGCCGACGCCGCTCTCACTGCCGACACCATTGTTCTGACGCTGCCTGATGGCAATACGCGCGAGGTGCCTGCCGGCACCTTGGCACGTGATGTGGTTGGTTCCATTGGCGCGCGGTTGCTCAGTGCGTCGGTGGCGGTGGCCGTCAATGGCGAAGTGCTCGACCTCATGACCCCGCTGCGCGAAAGCGGCGCGTTTGTGGTCATTACCGACAAAGAGCCGCGAGCGCTGCAGGTGCTGCGGCACTCGGGTGCGCACATTCTGGCCACGGCCGTTCGGCGACTGCGCCCCGACGCGCAAATCGGGTTTGGTCCGGCCATTGATGACGGCTTTTACTACGATTTCGGTGTGGACACGCCATTCACGCCCGAAGATCTGACCGCGTTTGAAGCGGAAATGCGCAAGGTGATTGCGGAGAAATATCCGTTTGTGCGCGAGGAAGTCACGCTGGCGCAGGCTCGCGAGCGGTTTGCCGGCGATCCGCTCAAGATGGAGCGATTGGCCGACTTTGAAGGCAGCGACGAAGTGATCTCGGTGTACACCGACGGCCCGTTTGTCGACTTGTGTCGCGGTCCGCACGTGCCCGACACCGGTTACCTCAAGCACTTCAAGTTGTTGTCGATTGCCGGCGCGTATTGGCGTGGTGACGTAAAGCGACAGATGCTGCAGCGCATTTACGCCACTGCATTCTGGAAGAAGGACGAACTCGAAGCGCATCTGCACCAGATCGAAGAAGCCAAAAAACGCGACCATCGCGTACTCGGCAAGTCGCTCGATCTGTTCTTTTTTCACCCGGTATCGCCGGGCGCCGCGTTCTGGACCGAGCGTGGTACGTCGCTGGTCAACGACCTTCAGTCGTACATGCGCGAGTTGCAGCGCGAGCACTACCAGGAAATCCGCACGCCGTTGCTGTACAACAAATCGTTGTGGGAAACGTCAGGACACTGGGGCAAGTATCGCGAGAATATGTTTCTTGTGCTCAACAATGAGACAGGTGAACACGACAGCTCGCTTAAACCCATGAACTGTCCGTCACACCACATTTTTTACGCGGCCAAAAAACATTCCTACCGTGAGCTGCCTATTCGGCTCACCACGTATGATGTGCTGCACCGCAACGAAGTCACGGGTGCGCTTTCAGGGCTCACTCGTGTGCGCCAGTTTCAGCAGGACGATTGCCACATCTATCTGATGGAATCGCAGATCGCGCACGAGGTAAATGTGCTGGTGCGATTTATCCTCGATTATTACGCGACCTTCGGACTCACGGCGACACTCAAGTTCGCCACGCGTCCGGAGCAGCGCATTGGAACAGATGAAATGTGGGACCGCGCAGAGGGCGCCTTGCGTTCCGCGCTTGAGTCCACCGGATTGCCATACGAGCTCAAGGAAGGCGACGGCGCGTTTTACGGGCCCAAAATCGACTTTGATGTGCGCGATTCCATTGGACGTGCGTGGCAGCTGGGCACAATTCAGCTCGACTACGCGGCGCCCGAACGGTTCGAGCTGTCGTATGTCGGTGAAGACAACAATGCGCACCGGCCCGTGGTGATTCACCGTGCAGTCAATGGCTCATTCGAGCGCTTTCTGGCCATCCTGATTGAGCACTTTGCCGGTGCCTTCCCGGTATGGCTGGCCCCTGAGCAGATTCGTGTGATTCCGGTGGCCGAAGATTACCGCGAGGTGGCTGAAGCACTCGTTGCACGTTTCCGCGCCAAGGGACTGAGAGCCAGTGTTGACGCGCGCAACGAAACGCTCAACTACCGCATTCGTGATGGCGAAGTGCACAAGGTGCCGTACATGACGGTCATTGGAAAGCGCGAAGCGGATGAGAGCACCGTCGCGCTGCGTGTGCGCGGCACCGGCAAAAAGCAGGAAATCCTGTCTGTTGATGCATTCGAAACACGCGTGCTTGATGAAGTACGAACGCGCGCGCTCACACCCATGCCCACGATAGACACGGCAGCGGCCGAGGCGAGCGCGTGACACCTGAAACCTTGCTCGACCTGTTTGTGCTGTCGCCTGTAGGAATGGTGGCAATCGACGACAACGGGCAGGTGGAGGTGGCCAACTCTTCGGCCAAGCGATTGCTGCATCCGTTTTCGCGCAACGGTGAGTTGAGTCCTTTTTTCGATGTGCTCGCACCGTGGGTTGGAGATCTGGGAGCACGGGCGCGGTCCTTTGAAGAACCGCGTGGCGTGGTGCAGGATGGCTTGCCGATGGCTATTACGGCGGCGCAGTCGTATGGGCATTCGGTGTTGCTGTCGTTGGTCAAGCGAGCCCCCGGTCACTTTGTGGCGCTGATAACCGAAGCAGCCGAAGTGGCAGCGCTCGAATCGGGCACGCGGCAGCTCACCGAACGCTTGCGTGCGGTAGACGCGAGCGTGCGCGATTACGCGCTCTATCTCGTGAACAACGACGGCGTGGTGATCAGCTGGAGCGCGTCGGCGGAGCGGGTGCATCAGTGTGCGGCCAGCGACATTGTGGGACAGTCGATGGCGGTGTTGGCGCCCACCGATTCCGGTGGCGAGGCGCACGTGCAGGATCTGTTGCGCGCAGCGTTGCAGAATGGCTGGAGCGAAGAAGAGGGCAATCGGCTGCGTCGCGATGGCACGCCGTTCTGGGCCACGTCGGTTGTGGCGCTGGTAGAAAACGGCCCCGAGTCCCCGGTCTTCCAGGTGATTACGCGCGACCTGTCGGAACGCCGGCGGCTCGAGGAGCAGCTGCGTGCGGGTACGGTGTCGGCAACGGATGAACTCACCGGCGTTGGTACACGCCGCGGGTTCTTCGATGTGGCACAGGCAGAAATCGCGCGTGCACGTCGCTACGGTCATCCGCTCACTGTGCTGCTCGTGGACCCTGATCGCTTCCGTGATCTCAACGAAGCGCATGGCACCGTGTTCGGGGACGAATGTTTGCGCGCGATTGCGTGGGTGTGCCGGCAGGAATCGCGCAACACTGACGTGATTGGCCGGGTGGGTGGCGAAGAGTTCGCCGTATTGCTGCCCAGCACGGAGCTGGACGGTGGCCTGGTATTGGCCGAACGCATTCGCGAGCGCATGGCGCGGCACCTCTTTCCGGGTGACTACAGCGGCGTGCGGTGTACGGTGAGTATTGGAGTGGCCGAGTTGCGTGAGGGCGCAACCACTGTCGATGCACTGTTGGCGCTCGCCGAAACAGCGGTTGGGCGAGCCAAGCAGGCGGGGCGGAACCTGGTAGTTGGACTCGACGACGAGGAGTGACGGATGTTGAAGTGGGACAAGCGGGTATTGCATAGCCTGCGCGCGCGGCGGTCGGCCGTGACACGCGCGTTCGCGATTGCACTCGCGGTCACGATGGCCGTGAGCAGCACAGTGGCGGCGCAAGCGCCCACGGGCATCCTGTCGCTGAGCGTGAGACACAACACGCTCAAGAACAGCGCCCGACCGCAGGGTGTTGTCAAAACGCAGCTCGACTCACTCGACGCATTGATTGCGTCAGCATCACGGCTCGGTCGTTCGGCCGAGCTGCGTCGCTTGTACGCACACGCGGGCGTGTTGCTGAGCCGTCGCGAGTGGACGCCGGAGATGGAGTATGCCGCGTCGCTGGCGCTGCGCACTGGTCAGCAGGTGATCGATCCGTCGCGTGCATGGTCGGTGCGGGTGGAGCAGATATTTGCGCCGTCTATTGAGTTGCTGCGTCCTTTGTCGGCTCGGGCGACACTTCGGCAGCGCAAGCCGGGAACGGCGTTTAATGCACCGCTGACTGTGGTGCGCGAACTCGGAGAGTTTGCGGGGGTGCCGCGCGACTTGCGTGATACGCCGTTCGTAATCGACGCGTCGCTCAAGGGCGTTGACGACGGCAACTATGTCGTCGCCGTCGAAGTGCGTGACAGTGCGCGTGTGCTCGGCACGGTGACCTTGCCGGTGGTAGTACGAACCGGACTTGACGCCGCGATCACGCGGCTCCAGAACGCAGCGGCGAAGGTGACTGAACCGGTGCGCTCCGACCTGCTGTTCCCGGTGGACAGACTGCGTCAAATCAACAACAGCCGTATTGCGCTCAACACATTTAACGCGTCGCAGGCGTTTGCCGCGGCCGAATCGCTGTTGGTGGCGGTAGAGTCCAATCGCGATCCCTGGGCCGGCCGCAACGGCGACTTCAAGCGTCACTACCTGCTTGATGCTGCGGGCGAGATCATGCCATACCGCATGTATGTGCCCAAGAGCTACACGGGAAACAAGCCCATGCCGCTCATTATCGCGTTACATGGCCTGGGCGCCACCGAAGATTCATTCTTTGAAGCCTACGGACGTGAACTGCCTCGGCTGGCCGAAGAGCATGGTTACATCATCGCCGCCCCGCTCGGTTATCGCGTAGACGGCGCGTACGGGGTATCGCTGGGTGGAGGGCGGGACGCGGCTGCGCTGCGCAGCCAGTCGCTGAGCGAGCAGGATGTGTTGCAGGTGCTGGAGCAGGTACGTAAGCAATACGCTGTCGATGCCGACCGCACGTTCCTCATGGGGCACT
>JBBSPO010000284.1:0-5104 GCA_038258695.1 Gemmatimonadales bacterium | reverse complement strand
GCATTTTTCCCACCGGCATTCAGCTGTCGTTTTAGGCGCGCGGCGGTCGTTGCACTCGCAGCGCGGTGCAGCAGAAGCGTGATCATGGTGGTGCCAGCAGGGCTCGGTACAGATCCAGAGCGTCGCCGCCGACACTCTGATTGTTGGCCGTAACGTCTGCCCTGATTTCTCACGCACCCCATGTCTGATCCCACTGCATCTTCCGACGCGCTTTGGAGGGTTGCCGGTCCACTCCTGGACGCGGTCGGCGACGTGATCGTTGGGCTGGATCGGGAGTCGCGCGTTGTGTGGGTCAATGATGCTGGCCGGCGAGCGGCCGCAGCACGCGGGATAGACGCGCAATCTGCGATTGGACAACCGTTTCTGAGCCAGCTGCCCTCAACGGTGGACCCTCAGTTCCGCGCGGCGTTTGTGAATCTTGCCGAGTTGCATGAGACGCGCGAAATGGATTTGTCGGTTCCAGGTACAGACCGCGAAGTCTGCGTACGGCTTGTCCCGTTGCCCTTTGGTGTGGCGCTTGTGGTGCAGGAGCGCAGCGAGAACCGCATTACTCGGCGTGCCCAGAAGGCCTACGAAGAACGCTACCGCACGCTGTTCGATGCCGTGCCGCTACCACTGGTGGTGTATCACCGGGATAGCGCGTTGGTACTCGCCGTCAATGGCATTGTGCATGACCAGCTTGGTAGTGGTCGCGAGCTGCTTGGGAAACCCGTGTCAACACTGCTGGAAGCGGGTGAGCTGCCACGATTCGACCAGGAGCGCGCCGAAGCCTATTCCGGTCCGCAAACGCACGGTTTGTGGAAGCTTCGTGGCTTCAATGATGCGGTGATTGAAGCTGAAGTCACAACATTCGACCTCGATTTTGACGGACAGCCGGCCCGTATCGCGCTCGTACGCGACGTCACGGTTGCCAGACTCGCCGAAGCGGAGCGTTCATTGCTGCGTGCGGCGATCGCTCAGATCAACGATTTGTTGGTCATTACCCGTGCTCAGCCAGACGATGATGGTGAGCGGGCGATCGTGTTTGTAAACGAAGCATTCGAGCGGCATACCGGTTGGCATCGCGATGAAGTCATTGGCCTGCCTGTTTCGATTCTTGACGGACCGGGTACCGATGCCGTTGTTGCCGCACGTATCGCTGAGCAGTTGCAACGCGGCGAAGACGTGCGCGCCGAGGTGGTGCACTACACAAAGGACGGACGCGAGTATTGGGTGGAGTTGGCAATGGTGCCCGTGATCAACGATCAGGGCGAACACACGCATTGGGTGTCGGTACACCGCGACGCATCGGAGCGGAAAGCGCTCGAGGAACAGCTGTTCCAGGCGCAAAAAATGGAAGCGGTTGGCCGGTTGGCCGGTGGTGTCGCTCACGACTTCAACAACGTGCTCACAGCCATCAGCGGATTCAGTGAGCTG
Source organism: Gemmatimonadales bacterium (assembly GCA_038258695.1). Classification (GTDB taxonomy): domain Bacteria; phylum Gemmatimonadota; class Gemmatimonadetes; order Gemmatimonadales; family Gemmatimonadaceae; genus JAABRT01. The sequence continues at coordinate 3,688 of JBBSPO010000284.1, read as the reverse complement.
TTGCTTGAAGAGTTGCCGGCCGACGGCGAGGCGCATGAAGAGGTGATGCAGATTCGTGCCGCGGCCGCGCGCGCCACTGCGCTCACCCGACAGCTGCTGGCGTTCAGTCGCAAGCAGATCATGCGTCCACGGCCGGTGGATGTGGGCACGCTTGTTCGCAATATGGAACGACTGATTGCGCGTGTCACGACGGAGGAAGTGACAATCCGTCTCACGATCGATGACACGATACCACCGGTGGTCGCCGATCCGGTGCAGCTGGAGCAGGTGCTGCTCAATCTGGCGGTCAACGGCAGTGAAGCAATGCCGGACGGCGGTGTACTGTCCATTGAATTGAGTGATGTCGCCCTGGGCGAATCGTACGCGCACCGTCATCATGGTGTGCACCAGGGTCATTACGTCTGTCTGGTTGTGACCGACAGCGGTGTGGGCATGGACCGCGCCACGCGTGAGCGTATTTTCGAGCCGTTCTTTACCACCAAGAGCGGTGGCACTGGCTTGGGGCTGTCTACCGTGTACGGCATTGTGCGTCAGTCAGGCGGACACATTTGGGTGTACAGCGAGGCAGGCGTTGGCTCCACCTTCAAAATCTATCTTCCGGCTGGTGTCGGGGCCAAAAGCGTGGCCGACACCCCGGTCGCTGTGGTGTCAGTGCTGGGAGGCACGGAAACAGTGCTGGTGGTTGAAGATGAAGCGCTGGTGCGCGACGTCACCCGGGCCATGCTGGAACGTCGCGGGTATCGCGTGCTGCTGGCCAATGATGGCGAACACGCGCTGCGCGTGGCTGAGTCGCACTTCGGTACCATTGATCTGTTGCTCACCGATGTGGTGATGCCGCGCGCCAATGGCCGTCGTGTTGCCGAACGTTTACGAATGCTGCGGCCCAACATCAGCGTATTGTACATGTCCGGCTACACGGAAGACGCCATCGTGCATCACGGCGTGCTCGAAGCCGGTATCAGGTTGCTGGAAAAGCCGTTTACCGAGCTGGATTTGGCGCGATCGGTGCGCGAACTGCTGGACGCTCCGACAAAGGATTGATGGCAGGCAGCCAGATCGTGAGCGAAGTGCCGAGCCCTGGTTCACTCTCAAGGCTGCACAATCCTCCTGACTGCGCGACTACGCCAGACACGGTGGGCAGTCCGAGCCCAACGCCTGATCCAACATCCCGCGTGGTGAAAAACGGCTCAAATACCCGGCTCATGTGTTCGGGCGCAATGCCAACGCCCGTGTCGTGAACGGTGAGCGACACCCAGCTACCGGCGGGAATCGCAAACGGTTTGCTCGCCTGTGGCCGGTCGAACACATGCGCGTCGGTTGACAGTGAGAGGGTGCCGCCCTCAGGCATGGCCTCACGGGCGTTCCGTACCAGGTGCAGCACAATGTCCTGCAGCTGAGCAGGATCCATGCGCACCATGGTACTCTCGACACTCAACGATGTCTCGACGCGCACATTCGTGGGCAGCAGCGGGCGCAACGCCGGTTCGAGTACCGACAGTGCGTGATTGAGCGACACGTGCACGGGCTCGAGCTGTTGCTGTTGGCCAAACGCCAACAGCTGTTGCGTGATGTCCGTGGCACGGGTAGCGGCGCGCTGAATCTCCTGCAGTTCCAGACGCATCTCGTCCGCCGCTGAACCCAGTTGCATCAGCTCGGCGTTGGCGCGAACAATCGTGAGCAGATTGTTGAATGCATGCGCGACACCACCAGCCAGCTGCTCAATGGCGCTGAACGAACGCGCGTTGCGCTGCGCCTCTGCCCGTCGCTCGCTTGCCAGCGCCGCTTCACGTGCGTCGGAAACGTCACGCAAAAGAATGGCCAGTCCATTGGCCACGGGCCACGCGTGCGCTTCAAGCCAGCGGTTGCTCGCCCGATGATGCCAGACAGCGACGTCGGCGGTGTTTGTATCGAGGGCGCGCTGCCAGCCAGCCAGTACTACGCTGTCTGCGTGCGGCCGGAGCAGGTCGCGCGAACTCATCTGCTCGAGCGTGCCTGCGGGAACGTTGAGCAGGTTGACCAGCGAGTTGTTGAACCAGCGCACCGTCCAGCTGCGATCAATCAGCAGCGCGCCGTCGGGCATGCGGTCGAACAGGGTGTCGGCCACCGAAGTCCGTCGGTCCGCACGCACGTCGATATCAAGGTGGTGCGGATGCGGTTGGGTTACAGCAGTCGGTGCCACGTCGGCGGGTGGCGGTGCCTTGATCAGCGCTGCAATCGCATCGGCCACGTGTGTGAGCGTCATAACGTCTTTGGGCGTCCACCAACGAGGCACACCGTCCAGTGCGCAGAGCGCCGCTACGTGGTTGCCATTGGCGTCGGTTACCGGAACCGCCAGACAGGCGAGCACTCGCACGCCGCGCACTGTTTGCACTCCGCGCAGGACCGCGTGTGTGCGCGTGTCCTCAATCAACAACGGTTCGCCCACCTCGCAGACGGACCGGGCCAGTGTGCCGGCCAGCGCCGTGTCGCGGCCATACAGGAGCGATCGCCGCGCTTGGTTGTCGGACGCGCTGTGATCCACAGCGCCAGCGGCGGCGTTGGCGGCCGGGGCATTAGCCCCCGAACCAAAGGATTTCTCCGCGTCCGCCAGGAGCGCGACGAACGCGACTGGCACGTCCACCGCACTCAGAATTACTTCGATAAGTCCACCCATGACGTCATGGGTGTCACGCTGCTGGCCCTGCATGGCGACCGGCGATGCCGGCCCCGCTGAGGCAGCCGGAGCAGATCGCACCGTGGGACTGTCACGTAAAGAGAAATCGGTGACGGAGGGATTCACAAACAGCCGAAGTTCTGAGTTGGGCGGACACCTGATGTAGGCGCTGGGGAGCAACCCCATAGTGTACTGTGCGCGGCCAGCAGGGGCTACCCACCAAACGGCAGACGCGTCAGGACAGCCTTGCAGCGCACCGCGACGCTGCCGTGCTGCACGTCCAGTTCTGCAAGAAATAATGGCTGAGGCATGGCGCCCGGGCGTGCCGCCGGTAGTTTGGTGACACACCCCAGAGCAGCTGACCACTATTCCTTTTTCGCGTCACTGGTTTTGCATGCGCACACCATCGCAACTCACACTTCGACCGTTTGATGTAGCCGTCGCCCTGCGATTGTTGCTTGAGCCGGAAGATCGCTACGAGCCGATGGCCGATGCCTTGGCCACGAGCACCAGCGCCGTACATCGCGGTGTCGCACGCCTGCAAGCGGCAGGTCTGCTGCGACCAGGCAGTCGAACGGTTGCACGTTCAGCATTGCGCGAGTTTCTGGTGCACGGTGTGCGCTACGCTTTTCCGCCAATACGCGGACAGGACACACTGGGCGTCCCCACGGCGTGGTCACAACACGACGTAAGCGCATTGCTGTCGGGTGAAACGGTGAGCGACGTCGCACGTGCACTCGTGTGGCCCGATGAATCGGGAACAGTCCGTGGCGACATGCTGGTGCCACTGTTTCCTGCTGCGGCGCGAGTCGCGCTGCGCGATGCCCGCCTGCACGAACTGTTGGCTGCGGTCGATGCCATACGCGCGGGCAGTACCGCAGTTCGTCGCGTTGTTGGCGAGCACGTCGCGCAGCGCGTGCTATGGGGCGCGGGCGAAACAACGGCGGGGCAGCCGAGCAGTTAGCTGAGAATTGCCCGCTCCTGTGCCTTGACCTCGCGACGCACACGTCCGCACACCAGATCACACAACTGCAT
>JBBSPO010000283.1:0-5115 GCA_038258695.1 Gemmatimonadales bacterium | reverse complement strand
GACCCACAATCGCATCGTAGTTGCCGATGCGTTCGTGCAGTTCGGCCACAGGGAGTGTCGCGACCTCGTCTACCTGCAGCGAAGGTTCAGCAACCAGTAATGCGACGCCTTCCGCGTCGATGTCGTCAGTGACCAGGACGCGGTGCATATACTCTCAGGAAAAAGTCAGTCGGTGACGTCTGCGCGGCCCACAGCGCCGCGTACAGCCTCACGCATGGCAAGCAACACACTTTCGCGGGCCGCCGGTGAATCATCGCGCACATGAATTTCCACGCCGTCGCTGATGGGCAAACGACGCCACGTCGCAGGGCCATCATTGGTGGCCATACCGTTGCTGCCGTTGAGCATGAGCGCCGGCGAAAGCGACTGTGCCACGCGTCGTTCGAGCGCGTCACCAGTAACCTCCCGCATTTCTGCCTTGATGGATTCGAGCGTTTGTCCTTCACGCTGGCGAATCTTAATGGCAAGCAGCTGCAGAAGATGCCGGTATCCGTACGTGGCCGCAGTGCCCGCGCCTTCTGGGCGGTCGAGCAGCCCGTTGGCGACGTAGAATCGTACGGCGCGAGCACTTGGCATGGCGCGCGCCGATGCGTTGGTTGGACGCATGCCGGCGGCGTCTACAAGCGCCGACGCATGCGCGGCCAGACCGCGCGCGTTCCAGGGCGCGTGACGGGAATGGGCGCGTAGTAACGAGACCGGTGAATCAGCCATGGATCGCCAGGTTGGAAATGAGAAAAAACGAAGCCGTGAACTCTTCCGCGACTGTGAGTCAACGCACTCAGTTTGGGATTTGATCCCGCCACTGTCGCGGCAGATACCGGCCAGTGGTGCGCACAACAAATTTGGGGCCAGCACATTGCGCTGGCTGATGGTTTGTCCCATCGTCGACTAATGCTGCTCGAGGCGCGAAAGCTCCCCCTGGCGGAGCGCGCGGCTGCGCGCTACTTCCGATTTCTGCTGCGCCGAGCGTTTGCCCGGGTGTGGCTGGGGGGCGTCCCATTCCCGGACGGCCCGGCGCCGAGCATTGCGTTTCTCAATCACAGCGCGTGGTGGGACCCGATTCTCACCCTGTTTCTGTCCCGACGGGTGCTGCAGCGAGACGCTTACGGTCTCTTTCGCGGCGAGGAGCTCAAGCGGTACCCGTTTTTCAGACGCCTGGGGTGCTTTGGCATTACCACCGACCGACTCGATGACCTGCGCGCGCTGCCCACGTACGCAAGCGCCTTGCTCAACGGTGGGCCATCGCGAACGCTCTGGGTGTTGCCGCAGGGCGAACTGCTGCCGGCGCACATGCCGCTGGCGTTTCGCTCGCTCATGGCGCGCTTCGCGCGTGTGATGCCGGACGTTCCGTTGGTGCCGGTGGCCGTACGGTACGAGTTCCGGCTCGATCAACGGGCGGAGTGCTTTGTTCGCGTTGGCGAACCACTGTTCGCGCAGCCCAACGAGACAGCCTCGGCGCTCACCCGTCGGCTGGAGCAGCGCCTGCGCCAGGAGCTGGCGTTGCTCGACGCAGAGCTGGCGCAACCTGGCGTACGAAACTTCAGGCTGGTGCTGGAAGGGTTGGGCTCGCTCAGCGCCCTGTACGATCACACCTTCGGTCGCTTGCAGTATCTTCGCCGAAACGCGTGATACACTTGTCACGGCTGACTCCAGTAAAAGGGGAGAGGGCGGGCCCCCATTCGGGAGACCGCCCTCGTTGCTTCCGCCAATCTCATCGCTCACCAGAAGTTGCCAGGCCGTCCACGTGACACTCCCCAGTATCACCACCACCCCGCGGAACAGACCTGACAACGCCTTCCAGTGCCGAGAATGCTCGGCGGAACCTCTTACCCTCGTCGTGCACGAAGCTTTCCGATTAACCCACGCCCGACAAACCCTGTGGTGCTGCCGTGTGGCTGGCGCCAAATGCCGTGCCTACACCGACTTCATTGGCCAGCGTTGCGATTGTGTGCAGATCAGCCGGCTTTTCGAGAAAATGCAACGCACCCAGTCGACTTGAGGCCTGCCGGTTGGAGTCGTCCGGATACGCCGTGAGCACAAGTACAGTGGCTCCGTCGCACACCATTCCGGCCATCGCCATCACCTGCAAACCGCCATCGCGCTTTCCGCCGAGTCGCAAGTCGGTGACAATGAAGTCAAACGACTGCGTCTTGAGCACTTCCAGCGCTTCCGGCAACGACTCTACCGCCGTGATGTGATTTCCTTCGACCTCGAACAGCTCCACCAGGATGTCCCTGATGGACTGTTCGTCTTCAACCACCAGAACCCGCTTCACTTCTCGACTTTCCATACTGACGAGTAATGCGAGAACCGGACCAGATTGTGGCAGTGGCGTGCAATTGCTTGTTTGGCAACGGCTTACGAGAAACGCATCTCACAAAGTTGCTGGTCTGGCTGGAGCGCTTCCGGACGGTTGGCAATGCAAACGACCGGAAACCGGACACCGGTTTCGATGCAGCGCTCTAATCTGCCGCGCTAAGGCGCTTGAGCTTCTCATTGAGCGTGGACCGTGCGATGCCCAGCTGGGCGGCGGCGCGGGTGCGGTTTCCATCGCTCTCGCACATTGCGGCTTCAATGGCCACGCGTTCGGCGTCTTCGAGGGTCAGCACCGCTGGCGGCGTATCGATCACCGCCGATTTCTCCGGGCTGGCCAGACCAAGGTGGCCGGGTTGGATGGCCGAGCCATCAGACAGAATGCTGGCGCGCCACAGCGTGTTGCGCAGCTCGCGAATGTTGCCGGGCCAGTTGTAGTCGAGCAACACGCGCATGGCTTCTGGCCCAAGCGTTGCGCCGCGCGGCAGCAGCGCCTGAGCGAGCCCCTCGATTTCGGCGCGCCGGTCGCGCAGCGGCGGCAGCAGAATGGTGAGCACTTGCAGACGGTAGTAGAGGTCTGCCCGGAATGTTTTGGCTTCCACGGCAGCAGCCAGCGGCTCATTGGTGGCCACCACCAGCCTGGCGGAGCTGCGCAGCGATGTCGTGCCGCCGAGTCGGCGGAACGAGTGCTCCTCAATCACCTTGAGTAGTTTTGGCTGCACTTCGGCGGGCATCTCGGCGATTTCATCGAGAAATACTGTGCCGTCGCCTGCTACTTCGAGCAGGCCGCGTTTTGCTGTGCGCGCGTCGGTAAAAGCTCCCCGTTCATGTCCGAACAGCTCGCTTTCAAAGAACGTGCTGGTGAGCGACGCGCAGTTGATCTCCACGAACGGTGCGCTGCGCCGGCTCGATCGATCGTGAATTTGCCGCGCGACGTAACCCTTGCCCGTTCCAGTTTCGCCCTGGAGCAGCACGGGAGCGTCCGGATTGCGAGCGGCCAACTCCACCAGTTGCTCAAAAGTCCGGGGCAGACTGGCGGCGCTGTTCGAATGATCGGGCGAATCGCCGTGTCGATCACGGGCGCGCAACAATGCCAGCTCCTGTCGCAGCCGACCGCGTTCGGAGGCACGGGAAACCGCGGCGGCGAGCGCTTCGAGGTCCACCGGCTTTTCCAGCACGTCAACAGCGCCGCGCTGCATGGCGCCTACCGTTGTGCGTACATCGGCAAAACCTGACAACACAATCACGCCAACATCGGCATCGTCAGCGCGCAGTGCGTCCAATAACAGCAGTCCGCTCGCGTCGGGCAGCCGCAAGTCCAGCAATACCACATCCGGGGCGTGTTCGGCCGCCATCGCCCGCGCCTGCGACGCGGTTCCGGCGCCGCGCGCGGTGTAACCAAATGTCTCAAAGAACTCGACCAGTGTCTCTCGCACGCTGTCATCGTCGTCCACCACCAACACCGACAGCGTCACGAGGCCGCCGTCGAGGGGAGCGCCAGGGTGACCGTCGTACCCTGCTCCGGCGCGGAATCGATCGCTATCGAACCACCATGTTCATCCATGATGCGTTGACAGAGTGCCAGTCCGATGCCCGTGCCACCGGGCTTGGTGCTGAAAAAGAATTCGAACACATGCGGCAGCACTTCCGGGGGGATGGCCGAGCCGCCGTTGGTGAGACGGGAGCGCCAACTGCCGTTAGGCAGCAAATGGGCGCTGAGCAATAGTTCGCTACCAGACGGTGCGGCGTCTACCGCATTCACCAGGATGTTCAGATACACCTGCTTGAGCTGTTCCGCATCGATCATGCAGCGAACTGGCTGGTCCAGTCGCACCCGCTTGAGCTTGACCTCGGCCTGGCTCAATCGTTCGCGTTCGAGCTCCAGCACATCGTCCCAAAGCGCTTCCGGGTCGCCGGGCGCCAGGTGGGCCGCAGCCGGTCGGCCAAAGTCCAACAATGAGGTGACCATTTTGTTGAGACGGTCAACCTCGCGAAGTATGCGCCCCACGTTTTTCTCAACCACCGGATCTTCGCGCGCGCGGAAGCGCAGCAGCTGCGCGGCAGACGAGATACCAAATAATGGATTGCGCAGTTCGTGGGCTACGCCTGCGGCGACCTCCCCGATGGCCTCCAGACGCCGTTTGTGCTCCACTCGGCGCACCAGCCAGGCGCGCTCGATGGCCACCGCGGTTTGCGCTGCGATCACGGAAAACACGCGCTCCGCTTCGTCGAGCTGCTGCGCCGACTCCAGTGACTCGGTGGCCAGTGTGATTGCGCCGAGTACGCCTTCGGCGCTGGTGAGCGGCACGGTGATCTCGAGGTGCCCCTCCGTTTCCTGCAACACCACACGCCCCGCGGCCAGCGCCTCGAGCCACGACGGCATGAGGCGCGACTCCAGCGCGGTGGCCGGACCGGCCTTCTGAAAGCCCCACCGGTGCGCGATGCGGATGGCGGCGGTTTCGTCGTCGGCCACGGCAATGACCACGCCCGTACTGGGCACGGCCCGTCGAACCTGCCGGGAAACTTCCTCATACACCCGCCCCACATCGATCGCATGCGACAGGGCGATCCCTGTCTCAATCAGCGCTTCCCGCGAGCGGTGGCTGGCCGAAATGTCGACGGTTGAAAAGACGAACCCATCCACTCCCTCGGGCCCGCGCAACGCCGAGATGTGCATGAGGAAGATGCGTTCCTCGGTGGGCGAGGAGCAGGGAAACTCCCAGCGAACCATCGGGGCGCGTTCTTCGAGCAACAGCGTCATGGCGCGCTGGATCTGTTCGCGTGAGGCTTCGTCGGCCATGG
>JBBSPO010000282.1:0-5133 GCA_038258695.1 Gemmatimonadales bacterium | reverse complement strand
ACGAGAAGAATACCTGGCGTTCGTCGCGCATGATCTGCGCACACCACTCAGCGCCATCGCGCCGTCGTCGCGCGTGCTCGAATCGCTGCTCTCCGAGACGATGGCCGAGCAACCCAAAGCTGCGCAAATGTTCGCCGCGTTGCAGCGCAGCGTCGACAAACTGCAGACGCTGGTGGCCAAGGTGATCGCGGACAACTCATCACTCGCCACCGAAGCCGGTGTGAAGTTGCAACGACGGCACTTTCACTTGTGGTCTGTGGTCGAGCTACTCATCCACGACCTGGATCCGGTGGCCGGCACAGGCTCCACGCAGCTGTTCAATGAGGTCCCGTTCGATTTGCAGGTATACGCCGATGCCGGTCTGCTGCGACGTCTTCTGCAGAACCTGATCGCCAATGCGATCAGCTACACACCGAACGGAGAAATCAGCGTTGGCGCCCGCTCCCAGAACGGGGGCGATGCGGTGGAGTGTTTTGTGCGTGACAACGGGGCCGGCATGTCACCGGAACGGCTGGACCAGGTGTTCACCAAACACGAGACCGATAGCGAGAAGCCGGGAGGGCTGGGCCTCGGACTGGCCATCGTCAAAACGCTCGTCACCGCACACGACGGCAGCGTGACCGTGTCCAGCGAGCTGGGTAAAGGCAGCACCTTCACCTTTTCCCTGCCCGGTGTCGGCGAACAGCCTTCGGGCGGGTAGCCAACGTCTCACGCGCGACCACCCGCCCGACTGGCAGAACCCTTGCTCTCAATCTTTCTGTGTCAACCGGAGAGCCTTCGCGTTCAACGGTCGCGTCGGCCCTCACTGTCCCGGTCGCCTATACGATCTCGCACGCTCCACCGGCACAGGCCACCACATCGGCCAGTGTGGTCAGGTCGTCCTGCTCGTGCAACGCTGTATAGTCCACCGGGCGATACTGCAGCGCGTTCCACCTGGTGATGTCGGCCTCGGTAACCACCGCTTCACGCGGCGCCTGCGCATAAATCTTGTCGCCAGCTTCGCGCAACAATGAAATACCGGCAAAATACTCCCGGTTGTCCCAGATAAACTGTTGCACCGCATCCCACTCTTCGTCGCGCACGGTGACGGTGTTGGAGACGTTGTGGTGCAGTCCGGGGTTGAACGCATCGTGACGGCGACCGGCGCATACCCAATGCTGCTGCACGGTGCGTACATACTCAAGAAACTGCACCGCCCCAACCTCTTCACGCAGCACCGCATCTTCGCGCGCGCTGACGGGGAACGTGATTACATCGGTGGTCTGTGGATCCCATACCGACGTTTCAGTCATGTGCGGATTGTGCTGCTTGAACCACTGATACAGCGGCTCGGTGCGCGCCGCCTGCACGCGACGGAAATAGTGCCGCGCATGATGCGGATGAATACCTGACGCCGCACCAAGAACCAGACTGGCCGTGCCCTCAGGCTTCACACAGGTGAGGCGTGCCGCAGCATTGATTCCCACGTGCGCCGCAATCGCGGCGTTGGTATCGAGACACACTTGCGCACCGCGCTCCAACACCGCGGGATCAAGCAACACGTCGGGACGTTCGAGAATGCCGCAAATGGAAACACCAAGCAGTGACTCACGCTCGTTGATCACGCGCGTGACGGGACCCAGATAGCTGATGTCGGTATACGCAGCCTGGAGGGTGCCGAGCAACGCCGCGGCCTGACAGCCGGCCAGGAAGTCGGCTTCGCTGTCGCACAGCGCACCATTGATCGTGGTGAGATTACACATCTGCCAGCCACTGAGGCGCGCACCGTTGGCGACGTCCTCATGTCCGTACGCGGCGAGCGCCACGCGAGCGCTGTCATCAACGGTTAATGACGGAGCCAGCCCGATCTCGACACATGGATTGGCGCCGTATTCGGCGTCGTCCACGAAGTAGAATCCAGGCTCACCGTACTCCTTCTGCGTTTCGAACAAACGCGCGAAGTCCTGCTCGTTGACATCGCGTCGCACAAGTACCGCAGAGTTGTTGGACTTGCCACGCTGCGGGTTGGTCTCGAACCAGTTGCCGGTTTTGGCCGCCGCCATCTCTTCATCGTTGGCGGAGAACAAACAGATGGTGGCCGAACGACGGATACCACCCGCCAGCACCGCCACGGCAACATGCATGAGAATGTCATACACTTCGATGGGCCGGAGCGCGCGACCCGACACCTGATCGAGCATGCGCTCAACCGCCGACAGCGCTTTCTTGAGTGGCAAGTGTCCGGGTGCACGACCACCCGATGTCCGCAGTGGCACACCACGCGCGCGAATGACGCTGTAGTTGAACTCCACCTTGGTGCCGTTGAGATAGCTCGTGAACAGGGCGTGCAGTGCATCCGCCCACCCTTCGAGCTTGTCCGTGACTTCGTAGTGCACAACCGGCAGGTCGTTTTCTGCCGCGCGCACAGGGAAGGACGGAAGTTGCGCGACGTGATGGCGCTGCACGCTGAATCCTACGCCCGTACCCGACAGCAACAGGAAAAATGCTTCGCGAAATGCTTCAATGCGATTCATGTGCGTGAAGGCACAGTTGAACATGCGCGCATTGTTTGCTTCAATGGCCGGTCCACCAAACTGCAGCGATCGCATGGAGGGCAGAATCGCGCGGCGCTGCAACGCGTATTCGGTGTCATCCATGAGCGCGCGCAATGTCCGGTTGTCCAGACCGGCCACCGGCACATCCAATCGATCGGCAAAGTGCACACGGTGCATGTCCATCACACGTGTGAACGCTTCCGCGGGCGTTTCACGACGTCCCAGATCGGAACGATAGCGCGAGTATCGCGAAATGAAAATGTAGTCTTCGAGTCCGCTCGCGCTGTGCTGCACGAGGCGAGTTTGCGAACGGGTGGCACGATAGATCACATAGCGCTTGGCCACATCCCAATGCCCGCGCGCCGCGATCATCATTTCCACCATGTCCTGAATGTCTTCAACCGTTGGTGCGTCAGTTGCTGCGTCAGTTGCTGCGTCGGTTGACGTATCCGTTGACGCGTCGCTACCAGCTTTGCGCTGCACGGTGTTCACGACCAGCTGCGTGATTGCACACACTTCGGAGAAATCGGTAAAGCCCAGCCCGAAGCGTGCCGCGGCATCATTCGCATTGGGGTTGGGGGCCGCATTGGTGCGCGATGCGTAAAACGCCAGCGCAATGGCGCGCGTGATGCGATCCGGGTCCCACGGCGCACGACGTCCGTCCCGCTTGATGACCTCGGACAGGGTGCGCACCGGCGCCGGCGGTGTGTACGCGCCGCTGGCGTTGTCGGTGGTGCGCGGTGTGGCAAGCGTGGTGGACATCGGGTGACTCCTGGTACGGTGTAGCAGTAAATGCACCCCCGAGGAACAACCGACGCTCGCAGCCCGCGGTTTTCACCACCGGCGACAAAAAAGCCCCTTGCAGAAAATGCAAGGAGCCCTCGGCCACGCTCGACCTTGAACGTCGCGCGCAATCCCCGGCTCATCCTCCCTCGAGGGTGCGCGCGGACTCCGGGCTGCTGGCAGGTCTTCTGGCTCAGGAATCATCCGCGGGAGCCGCCTTCCCACGGTTACCAAACCGCAGTGGCTGCATGCTCCGTTGTCCTCCCTCACAGCGGCGGGGCCGCCCCGGAATCACACCGGGTTCCCTCTTCGCGCCACAATCGAACCACCAATTGCAACGACCAGAGCTTATGTCTTGTAGCTGTGTTCACTTGTTTGCAATCACACGTGAGTGCAAACAAGTATCGCATGCACAGTATGGCCTGTTTTTGCGATCTGTCAAGCGCTGGTTTAGTGCGCGCGCATCGCTAATGTCCGTAACAACGCATTGCCACAGCGTCAGTCCGACGCGGCGTCAACCGCTGCCGAGATCGCATGCCGTCCGTTCCCCCACGCGCCACCACACAGACCAGCGTCTTTCCGCCCAGCGCTGAGTCGCCGTGCATCAAACTGTGTCTGCTCGACCTCGACCGTCGCTGCCGCGGGTGCGGCCGCACCATTGACGAGATCACGCAGTGGAGCACAATGACACAAGAGCAACGCATCGCGGTGAACGCACGCCTGGGCTTTGTGCCACGTCGGCACGACTAATCCGTCAACCCGCAGGCCGCCCGCGGTGTGCACCGTAGTTCGCGCGCAAAACTACACTAGCCTGTCCGCTTGACTCGGCTGCCTCGCCGAGCGTACGCTATGTGTGAGACGCCGGCAAACCGTCGTCCAGTGATCAGGGGCGCGTGAAATTGGTAACGGAGTTTCCGGACGGTCGGTGCATCTTCGCCCTATGCACTCGCGACCACTCTTACCGGAGACACACACGGCATGCTCATGTCCTACGCGACTGAACCGTGGACGCTCGACCAGGTCCACCGATTGCCCGAAGATGGCAACCGCTACGAACTGCTCGACGGTGAGCTGTTCGTGACGCCCCCGCCCTCTTTTTCGCACGAGCTGCTGGCATCGCGACTGCGCTCGCTTCTCGATCCGTTCGTGCAGCAGCACGGCCTCGGTGATCTGCTGAGCCCGCGCGCGGTGGTGCGCATGCTCGGTTCTGAAGTTGAACCCGATCTCATGCTTTGCCCGCGCGTATCAGATCCCGCCACCACGTGGGACGACCTGCCAGCGCCGTTGCTGGTGGTCGAAGTACTGTCGCCCGCCACGACGCGCCGCGACCAGACCGTAAAACGTGCCTACTACCGGCGCATCGGCGTTGCGGAGTATTGGATGGTGGACGGCGCTGCGCGCACAGTGACTGTGATATCTTCGCGCGCCGAGGATGTGGTGGAGGCAACAGAGCTGATGTGGCAGCCACCGGGCACGTCGGTGCCACTGCGCCTTGACGTGCGTGCGTTTTTTCGTGACACGCTGGCCAACGGCCCGCTGAGCATCGGCTCAACCGAATGACGGAGCCGGTTCTGGGCGCTTCAAAGTGGCCGACACGGACCAGCTCGCGGCCGGAACGCAAAACGGGGCGACCAATGGCCGCCCCGCGTGCGAACGATACGTTTTTGAGCGTGCTGACTTGAACCAAACAAAACCAGTGCACCAAGCGGGAGACGGGACTCGAACCCGCGACTTCCCGCTTGGAAGGCTAGCGCTCTACCAACTGAGCTACTCCCGCGAACACATGTGCTGGTCGCGTTTTAAGGGCGCGACTTTT
>JBBSPO010000281.1:0-5154 GCA_038258695.1 Gemmatimonadales bacterium | reverse complement strand
TGACCGTGAAAATCAATCACGGGATACTTGGCACGCGGCACCTTATGCTCCGGCACCACCAGCGTTGACTGCGGACGATAATCCAGGATGCTCGGCGGCTCATCGGCTGGCGCCATGCATGTAAGCGGACGAATCTCGGTGGTACCAGCGGGACACGCCTCGCCGGGCTGGATCGTTGTGCCGCCACGGAAGCCACCGCGGGCGGGTGGCTGCTGCGCCGACAGGGCGACCGCCGACGTGGAGCCGATCACGGCCAGCAGCGCGCCGAGGTACACTGATGTTGCTGAATGTCGCATGAAAAAGACCCTTGGTCTGAGTACGGATGTAATCTGATCTTCTGCACATGGCACGAGGTAGGACTGCTCCGCACCATGGCCTAACTTCCACTTCGTTACCTGACTTTTCCCTGTCTCCAATCAGTACGCATGTCACCTGCCAGAAAACCACCCAAGTCGATGCCCTATGACCAGGGCAAGTGGGCTCACGTGTTCGCACGAACCGCCGGCGAGCGTCGCTACTGGCTGGTGAAGTCGGAACCCGACGTGTTTTCCTTTGATGATCTGCTCGCTGCCCCCAAAAAAACCACCAGCTGGGACAGCGTTCGTAACACCGGTGCGCGCAACTTTCTGCGCGACGGCATGAAAAAGGGCGATCTGGTGTTCTACTACCACTCCAACGCAACACCCTCGGCGATTGTTGGTGTGTGCAAAGTGGTTCGTGAAGGATACCCCGATCACACGGCCTTTGACGCGTCGCACGACTACTTCGATCCCAAGTCCGACCCGGATACGCCCACCTGGTTCATGGTAGACGTACAAGCGGTGAAGAAGCTCGCTCAGCCGGTGGCGTTGCCTGAGATCAAAGCGGAGCCGGCGCTGAGCGAAATGGCGTTGGTGCGCGTGGGGCGTTTATCGGTGGTGCCGGTAACGGAAGACGAATGGGAAACGGTGCTGCGCATGGGCGAAACAACGTTGTAGGACAACACGACGACCAAAGCCTGTCACACGGGCTGATTCTTACACAATCCGACGACGTGCGGTGCAGGCGCACTCATTCAACGAGCCGCACCGCGCCTGCGGTGAGATATCCGCTGGTGCCGTCGGCGAACTGAACGCGATACCAGTTTGCACTGACGCCCATGATCTGCACATCGGCATCGCGCGGTAGCTGTCTCAGTGCGTCGCTCGAGGTGCTGGGAGCGGCGCGCAACGTGGCTTGCGCAATACGGGTTTGTGCGGGCTTGCCGAGTGATGTGGTGTCGGCGGCTACTTTGGGCGCGCTGCGTGTGATGAGACGCACGTGCGGCAGTGGATCGATGGGGCCCTGCCCTCGACGATAGATACCAAAGTGCAAATGTGGCGGGGTTGTGCGCGCATTGCCGGTGTTTCCCACAAAGCCAAGTGTGTCACCGGTGCGTACGCGTTGCCCCGGCAATACGATCTGCGAGTCGAGATGTGCATAATAGAGTGATTGACGACGCACCTCATCACTCAACCACACCACAATACCGCCAAGATTATTGGGAGACGTGCTGCGGATGACACCATCAGTGGCCGCGAGTACGGGCGTACCGCGCGGTGCAAAGATGTCGATGCCATGATGCACCCGCCGACCCGCGTCGCGATCGACGCCAAACAGACTCTGAATCGCGCCGTTGCCGCGCCCCTCAACGGGAAACGCCAGCACCGGCGCCACTTCGATGGACACCGTGTAGCGTCCGCTGCGCAACAACTCGGGTTGCAGTCGCAATACAAACTCAGAGTCGTCTCGCGCCTCGTAGTCGAGGCGCAAAAAAACCGCAGCGCTATCAGGTGGCGTGAGCGTATCGGCCGTTGCGCGATGCACAAACGGTCGTGCGCTATCGGCTACGGCTTCAAACAGGTCAACGTAAAAGCGCAGTGGCAGACCATCGGCCCGTGCCGTAACACTCACGCGCTGTCCGTCTTTCAGCGAAAACCGGTAAGCCACGGCCCGCGCTTCGCTGCGCGCGTACGCGCCCACTTCAAGCGCCGGCAAGGACGCCTCAAGCGGTGCTCGCAGCGCGCTGTCGCTGGCGGCAAGCCATTCCCGGCCAAGGGCCGTTGAATCGAGGCCGGCGTCGGTGAGCTGTCGGGCATAACGATCGTACGCAGTGGCCGGCTCGGTACGAAATACTTCGAGCGATGGACGTTCGCAGGCCGCTGTGAGCATCGTGATGCTCAGCGCCGCGACTACTGCGGTGTAACGCGCCAGATTTCGCCCCCATCGGTTGCGACCCAGAGATTCCCCTCCGGGCCTTGCACAAGCGACCGGGATCGCGCGGACGGCAGAGAGGCTGATGTGGTGCCGGTGCTCAAGCCAGCGGCGTTGAGCACGACAATCTCGATGCGCTCTCCCCGCATAATGCCCACTGCCAACCGACCATTCCATGCTTTCCATTGATTCCCTGCGAGAAACGTTGCCGGCCCCATGCCTTGCGAACTACCACTGTTTTGCCATGACGGTGCCATCGCGTCAGGAAAACGCGCGACGTCGGTCATGGGCATCGTTGTTGGATTGCCGGCGTAGCCACAGTAGTTGTCCGGGCAGTTCAGAGCGGGCCTGTTCTTTGGGTCCCATCCGCCATTGCCACCAGCCACGAGCGGTGTGACTTCGTCGCTGTGATTGGGTCCGTGTTCAGCGACGAACGGCTGGCCACTGCCAGGACGGAATGTGATGCCCTGGACGTTTCGATGTCCATAGGTAAAAATGCGCGGATCAAAACCAGCCGGTGCATTATTGTTCGGCGCCGCCTGGCCATCACGGTCAACCCGAAGCACCTTGCCGCCGAGCAGTGTGGGACTCTGTGGCACCAGAGCGTTGTGGTTGTCGCCGGTGGTGACGTACAAAAACCCATCGGGCCCAAAACGAATACGGCCACCGCTGTGCGCTCCAGCGCTACCGTGTGCGTTCCCTGTGTGCTTGAACGCGATGTCGGTGATGATGTCTTCGCGATTGCTGGCCACTGTAAAGCCATCGTTGAGCTGCAATCGTATCACGCGATTTGTACGCGGATTGCCAGACCGATTTGACGACATGTAGACAAACAGCGTGCGGTTTGATGCAAAATCAGGATCGAGCGCCACGCCATGCATCCCGCTCTGTCCCTGGCACACCAGATCCGCCGCGGACAGCGACGAGCCGCTCGTGCCAAACAGCCTCGTGATACTGCCGTCGCTGCGGCGGACCGACAGCCCTCGGCACTTCTCCGTAAAAAACATGTCGCCAGATGCGGTGAACGCCATGTCCCACGGACTTTGTAAATCGGACAGAATCACCTCGCGAGTGAGACTGGGCGTGCCGGACGGGTTGGGGTCGTTGTCTGGCGGGATCGGATCAGCCGGTTCCGATCCCGAAGAACATGCAGCAAGCGCGACTGCAAAGACCGGTAGCGCAGCGGAAAATACGGTTTTCAAAAATGGATTCATCTAAAGTCATACCGATTTGCGTTCCTGATAGATCCCCAGTGCAAACCGTTATGCACGGCTCGGGGTATGTTCCATGAGCAGTCTCACCTACACTCCCGGAGGTTCGACCATGCCAGAAACGAATGCTGAGCCGCAGTCCGAGCGCCTGCGCACCGCTCCCTCTGAACGATTCGCCGGTTTGGCACACGCGTTTGATCTGCACAAAGCGTTGGCCGATTTGCGCGCCGAAGCGCATCCGGCGAGAGACGGGCATCGACAGGTCACGATTTTCCATCAGGCGCCAGTCACGCACGTGCTGTTCGCCTTTGATCGAGGCGGTGCACTGGCCGAGCACACAACACAGGGATTGGTCACGATTCATAGCCTCGAGGGACGCCTTCGCGTCCAGGCAGCGAGTCATGAGCACGACCTGCCGGCTGGCCAGATGCTGATTCTCAAGCCCGGAGTTCCGCACGACGTGCGCGCAGAAGAACCGTCGGCCATGCTGTTGACGGTCCATTTGCACCAAGACTCGAGGGACGGGTAACGTGGTGTGGCGGGCTCGGCTGGTAGCCACATCTCGGCGAGTCTGACCGCACGGTCTCCGGCAATATTGGACGAATTGGATTCGGCGCATTAGTCTGTAGCAACGTGACTCGTGCAATGCGTCCTGACCGGGGGTCTGATGTCCACGATTACCTTCGAACGAACCGAGGCAGACGGAGCGGGGCGCTTTGAGGCCTTCGCAAACGGTGCGGTGGTGGGGGTCATGACCTACACCCGGATCAACGCGCATCTTGTTCGGGTTGAGCACACTGAGGTGTTCGCCGGTCATGAGGGTGATGGTCTCGGCTCGGCGCTTGTGGCGCGGGGGGTGAGCTGGGCACGCAAGCACAGCCAGAAAATTTCACCACGCTGTTCGTTTACGAAGTTTGTGTTTGAACGTACGCCTGAGTTTGCTGACGTGTGGTACAAATGAGCGTGTCGCCCGTCTGAGGTGCGCGTGTAGTGGTTTGATCTGGCACGCATATCGACGGAGTTGGCATGAGGCGGGTGGTGGTGATTGGTGCAGGGGCGGCCGGATCGATGGCCGCTATTTTCGCAGCCCGCAGCGGTGCACAAACACTGTTGCTTGAGCGGACGCGCGACGGTGGTCGCAAGATTCTCATCAGCGGTGGCGGACGATGTAATGTGTTGCCGTCGCGGGTGGACGAATCGCGCTTTGTGACCGACTCGTCCCCCAACTTGCTGCGCAAGATTGTGCGCGCCTGGCCGCTGGCGGAGCAACGCGAGTTCTTTGAAACCACGCTGGGTATCCCGCTCGAAGAAGAAGTCGAGTCAGCCAAGCTGTTTCCAGCGTCCCACAAAGCACGCGACGTTCGTGACGGCCTGCTGGCCTACGCCAGATCATGCGGCGTGCGCATGCGCATGGACACACGAGTCACCGGTATTGAGCCGGTCGCGACTGGCTGGCTCGTGCATGTTGAGCACGGCGAGAGCATTGCGGCCGACGCGGTCATCATCGCGACGGGAGGGTTGTCGGTGCCCAATACCGGCAGCGATGGGGCAGGGCTGTCCATGCTGTCGCAGCTGGGGCATACCATGCATCCCACGTACGCAGCCCTCACTCCTGTGACCACCACCGATTCGGCGTTCAACGATTTGTCGGGTGTTTCGCTATCGGTCACACTCAACGCACGCAGCAGCGTGCATTCGGCCAGCGCCAGCG
>JBBSPO010000280.1:0-5184 GCA_038258695.1 Gemmatimonadales bacterium | reverse complement strand
TTGGCGCTGGTGGAGCTGGCGTTCAGTCAGAAGGCCATCGGACTCATTGTGGCCGAACGCGATGCACTCGACGACCGCACAGCCGCCGATGTCTCGCACGCCATTGACGCGGTGATCGCGCGCGAGGCACGTGTGCGTCGTGGCGTGGTGGATGAATGGCACGCGCATCTGGCCGAATATCACAGCGCGCTGGAGGCCCGCGGTCGCGCGGAACCGCCACTCAGGCGCATTGCACGGGTGTTGCTCTACCGATGCGGCACGCTGGAGCCGCAACCAGAGCAGCTGGAGCGGGCCGAGCGTCTGGTGACCACGTTCAGGCACGCGGCCAACGAGGCGCTGCGCGAGGCCTTCGGGGTCGCCTCGCTACCCGAGGATCGCGCGCCCTCGGCGCTGCTGCGCGAGCGGACCGGGCGCGGCTGACGCAAGGCGGAAACCACAATGCGGCGGTACATCCCAAGGGATGCCCGCCGCATTGCTGTTGTACTCAGTACGTCAACTTCTCACAGAACTTCTCAGGTGCCGAAGGCCGGACTCGAACCGGCACGGGCTTGCGCCCACTGCGACCTGAACGCAGCGCGTCTACCAATTCCACCACTCCGGCATTCGCGCAGTCACACTCTATCTGCGCGGAATGATGAGTATAGGGGAAGTGCAGGGGACAAGTCAACGTGCTTTGATGGGTAAGATGTTGTGCGCGGCCGCGGCGTGTCCTTAGCTTCCCTCTGAATGGCCAAACCTGATCCAGCAGACGACGCGCGCAAGCTCATTGCGCGGAACAAGCGAGCCCGCCACGACTACGAGATACTGGAGACGTGGGAGGCTGGGGTTGTTTTGCGCGGCACGGAGGTCAAAGCGCTGCGCGAAGGACGCGCCAACCTGACCGACGCGTACGGGATCACGGTCGAAGGTGAGGTGTTTCTGCTCAATCTGAACATCGGCGCCTACGGCATGGGCAACCAGTTCAACCACGACCCCACACGGTCACGGAAACTGTTGCTCCACCGGCGGGAAATCCGTCGTTTATACGGGTCGCTTGAGCGGCAGGGACTGACGTTGGTCCCGCTTGATCTCTATTTCCTTCGCGGCAAGGTCAAGGTCCTGCTCGGGCTGGGCCGAGGCAAAAAGGCGCACGACAAGCGGGAAGATCTTAAAAAGAAGGACGCGGACCGGGAGATCGCGCGCGCGCTGCGTACACGGTAGTACGTCCGGTTGGCTGCTGACCTTCAGAGGAATGATGCTGCTTTCGTTGTTGTGTGCCTGTCAGATCGCTGCTTCTACTCCACCGCTCGTGGTGCGTGTGGGAGACCGTGTGCGCTCGGTGCCTGTGGTCGCGCACCCCGAGGGCGGATCGGCTGTACGCGGCGACTTGCTGGCCGATGCGCTGGGCGGAAATCTGGTGAGCGCCGGTCAGGGCAAATGGCGCTTTGAACTCGATGGGGCAGGCGTCACGTTGGTGGTGTTGGCGCCGTTTGCTGTCAGTGGAGAGGATCCGCTTCCCATGTCGGCATCTCCGTTTCGAACGGGTGACCAGCTGTACGTGCCCTACGCGCTGATCAGCGATGTGCTGCCGCGCGCGTTCAACGGGCTGATGTACGATGCCGCGCGCCTGGAGTTGCGTCGGTTTGCTCCCATTGTGCGTCGTCCGATCGCCTCGCGTGCGGTCGTGGCACAAGCCGCCCGTTCTGACGCGCAGGCAGCAGGTGCGAATACGTCGCGTGAGGCAGTGACGGCCGCCCCGCCACCGATCACGCCGGCCGCTCGTGCTCCCGTGCGACGACGCACCGTGGTGGTAGACGCGGGACACGGTGGGCGCGATCCCGGCACCACCCTCACGCTGGGCACACAAAGAGTCTCCGAAAAAACGGTGGCGCTGGCGGTGTCGCTCAAGCTGCGCGATGCGCTTGTGGCACGCGGCATTACGGTGGTCATGACGCGGACGCGGGACACACTCATTGCGCTCAAGGATCGCGGACCGATCGCCAATCGCGCCAATGGTGATCTGTTTGTATCGGTGCACGTGAATGCGGCCAACCCCGGGTGGAAAAATGCCGGCTCGGCGCGTGGATTCGAGACGTATTTTCTGGCCGAAGCCAAGACCGAAGACGAAGCGCGAGTCGCGGCCATGGAAAATGAGGCGGTGAAGTTTGAGACGAACGCAGAAACGTCGTCCAGCGACCCGTTGGGATTCATTCTGCGGGACATGGCCCAAAACGAACATCTGCGTGAATCACTGACGCTGGCCACGCTCACGCAGGATCAGCTCAAGCAGGTCCATCCGGGTCCCAGTCGTGGGGTAAAGCAGGCGCCGTTCAGCGTGCTGGTGAACTCCTTCATGCCGTCCATGCTGGTGGAGCTGGGCTTTGGCTCCAACGCCGCCGAAGCGCGATGGCTCACCTCCCCCGACGGCCAGCAGAGGATGGCCGAAGCCATTGCTGACGCATGTGTCGCGTATCTCGCGCAGTACGAGCGCAAGGTTGGCGCCGGCGAGCCGTGAGGCGAGCTCGGGGCGCAGCGAAGTCGGCAGTTGCAGCGGTACTCGTTGCCTCCACGATGCTTGGCGGCTGTGTGTACTACAACGGCGTCTACAACGCACGGGCTGCCACCGCACGGGCCGACGAGCTGGCACGGCAAGGTTTCCCCGACAGCGCCCGTGTATTCTGGCAGAGGGGATCAGAGGCGGCCGAAGCCGTACTGCAAAAGACCGCCGAATCGCAGTGGCACGCGGAGATGCTGTTGCACGCGGGGCGTTCAGCGGCGATGCTTTCGGAATGCGATCGTGCCGAGAAGCGGCTCAGCGCATTCTTTCTGCGCTCGGACGCTGACACGTCGCGATCGCGCGCGACTGAGCGTGTACTGGCGACGCTGGCGCTCGGCGCGTGCGACATGCGCCGTGGCAACTACGATCTCGTTGAGTCACGTCTCGCTCCTTTGGCCACAAGTGGCGCGATGACGGATGATCCGGAACTGCTTGTCACTGTTGCCCGCTTGCGAGCGGAGGCCGCGCTGGCCTCGGGCGCGTTAACCCGAGCCGACTCGTTGCTGCGATTGTTGCCGGTGGAAGAGGCCCGGTGGGAGCGCCTGGCCGTGGCCGCGAGCCGAAATGACTGGGCAGCCGCTGAGCCCTTGATGCTCGATCGAGCGCTAATGGGCGACGCGCGTCCCGAGATTGATGCGATTCTGCGCCGTGCGATGACAGCTGGCCAGACGACGCTTGTGCTGCGCGTGGTCGACGCGTTTGACGCCGGCAACACGCCTCGGCGCGATCGCGCGCGTTTGCAGTTATTGGTGGGTGAGCTGCTGGAGTACGTGCGTGATACGGCGGCGGCGCGTGCCTTGTACCAGCGGGTGAGCGAACGCACCGCCGTTGATTCGCTAGCGCGCGCTGAAGCGGCGGCTCGTCTGTCGCTGCTTGATTTGGCGGGTGTGGATTCGATCGCCTCGCTTCGACTATGGCTGGCGCGCGCGTTTACTAATGAGAACGGCAGCGCGCAGTCCGCGAGCCTCGACCGTGCACAATCGGTGTGCACCCTGTTGCTCATGTTGTACGACACCGACGACGCCTCCGGGGCGGCGATGTTCCTGGCCGGTGAGGTCGCGCGCGATAGCCTGCAGCATGAACAGTTGGCCGCGGAATCGTGGCGTACGCTAACCACGCGGTGGCCTGATGCGCCGCTGGCTGCGCGCGCGCTGGTGATGGCCGCACGCGTGCGGCCAGACTCCGCAGCGGTGTGGCAACGTGAAGTCAACACGCGCTACGCCAGCTCGGCCATGGCGGCCTGGTTGCGCGGTGAAAGCATCGTGGACGCGGCCGATTACCGGACTGCCGACGCACTGCTGGCCGGTCGGTGGGCGCTGGCCATCAATGCGCTGCCCGATACGCTGCGGGTGCGTCGGGCGGCGGCTCCGCTGCCGGGTCAATCGCCGGATCAGTAGCTACAGCGCGCCTGCGGCGGTGCAACAACTGATTGTTGGCGCATCGGCACGCTCGCGGTTACGGCAAAGCGCGGCTCGCCGATACATTGTACAGATATGAATCCCGAGCTTCATACTGCTTCACCAGCGGCGTCAGGCGCTGCTCAGTCGCGCGCTGTGGCGCACGCACCGGTAAGCGTGGCGGCGACACGTCCGCTGGGCGTGCAGGCCTGCGGCATCACGTTTCGCAATTCGATTGTCCTCGCGTCGGGCACAGCCGGTTATGGGCACGAGCTCGCGGAGGTCACCGATCTCGATGCCATCGGTGGTCTGAGCAGCAAGGCTGTCAGCGTTGCACCGCGAAAGGGCGCCCCCCCCCTGCGTGTCGGCGAGTTTGCCGGTGGCATGATCAACGCGGTAGGACTCGCCAATCCCGGTATGCATGAAGTGCGTGCGCGGCACCTCGATTACATGACCCAACAGCACGCCGGCACACGCGTGATTGTGAACGTGATTGGATTCGCGATTGAAGAGTTTGCACAGGTCATTGAGCATCTCGATGACTTGCCCGGTCATGTGGCGTATGAGCTCAACGTGAGTTGTCCGAACACCAAAGCCGGCGGACTTGAGTTTGGCGCCGATCCCGAGGCGCTGCGTACGGTGGTAGCCAGTGCGCGCGCAGCGACGCGTCGTCCGCTGTTCGTGAAGCTTTCACCGGCGCTTGGCACAGGATTAGTGGCCGCTGCGCAAACGGCAGTCGACGCCGGTGCTGATGCGCTCACGTTGGTAAACACCATGCCCGGTCTGGTGGTTGACACGGAAACGCGCGGCACGCGACTGGGTTTCGGAAGCGGCGGCGTGAGCGGTCCCGCGCTGTTGCCGATTGGTGTGCTGGCCACGTGGCGTGTGTCGCGTGCATTGCCCACCGTGACAATCTGCGGCCTGGGTGGCGTGTCAACTGCGCAAGATGCGGTGCAGTACGTGATGGCAGGTGCCACGCTGGTTGGTGTAGGCACGGCGTCATTACGCGATCCGCGGGCGCCTGAGCGCATCGTGCGCGATCTCACGCGTTGGTGCGACAAGCACGGTGTGCAAGATCTGGCCGACTTGCGTGGTACGCTGGAGTGGCCGCAATGAGCGCGCACGCCGCGACAATTGTTCACCTGCATGCAGCGCTGGAGTGGCCGCAATGAACGTCATTTCTGTGCCTCGCGCCGCAGAAGCGCCCCATTCAACTGCCAGGGCAATCGTGGCCCTCGATGTGCACGATCT
>JBBSPO010000279.1:0-5191 GCA_038258695.1 Gemmatimonadales bacterium | reverse complement strand
TCGCGTAGTGCGGCGCCACCAGCGCCGCGAGGCGCGCCCACGGAATCACCGCGTCCATCTCCTGCAGGAAGCGCTCACGGCGCGTGACTTTCCGCTTGC
Organism: Gemmatimonadales bacterium; assembly: GCA_038258695.1. GTDB lineage: Bacteria > Gemmatimonadota > Gemmatimonadetes > Gemmatimonadales > Gemmatimonadaceae > JAABRT01. The sequence goes on along the minus strand of JBBSPO010000279.1, from coordinate 5,092 downwards.
TGTCGTAGACCACACTCATCAACGTCCGCTGCTCGCTCATGCCGGGCTCCGCACTCCAGATTGAAAAAGGGTCGTTCGCGCGCCCCCAATATTGCACGCGGCGAGCCAAAATCAATTCCTATTTTTGCAGAGTTTCCCTAAGGGTTTTGTGCTCAGTTCGTCGACATCATTTCGTTGCACCTGTGACAGGACTCTGCACGACTATGTAGCTTGCACGCATGACGTCGGTCTCCCCACATCCAACTCCTGACGCCGTCCTGCGCGACGTGTTCGGTTTCAATGATTTCCGCCCCGGTCAGCGCGAAGTCATTGACGCCATTCTCGCCGGCCGCGACTGCATTGCCCTCATGCCCACCGGCGCGGGCAAGTCGCTCACCTATCAGCTGCCGGCGCGGCTGCTCGGCGGCACCGTATTGGTGATTTCGCCGCTCATTTCGCTCATGAAGGACCAGGTGGACGCGGTGGCCGCACTCGGCTTCAAAGTCACCGCCATCAACTCCACACTTGAGCCGGAAGACCGACGCGAACGTTTGGATGCTTTTCGCGCCGGCGAATATGAACTTGTGTTCCTTGCGCCCGAAGCGCTCGACGGATCGCTGCGTGACTTCGTGCTCGGCTGTCCGATTGCACTGCTGGTTGTAGACGAAGCGCACTGCATCAGCCAGTGGGGACACGACTTCCGGCCGTCGTACCGTCGATTGCACGGCCTCAAAACTGAACTGGGCGTTCCCGTGCTCGCGCTCACCGCTACCGCTACACGTGACGTTGCTCGCGACATTCTGCGACAGCTCAGCATGAAAAAGCCCGCCGGGTTCAAGGGGTCATTCTTTCGCCCCAACCTGCGCATTGGCGTACGCAAGAAGGGGCAGGGTGGCGACACCAAGCGGGAGATTCTCTCGCTCGTGCGTTCGCACGCCGGTGACAGCGGTATTGTGTACTGTCAGAGCCGGAAAGGCGTTGAGCAGATGACCGACTTCTTGCGCTCACAGGGCGTGCGGGCAGTGGCCTATCACGCCGGGCTCGAGTCTGATGAGCGTGCGCGCAATCAGGATGCATTTCAGCGCGACAACGTTGATGTGGTGGTGGCCACCGTCGCGTTTGGCATGGGCATTGACAAGTCAAACGTGCGCTTTGTGATTCACCGTGACATGCCCAAGGATATCGAGTCTTGGTATCAGGAGATTGGCCGAGCCGGTCGTGATGGACTGCCCAGTGATTGTGTGCTGTTCTATTCGTGGGCCGATGTCAAAATGCACGAGCGCTTTCTCGATCGCATTGAAGACGATGCGCTGCGTCGTCGCACACACGCGTCTACCGTATCACTGTTTGAGCTGGTGGAACGCGGTGGCTGTCGTCATCAGGCACTCGTTGCCCATTTTGACGAGTCCATTGAGGCGTGTGCTGAATCATGTGACGCGTGCAGCGGTGACAGCATTGAAACGCGTGTTGCTGCCGCTATGGCTAGCGAAACAACAACCAGTGCATGGCGTGCGCCACGCGATCGCACGCGCACCTCAAGCAGCGGTCTCGATGCCGCTGAGCTGGAAGGCGACGATCGCGACTTGTTTGAAGCGTTGCGCGCGCGCCGACGTGAACTCGCCGATGAAGCCAGCGTGCCGGCGTACATCGTGTTTGGCGACAAAGTGTTGCTGGAAATGGTGGCGCGAAAGCCTGCGTCGCCGAGCGAGCTGTTGCAGGTGCCGGGTGTGGGGCAGGCCAAGCTGGAGCGGTATGGTGATGCGTTTCTTGAAGTGTTGGCGGTGTGGGAGTAGCGGCGGGCGATGCGTATGAGGTGGGCGATATCGCCACTCGGCGCCGGGATTGCGGCAATACTGCTCTCTGCCTGTCGGAGTAGCGATGACAGCGCGATACCAATCGCCAATCGAACAGAGGTTGTAGAGGATTCGGCCTTCGCGCGTCGGGCAAACGTCAACGACGGCCACTCTCAGATCGGTTCTGTTTCGCGGCGAGAGAACGGTGATCTCGTTCTATTCGTCGACGGTGAAACTGTTGTTCGCTTTGACGCTGCTGGAAATCAGTTGGCGAGCGCAACGCGCAGTGGGAGCGGGCCGGGAGAGTGGCGATACGTCTTGTGGGCGGGCGCTGACTCGGTTGGGATTGGCGTGCTCGATGCGTCCAATCTTCGGCTGGTGACACTGAGCCCAGATCTCTCGCCGCGCGGGGAGATCCAGGTGCCCCCTGTAGCACTTGGCGGTGTGGTAGCCGGACGCTTGTCAGACGGATCGTTTGTTAGCCTGCTTGATCCGCCCACCATTCCGGGCACCGGCAGTCAGCGGTTCCTTACGAACGTGATTCGATGGACTCCCGGCCGTGACGATGTGGACACAGTCACTGCGCTGCCCGGAACCGATGTGTTCATCGACCCCGAGGAGCAGACGTTCGTGCGCGTACCGGGTGGCCGGGTAGACTGGGCTGCCGCTCGTGATTCGATCATTGTGGCGGGCAATGGACACGACGACAGCGTGTTCGTGAGGGTGGGGAATGCTTCCGGCAAGTGGATACGGCTGCAACTTCCATTCAAGGACAAGTCATTCAACCGTTCAGACGCAGAAGCATTCATCGAAGCAGAAGTCGCGCAAGTTCCGCAACTGGAAGACCAACGTCGCCTGCGACGCACGTTCGACAAGATATCATCGCCGGCCAAGGCACCCAGGTATCAAAGGCTTGTATTGGACGATCGCGGCCGCATCTGGTGTGCAGTTGAAACAAACGCCAATGTTCGCGTGTGGAACGTGTTTTCACTTTCCGGCGAACTGCAAACCCAGGTGCGACTACCGGCGCGAGCACGACCATGGCTGATTGATGAGGGCACCATCATCGCTACGCTTTCCAACGATGACGGATTCCAGCGACTCGTTCGCTACAAGCTGCAGTTTGACATGCCCACTCCGTGAGATTCACGAATGTCATACAGCGTCGCTTCACTGTGGTGACCGGTAATGCAGCAACGAGTGCAATAACATTCGTGCGCGTTCAAATGGTGACGGTGATTGATCCGTCCGTCCCCATTTTGTCGCATGCCTTGCGCCCCAACCCATCGTCCCTGCAGTCTATGTCCATGCCCTCCGTCGTCTCCCGTCAGTGGACGGCCGCACAAGTCCGCGAACTGCCCGATGAACCCGGGAAGCGCTTTGAATGCGTGGACGGGGAGCTGCTTGTGAGCCCGAGTCCGCGACTCACGCATCAATCTGTGGTCGTGCTGCTCTCGCACCTGCTGGAGGAGCACATACGCGGCGCAGGCATTGGAGCAGTGTTCGTCGCGCCCGGCGACATCGAGCTCGACACGCATACGCTCGTGCAACCAGACGTGTACGTGCTGCCGCTGGTGGACGGTCGCCGCCCGCGCACGCAGTCGGAGATTGGGCAGCCGCTGCTGTTTGTCGAAGTGTTGTCTCCAAGCACGGCGCGTTTCGATCGTGTGGTGAAACGCCACCGCTATCAGCGCCAGGGTGTGGAGTACTGGATTGTGGACCTCGACGCGCGTCTGGTTGAATGCTGGCAGCCGGAGAGTGACCGGCCGAGTGTGCACACGGACACGGTCACGTGGCATCCGGCCGGCGCGGCGAACGCGCTGACAATCGACTTCACGCCGATATTTGTTGAGGCGCTGGGGGAGGTTTAGTCGTCGGACGACTGAACCGGTCAGCCCAGCGGGTGCTTCCAGCGCAATCCCGGGAATCGCGCAAAGTCGCGATCGGTGGACACCCACACACCACCGTGTTCAATGGCGAGTGCCGCGTGGTAGGCGTCGGGCACCAGATTGCCGCGACATCGCGCCTCGGCAGCCAATGCAGCAAAGATTGCCCAGTGGCGTTCGCCGGGACGGAGCGCAACCGCAGCGGGATGCGCGCGAAGCGCTTCGGTGTACGCCAAGGCTTGGTCAATCGTGAGTGGGTCCTCGAATACACGCGGATGTGTAAGGATCCGCACCACGCCGGACAATACCAGCTCCGACAGGCCGACCGGTTCGACGCCCGCGAGCGTTTGCTCGAGCCACTCTCGGTAACCCGCGTGCTCAGGCGCCGCCTCACGTGCCGCATAGACGAGCACATTCACATCAGGCACGATCACCGTGAGTGCTCGTCGTCTTGCTCCATCAGATCCAGTAGCTTTGCGCTGGAGTCCAGCGAGACGTCTGGACGCAACGTCCCGCCAGCAAAAACCGGAAGAGGCACACTCTCGCGCGGACTGCGCTCACGGAGAAGCGCCGACCGCACCGCCGACTCGATGAACTCGTTCAGCGAGCGACCGGCCCGGGCAGCCCGGGCCTTCGCTTCCCGCAGAAGTGCGTCATCGAGTCGGATTGTTGTGCGCATAACACGTACACTGCATGCGTGACATTTAAATGTCAAGCAACTTCAGGTCAATCCCCCGCCACCGGCTGATACAGCTCCGCCCCCGCCTCCCGAAACTCCGCCGCCTTCGCGCGCAATCCCTCCGCCACCTGCGCCGACAACGTCTCCACTTCCGCACTCATCGCCTGCTGACGCAACTGCTGCGTGAGCTCCATGGAGCAGAACTTGGGACCGCACATGGAACAGAAGTGCGCCACCTTGGCACCGTCGGCCGGCAATGTCTGATCGTGATACTTGAGCGCCGTAACGGGATCGAGCGCCAACGCAAACTGATCGCGCCAGCGGAACTCAAAGCGTGCCTTGCTGAGCGCGTTGTCCCACTCCTGCGCACGCGGATGACCCTTGGCCAGATCGGCCGCGTGTGCGGCAATGCGATAGGTGATTACACCGGCCTTCACGTCATCGCGATCGGGCAGGCCGAGGTGCTCCTTGGGCGTGACGTAGCACAACATGGCCGTACCGTACCAGCCAATCTGCGCGGCACCAATGGCACTCGTGATGTGATCGTAGCCCGGTGCAATGTCGGTGGTGAGCGGACCAAGTGTATAAAACGGCGCCTCATGACACCAGGCCAGCTGGTTGTCCATGTTTTCCTTGATCTTGTGCATGGGCACATGACCGGGCCCTTCACACATCGTTTGCACATCGTATTCCCACGCAATCTTCGTGAGCTCGCCCTGCGTCATCAGTTCCGCGAACTGCGCATCATCATTGGC
>JBBSPO010000278.1:0-5210 GCA_038258695.1 Gemmatimonadales bacterium | reverse complement strand
CGATACCGGCGCGTCGATGGCGGCGCGCGGTGGTGTGCGTGTACACCGCCTGCGCCGCGCCATGCTGGGTTCGGCGATTGGTATGGCCGCGGTTGCGTGCATTTTGTTCACGATCTCGTGGGTGAACAATCGTTCGCTCACCGCGCGCACCGAAGATGCAGCACGCGCCGTCGCCGCGTTGCCGCAAGTCACCGCTCCGCCGGGCACGATTGTTTTCCCATCGCCCGAAGCACTGCGCCGTCTGGAGACATTGCGCGCCGTCCTTGATACGCTGCACGACTACGAACGCGATGGTGCTCCGCTGGCGATGCGCATGGGATTGTGGAGCGGTCCGGCACTTTTGGATGCGGCTCGCCCGGTCTGGCTCCAGGGTTTCCGCCAACAGCTCTACACAGATAGTTGGCAGCCATTGGTTGACTCGTTGCGTGCGCTGCCCGCCACGCCGAGTCCATCGGATGATTATGGAGCTGCGTACAATCGGCTCAAGGCGTATCTGATCACGACGGCGGAGCATGAGCGCAGTACACCGGAGTTTCTCGCCCCGGTGTTGCTCTCCTCGTGGCAACGCGGACAAACCACAGACGCTGATGTCACTGGCCTGGCGCGTCGGCAGTTTGAATACTTTGCCCAGGAGCTGGCGATCGAGCATCCGTGGCCAACGGCTGCCGATGCCCGTCTGGTCAGCACGTCACGCAACTATCTGGGACGGTTCACTGGTGCTGAGCCGATTTATCAGTCGATGTTGTCGGAGGCAGGCAAGAACAATCCACCGGTACGCCTGGCGCAAGCGGTGCCCAACTCGGCGGGCGTGATGGTATCGTCTGCTGAAGTGGCCGGAGCATTTACGCGTGGTGGCTGGTCGTTTATGCAGGACGCGTTTGCAAACGCCGACCGATATTTCCAGGGTGAGCAGTGGGTGGTGGGCGACGCAACGGCGGCCCTGGCCGGCGATCGGGACAGTGTGATCGCCGAGTTGAAGGCACGCTACACGCGTGACGTGATCAATCAGTGGCGACAGTTTGTGCGTTCTGTCGCCATCGTCCCGCCGGGCAGCACGGCTGATGCGGCGCAAAAGCTGGGCATCCTTGGGGGTGCACAGTCGCCACTGCTCGGTCTCTTTGCGCTGGTGGCGCAAAACACCGATGTGGATTCAATCACTACGGCCGCGTTCCAGCCGGTGCACGCGGTGACGCCACCGGCGGTCAAAGACAAGCTGGTGAGTGAGCCCAATCAACCGTATGCCAACGGGCTGCTCAATCTGCAGGGGGCGTTGGAGCAGGTGATGAACATGCCGCCCGTGGTGGACACGGCCAGTGCGCTGGCCATCGCACAGAGCGCGCAAAGTGCCATGTCGGAGGCGACGCGGGCCAAGGTATCGGCCCGCCAGGTCGCGCAGGCGTTTGCGGTGGACAGCGCCGCGTCACAGCTCGGACCGACCGTGTCGGCGTTGCTGGAAGCACCGATTTCTGGCGCGGAAGGAGTGCTGCGCACGGTGGCCGCCACGCGACCACCGCGGGTTCGCGTGGCTCAGGCGGCGCCCACCACGCCGCCGCCGGCTGCAGCAGCGGGTGGCGGCGGAGGCGGTGGAGGTGGCGGCGAGCCGCCGTCGGCGATTGTGAATCGTGCCGGCGTGGAGTTTTGTCGGACATTGGGTGGTCTGACGTCGCGCTATCCGTTTAACGCGCGAGCCCGCGGCGAAGCCACCTTGGGCGAAATCACCGACGTGCTGGCACCGGAGATCGGTAAGTTCTGGATTCTGCACGCCGATCATCTGGCGCCGTTGGTGGAACAGCGCGGCACGCAGTGGGTCGCGCGTGCGGGTGCGCCAATGCAGCTGAGTGACGAGTTTTTGCAGTTCTTTAATCGTGCGGCCCGGGTTTCCAGCGCCCTGTTCCCCAACGGTGCCACCGAGCCGCGCGTGCGGGTCGATGCCAAGACCTCACCCAGCGGCGAGATTGACCGCGTCTTGCTCAAGCATGGCAACACGCTGGCGCAGTTCGATGCGCGCACACCGGCCAATGTGCTGGAGTGGCCGATCGCAGCCGGCAGTCCGCAATCGGCGCAGCTGGAGGCGGAAACATCGCGAAGCTTTGGTCGCACCGGCCGCGTGACCTTTGCCGATGAGACGGGCGAGTGGGCGCTCTTCCGTCTGATTGGTAAAGGCAGCGGCGCCTGGGCCAATGGCGAGCTGAAGGTCACCTACACTGAGGGTGACCGTACGGTGGTCGTGTCCTACAGCTTTGCCGGTGGCTTGCCGCTCATGCAAAGTGGATGGCTGGGTCAGACATTGGCTTGTCCGACGCCGGTCATCCAGGCGCCCTGACGCCAGCGCTCTGAAGCACGCACCGTGTAGAGGCGCCGCGACGCCAGCGCCTTGACGGCTCCGTCAGCAATCGTCGCTGATGGAGCCGCTCATGAGTGTCAGAATCTCGCGCTGACCGCCAGTCCGAACGAGCGGCCGTGCCGCTTTGAGCGCCACGCACGCCGACCGGGCATCGTTCATGATGAAGTGCGCTTCGGCTTGCCTGAGGAAGGCCCACGCACTGTCTTCGGCTGAACCCAGCCGGGGCATGAGCACACGCAGTGCGGCCACACCCTCGCGCGCTTGTGCCGGCGTTGCCGAAAGCGGGTCAATGGCCCGCCTGATGCTGTCGAGGGTGAGGCGGGCCCGGGCAGCGGCGCTGGATTCGCTGGCGCCAGTGGTGCCGCCTGCCGCGCCTGTGCCGCCTGTGCCGCCCGCTACCGGCGGTGGCAGTCTGGGAGCCTCAGTCTGACGACTGCTGCTGCCCAGTCCGCCGGTTGCGCCCAATTGATCAGTCGCTCGAGATGATGAAGAGCCGATTATTGACAAAGAGTCGCTATTAAGTCCTTGTACTGGCTTTTCTATGTCTCCTAAACGTGGCCCCTCATCGACGCGGGGATCGCCTTGAGAAATCACTTGAGGTGTGGCGTCTCCTGGCACCGCCGAGCCCGTTGGCGCCGATGGTACGGTGGTGTCTGCGGTGCCAGCTGCATCCGGTCTTGTCAGGAAGACAACCAGCGCAGCGAGTCCGGCGAGTACTGCGATTCCGCCACCAATGAGCGGTAACTGGCTCTTTTGTGGCTTAGTAGTGCTCTTGTTCGACGTGCCAAATGGCACTTCTTTTGCGTTTGGTGCAAGAGCAGCGGCTGAAGCGACCAACGGTGACGGTTGAGACGGAGGGTTCGGTTGTTTTGCCTCCGACACGGGCGCCGCCTGCGCCGCTGGCGATGCCGGCGATACGGGTACAATCGGAGCTGGCACGTTGACCGTAGACCCGCTCCAGGACGCCACAGCCGCCACCAGGTCGCGCGCGAAAGCGCCAGCGCTCGGATAGCGATCTTCTGCGCTCTTGGCCAACCCGCGGTCAAACACGGTCTGCACCGACGCCGGCCACGCCACTTCCGGAAGCACAGCGTGCAACGTTCGGGGCTTCTCAACCAGCCGAGCGGTCATGGCGCGCTCGGGGGTAGTGGTGTCGAACGGCAGCGCACCCGTGAGGCACTGGAAGGAAAGCAGTGCGAGTGCGTACACGTCGCTGCGATGATCAACATTTTCACCCAGCAACTGCTCCGGACTCATGAACTCGGGCGTGCCCACGATAAAGCCGGTTTTGGTAAGCCCAGCCTCACCCGCGTCTCCTCCCACCGCCTTGGCGATTCCAAAATCCACCACCTTGCAGCGGTCACCAACCTCAGCATCCTCAATGACCATGACATTGTCAGGTTTGAGATCCCGGTGCACGATGCCCAATCGGTGGGCGGCGTCGAGCGCTTCGCCCACCTGCCGGGTGATGACGGAGGCGCGTTCCGGCGACAGGGCGCCCGCTGTGGTAATAATGCCTTTGAGCGTACGCCCGGGTACGTACTCCATCGCCAGATAGACGGTGCCGTCGGCTGATTCCCCGAAGTCGAAAACACGGGCAATGCGCTCGTGTTCAATACGACTCGCGTTGGCGGCTTCCCGGTTGAATCGGGCCACCGCCGCCGGATCGCGCAGCATGGCCGGCCGCAGCACTTTGATGGCAGCCTGCTGCGGCAGCCGCACGTGTCGCGCCAGGTAGACCTTGCCCATGCCGCCCTCGCCGAGCAGGTCGGTAATGAGGTACCGATCAGCAATCACCGACCCGATGAGGTCGCCGTCCGTGTCGGCCGCACGTAGTGTGGAGCCGTCGGTGGGGCAGAACATGGTAGCATCGGGGTACGATGCTTCGCAGACAGGACAGACCTTGGGCATGGTGCAGGGGTAGGGAGCAAATACACACCGCAACGGGGCGGACTATTGCACCGCGTGCGAATCTGAGTGACGTTGCACCGTGTCTGCGCGTGATTTCCGGCAGACCGGTTCGTGTATGAAGCGTAGTTCGTCTTGCAGTCGCCGCTGCCTACTGGAGAAAATGGTTTATGAAGACGCTGAACTCAATGTTGGCCGCAGTTGCCCTCGCCACAGTGGTCATGTCCGCGCCCACCGCAGCGCAGGATGTGGCCAAGCCGACCGTGGCTGTCATGTACTTCACGAACAGCGCGCTGATGGGCAACGCCGACTACGCGCCGTTGAGCAAGGGCATGGCCGAAGTACTCATTACCGAACTCTCGCGCAACTCCACGATTCGTGTCGTGGAGCGTGACCGTTTGCAACAGCTGCTTGAGGAGCAAGACCTGTCGGCCTCGGGTCGGGTGGATGCAGAAACAGCGGTACGCGTGGGCAAGATTCTGGGCGCGCGACACATGTTGCTTGGCACGTTCATTATCGATCCGCGCGAGAACATGCGCATTGATGTGCGCGCCGTGAATACGGAAACGTCGGAAGTGGAATATGTGGAGACGGTTGAAGGCAAAGCGGACAAGCTGATTGGCTTGATCAGCCAGCTGGGCACCAAAATCAACGCGGGTCTCAAGCTGCCACCGCGTCCGGCCGACGCGTCAAAGTTCTCGGATTCAGGCGGGAAAAACCCCAACCAGTTTCGCGCCATGTTGCTGTTGAGCCGAGCCATTGAAGAGCAGGACCGCAAGAACGTGCCCGAAGCGGTGGCGCTGTACAAGCAGGCGATTGAAGCCAACCCGGATTTTGATCGGGCCCGGGTGCTGCTGGCGACACTGGAGCGCGGAACGCCGGAGCAATAATCGCTCCGCGTCCCATGTCCCGCGGAACGCCGAGGCCACAAAACGCTCGGCGGTCCGCGGCCCCGGGG
>JBBSPO010000277.1:0-5213 GCA_038258695.1 Gemmatimonadales bacterium | reverse complement strand
TTCCTGGAAGCGGTGGAGTTCTTTGTGCGGAAGGGATCGAAGAACAGCGGCAAATGCATGTCGTGCTGATGGTCTGAGGGCAGGTTCACCGCTTGGACAAACGTCCTTTTTGCTTGGCCAGGTTTTTGTAATCCCACTGAATATCCTGCGCTTTGTGCAACCATCGCCGAAGATCAGCTGTGTCTACTTCCGATGCATTGTTGAAGAAGACTGATGCATCCTTGAACTTCTTCCCGGGCACATTCAGGGCAGGTTCTTCGAAATCCGCGCCGCTCCAGAACATCAGGCGAATGCCGGGTTTCTGTTTGCTGTAACCAACCGTTGGGTTTTCATTCAGAAACCAAACGGGATGTGCGTGCCAGATCTTGCTTGATGCACCGTGCAGATGGTTGTCGATTTCCGCGGCCAGAAGGTCGCACAGTTCTTTGTGACCTGATTCCTGCTGCTCGTTGTAGTTGCGTATCTCGGGATCCATTTCTCCCTCCTCTTGTGATGCGTTCACCGAACCTCAACCATCGGTACATTCGCACAGGGACTGCGCACCAGCATCACGGGCCATCGCGAGATCGATCGCCGCATAGTGCCGGCCGCGTCCCGACGTAGCACGTCGTGAACAAGCACCGCTTCTCCGCGCAGCGTGTCAGCGGCGCGGCCAAGGCGCCAGGTGATGCCGGGGATTAACCGGGTGGACCGAATAACGATGCTGTCCGCGTCGCCGCGCTGCCACACCGAGAACGTTTGGTCCAGCGTGTTGTCCCGACGCGTAAGCACCATCGCCGGCTGCTGGCCCGCCCGGGCTCCCGTAACACGCGCGTCCAGTTCGGCCTCGCGGGTGGTGAGCGAGTCCAGCACAGCCCACGAGTCGATAGTGCGAGCATCGGCATCAACGGCCGAAGTGTCACGTCCGCGCCCACTTGGGAAACCGCTCCAGAAACCGCTGCCGACATAGCAGTCGCTGCGCGCGACGGTTGGTGACGCATTTTCTGGAGATTGCTCAAACGCCGATTGCTGCGCTGTGCTGCGGGCGCACGACGCGATAAAGGTGGTGGCGACGAACAGTATGGCAAACCGCAGTGCACTCTGACCCACGTTCAGGCTCCTTTCAATGACAGTTGCCGCCGTCGTTGCAAACGCAGCACTCTGCGTGCATGGTAATCGTCACTGCGCGTCCGCGCTCCTGAACTCAAAGAGCGGCAGCGTTCGTGACGGTTCCCCCGGCACTGCGGCCGGGACATCTCCAACCCGTACCGCGCCTGCTCGCGCATAGAACCCCGCGGCGTTCGGGTCTGACTCGACGCGAAGTGGACCATCACGGCCGGCACTCTCTTCCATCGCCCGTCGTAACAATGCCGATCCCAGTCCACTGTGCTGGGCCATTGGGTGAACCCACAAATGCGCGAGATCGCGGTGCGTGCCGTACTCCTCGAGTGCACATACGCCAACAACCAATCCCTCATCTTCCGCGACAAACACCACGTGTTGGGCGATGTACGCGGACGTGAACCTGAGCTGCGGTTCCCACGCATCCAGCAGGGCTTGTGAATAGCCCCAGTGCGCCTTCGCAGCACGGGCCACGCGCGATGCCTCGTGTGCATCGCCGGGTTGGGCGCGTCGAATGATTGTATTCATGTGCACCTCTGTCTGGCGACCCTGACGAGTAGATGAGTACTCATCAACCTGACTCAGAGAGAACGGTAGAACTGCAACCCGTTTCGATCCGGATCCTGCACGTGAAACTCACGAGTTCCCCACGAGGTGTCGCCCACGTCGGTCCGATCGAGCGCCGCATTTCCGGCAGCGAATTCCGCGGATAGTTCGTCCACCTCCTGAACGAGGAATCGATAGGTTGGTCGATCGCCGGACGCGAAGTCTGTCGCGTGGTGCCACTGGAGGTGGAGCTCGACGTCATCTCGTCGCACGCCTGCGTTCTTCGGATCAGTCGCGGAGTCGGTGAATACATGCATGAAACCGAGCCGCTGGTAAAACTGAATGGACGCATGAACATCGCTCACCATGAGAACCGGGTGAATCGCCTTGAGTCTGGGTGTCACCAGTGCATCCTCATGCTTGCGGCTGATCAGTACTGCAAGCTTCGGTACTATTTCGCACCATCAGCATCTGACGCAACGATCTCGCATGGTGCAGTGATCTTTCGCCGAACAGCGCTGGCCTTGCACTGCTCGAGCGCGGCAGCAACTGCTGCGTCTGCTGTTGGATAGCCAAATGTGTAACCGTAAGTCCACATCGACGCCGAGTCGTAGGCGACGGCTAACGCCTTCTTCGACCGGTATGTCCAGTACTCTTCAAGAATGGCTGGCAGTCCACGTGCCAGACTTCGTGCGGGCCCGGAGCCATTGTAGTAAAAGGTGCGACTTCGTGCCTCGACGGACATTTGGCGTCGGCCACTTACACGCATCAAGTTGCCATCCACAACAGTGTCTGGAGCGGCGACAGCGGCGCCCTGTTTGAGCAGGTAGAACACCCCGGTGAGCGGCGTGATGGGATTGTTCGGAAGCCTGCTGTTTGCGGGTTTGACCGGACGCCGGATTGTCACAATGCCATACGGAGCCTGCAGCGGGACGTCCTCACTCCCAACGCTCGACATGGCGCCGCCAACCTGCGCGAAGAGTGTCGACACGACGTACTGCTGCTCCGGATCAAAATCCGGGATGACGTAGGCCAGTCGCGCCACCAACACGGCGCTGGAGTCGAGCCTCGTTCCGTCCCGCGGCGAAATGTCCAGCAGTCGCAATACGGTGGCCGACGACGTGGGAGCCAACGCGGGCTGGCGCGCGGCGGTCGCGCAACCTGTCAGTATAGCGGTGCATGCGAGCAGCGACTGGAAAAGATGGCGTCGGCTCAGCGGGCGCCGTTGGCTGTGTTGCAATGAAGAGTGAAATGAACGGTGCATCTTGTTTCCCTGTATTTGCTACGGTGCCTTCGCAGAGTGTCGAAAACCGAGCAAGAATACCTGTTCCCGCTTTTCATCGACATGGTAAAACAGGAGGTAGTCGCCAAAAACGATGCGTCGCACCTCAGCTCCCTCAACAGTGCTTTCTGGTTCCGCGATAGGGTAGCGCAGTGGTGAGGCGTCGAGAGAATCGACAATTTTGAGGAGATCCCGTAGCCAACCAGCAGTACGCGATTCTGGAGCACCTTGGGAAGCGAAATACCCGAGTTGTTCGTCTATCGCCGCGTGGAACTGATCTGCATAGAGAACCCGATAACTCATTTCGGGATGACGATGCCGTGTTTGGCAGCAAGCTCACGGATGCCCGCTCGCGCGTCCTGAACTCGTCCAGCAGTGACATCCTCCATCCCATTCCTGATTAGCGCGAGGTTGTCCGCGAGCTCGGCCTTTTCCGCCAAAGCGTCGTAAGCCTCCGGGCTGAGCAGCACGGCGGCCGCCTTCCCGTTGGTGGTAACGAACAGGGGGCGACCGGTTTCTCGAACCATCATGATGTTCTGCTTCAGCTGCGACCTGTACTCGGTTAGCGACTGAATATCGGTGGAACGCATTGATTCTCCTATTTAGATTGTACAAGGTTCTGTACAGTCTTGAGGGCCGTTTCCCGAAAGTCAAGCCAACTTCACCAGCTGCTTGCCGAAGTTGCGCCCCTCGAACAGGCCGCAGAACGCTTCGGGTGCACTGGCCAAACCCTGCGCAATGGATTCGCGGTACTTGAGCTCACCGCTCGCCACCATCGCACCGAGCTCGCGCAGCGCCTCAGGCCAGCGCCCCATGTGCTCGCTGACAATGAATCCCTGGATCATGAGCCGCGACGCCAGCAACAAACCCGGGTTGGTCATAGGCTGCGGCTCGCCGTTGTAGCCGGCAATCATGCCGCACAGCGCGATTCGGCCAAAAGGGTTCATGCGCAGCATGATCGCGTCGAGGATTCGTCCACCTACGTTCTCGAAGTTGCCATCAATACCGTCGGGGCACGCAGTCTTCAGCGCCCCGAGCAGCGACTTCATGTCTGTGTGTGCCTTGTAGTCGACGCAGGCATCGAAGCCGAGCGTGTCCACCACATACGCGCACTTCTCGACGCCGCCGGCAATGCCCACCGCGCGACAGCCGCGTTTTTTGGCCAGCTGCCCCACCACGCTGCCCACGGCTCCGCTCGCGGCGCTCACGATCACTGTCTCACCGGCCTTTGGGGCGATGATGTCGAGCAGTCCGATCCATGCGGTGACGCCTGTCATGCCCACCGGGCCGAGGTACGCGGAGAGCGGAATGTGCGTGGTGTCCACCTTGTGAGGCGCGGCGCTGCCGGAGCCGTTGGCCACGGCGTAGTCCTGCCAGCCGCCCTGCCCAACCACAAAATCACCCACCGAGAAGCCGTCCGCGTTTGACACCATCACTTCGCCAACCGTACCACCCATCATGACCTCACCCAGCGGTTGCGGCGCCGCGTAACTCTTGCCCTCGTTCATGCGCCCGCGCATGTAGGGGTCAAGGCTCAGATAATGATGCCGCACAAGCAGCTGCCCGTCGCCGGGCGTGGGCAGGGGCGTGCTCACGAGCTGGAAGTTGTCTGGCGAAGGCTCTCCCGTTGGACGGGACGCGAGCAGGACCTGCTGGTTGTGTGGGGACATATTGTAGTGGCGCTGGTGTGACTGGGCGTTGGGCGACGGATGCGCACGATGAACACTATCTGTTACCAAGCCTACTCGCCAAGGCCCCATGCCGACTGCATTTTTGCGACCTCTCTCCACCCTGCTTCCCACACGCGCCATGTCCGGCTTTTCAGAGCTAATTCACGTTCAGCGCAGTGCGCGCCGCATCGTACACCGCAGCGTCCACTGCGTCGTTCACCGCAGCTCCTGCACTGTGATTGCTCTCGCGGCTGTTGCCTCACTCGTCGCCACACCGCTGCGCGCGCAGGAGCTGGTGCGTCCCGGGACATCACTTTCGGCCACACAGCAGGCCGTGCTCGCGGTGGTCGACTCCGCCATGACGTTCATCCAGAGCGGTGAGATGAGTCGCCTGAGCGATCTGATGACGCCGGAGGCGCAGATCTACGCGACCACCACTCGCGAAAATACGCCCTCGTTCCGCATGCGCACCGCACCCCAGCAGCGCGCGAACGGCAATCGGCCACCGATCATTGAACGGGGCTACGACGCCGAGGTGCGGGTGGCCGGTACGATGGCGGTGGTGTGGTTGCCCTATGACCTCTACGTGGACAAGAAATGGTCGCACTGCGGCG
>JBBSPO010000276.1:0-5232 GCA_038258695.1 Gemmatimonadales bacterium | reverse complement strand
TACATGTGAAGGAAACGTGTGGATGCGTTCAGCAGGGCCGCAAATCCGTCACGAGCATGTAACGCTCGTTACAAAGCAAACAAAAGGGCGGTTTTGTGCAAGCGATCCACACGTAGACGAGACAGAAAAATAGACGCCCCCGGCTCTGATAAGCCGGGGGCGTCTATATTACAAGTGCCTAACTGTCTTGGACTTAGCGCATCAGTTGAAGGTGTAGCGCAGACCCAACTGCATACGCCACACGTCACCCAGACCAGCGGTACGATCAAGCGTCTGCGGCCGGACCAGGTCCGTACCCTGACGGTTGAGACGATGACGAGCCGCTCCATTCGCATCCGCGCCAGCGGCTGCGATTGGCGTGGTGGTGAGCACGCGATATCCCTGACCCCAGTTATCGTTGAGCAGATTGCCGAAGTTCAGGATGTCAAGACGCAGCTGCACCGAGTTTTTCTTGCCGCCAACGTCGCGGAAGAGGTCCTGCGACACGCTCAGGTCGGTGTTCCACACGAGCGGAATGAACGCCGCGCCACGCTCCGCGTACGAGCCGCGGTTCTTGCTCAGATAGTCGTCCTGCTGGATGTAGGCTTCCCACGCGGCGACCTGCTCGGCCACCGTGTACGTGCGGCCGCCAGAGGTGTACTGCTGGAAGTTCATCTCAGACTCATCCCGCGGGATGTAAATGAGGTCGTTGTTGTTCACGCCGTCGCCATTGAGGTCACCCGAGTAGCGGTAGCTGAAGTTGCCACCCGTGCGCCCCTCGAGAAACATGGAGACAGACGTTGACCCAAAGTCGAAGTATTCTCCGCGATACGACAGGGCGGTGAAGAACCGGTGCCCCGACGAGTTGGCGGAAAAGCCGGCGCCTGGATTGTTGGGGTCACCAGCGTGCGGATTGCCCGTCCACGAACCGCCGGCGATGTTGCCCGCATCAACCGTGTTGCGAGAGAGACCATAGCTGTAGGCCGACTTCACAAACAAACCATTCTGGAATGCCCGCTCAAGCGAGCCGGCAATGTTCCACGCTGAACCCACGGCCTGATTGCCGAGCACAACAGCGTTGGCAACGTTTGCGTTGATGCGATTACTGGTTGTCCAGCGTGCACGATTGTCTGGACCGGTGAACGTGGTGTTCGCAGCCGGCAGGTTGGCGTTGATGTAGCTCACGCCATTTACTTCCTTGCCGTACAGGAACTCCGCCGTACCCACAAAGCCGTACGGCAGTTTGCGGTCGATGGCAATATTGGTGCGCCACACCTGCGGAAAACGGAAGTCGGTGTCCGTAAGCGCCAACTCGTATGCAGACGCAGGCGCTCCGGTCACGTTCTGCGGCTTGTAGAAATCCGGGTTCGGATTGAAGGGACGATTCGTCGTCTCGTTCACCTGCTCAAAGCCCGTGAGTACGCCAGTGTTGCCAATCTGGTTGGAGATCCAGACGAACGCCGGCCGGCCGGTGAAGATACCTGTGCCGCCGCGGATCTGCGTAGTGCCGTCATTGTTGACGTCAAGGTTAAAGCCAAGACGGGGTGACCACAGCAGGTTGGCGTCGGGGAGCTTGCCGGTCTGATACTGCACGGGCTGCCCATCGGCGTTGCGGAAGGTCAGCTGGTCGGCAGCAGTATTGGTGAAGCCAGTATTGCCGAACACAGGCACTTCAACGCGCAGACCGTACGTGATATTGAGGTTGTCCAGTGCACGCCACTGATCCTGCGCGTACAACCCGGAATAGGCCACCTCAAGCGCCTGTATCGGCTTATCCTGGCCCGGAATGTTCGACCAACGCACCTCGAAACGATTCAGCGAGACAGGAGAGGCTGTACGATTCGGATTGGCGAGGAAGTCGTTGGCGTCCGTGTAAAAGTCGGCGAGCGAGTTGTACACGTAGGCGCTCTGCGAACCCGGGAAGAATACGTTCTCGGAGCGATACTGCTCATAGCTGCCACCGAACGTGAGCTCGTGACGATCACCGTAGATGGTGAAGTTGTTCTGCAGCTGGTAGCTCTTGTAGCGCAGTTCGTTGTTCGGCGTGAAGGGCTCGAAGCCAAACGAGGTGTACGTCCGTCCGTCTTCCTGAATGTCAACAAGTGGGAAGAAATCGCCGGTAAATCCACGGCTCTCATCCGATTCATCTACTCCGACAATCAGCTGGTTGGACATGTTGCCGCGGAATGTCGAGTTCCATTCACCAACCAACGACGTCCGGTTTTCAAGAATGCTGTAGTTGGTATTGCGGAAGTTGAGGGCGTCCAGATTGGTGCGACGCGGTCCACGGCCGAGCGAGTTGGAGTTGGACGCCAGCTGATCGGCCGAAGACTGCAGGTCGGAGTAGCGCAGGCTGAACTTGTTGTTGTCGTTCAGGTTGAAGTCGAGCTTGCCGAGAAAGCGGCGCGATGGCGTCTCGGCGTTGTATCCCTGGTAGCCGCCGGTCTGGTAGCCGAAGTTCTGCGAAAGGAACTGGCTGAGCCCGTCGAGATCGGATTGCAGTACGCGCGTGACATTACCACCAACTTCCTGACCACCGGTATTGGCGACAAAGGTGGTTGCCGGCTCAATGACGCCGTCATCTTCAAAGCTGCCGAAGAAGAACAGCTTGTCCTTCAGAATCGGCATGCCCAGAGTGAGGCCGATGTTGCTGAACTCAGTGACGCCCGGATTGAAGGGGATCGCACCGGCCTGCGATCCAACAAAATCCTGATTGCGCGTGAGGTAGTACACTGATGCCTTCACATCGTTGGTACCACTTTTAGTCACGGTGTTTACGGCGGCACCGGTAAAGTTGCTTTGGCGCACGTCAAACGGCGCAATGTTCACCTGCACCTGTTCAATGGCGTCAAGTGAAATTGGCGCGACGCCGGTGCGATCGCCGGGCTGACCGCCAAGTCCAAAGGAGTTGTTGAAGTACGAACCGT
Source organism: Gemmatimonadales bacterium (assembly GCA_038258695.1). Taxonomy (GTDB): domain Bacteria; phylum Gemmatimonadota; class Gemmatimonadetes; order Gemmatimonadales; family Gemmatimonadaceae; genus JAABRT01. The sequence goes on along the minus strand of JBBSPO010000276.1, from coordinate 2,326 downwards.
CAACCGTGATGTTGTTCAAACGGTTGTCCACTCCGGCAAACGAGTTGCCGCTGGCCTGAGGCGTAAGGCGCACAAAATCACCGATACGGCGCGAAATGGTGGGCAGCTGTTCAAGCTGCTCGCGAGATACCGCCGTCGCTGCGCCGGTGCGGCTGGGGCTGATTACACCCGCTTCACCTGTCACGGTTACGCCAGCAATCTGGTTGGCCACCTGCGACATTTTGAAGACCAGGTCCGTGGCGCTACCAAGCGACAATGTGATGTCATTGCGAGACTGCCGCTGGAAGCCAATGCGCGTAACGGCTACTTCGTAGGGACCGCCAACGCGCATGGCGGGTATCGTGAATCGCCCGTCGCTGCGTGTGATGGTGGCGTACCGACTTCCGGAAGGCGTGTGCACCGCTTCAACGCGGACGGCCTCGAGTGCCGCTCCGTTTTCGTCTGTCACAAGTCCACGCATGGACGCTCTCGTAACCTGCGCCGACAGAGGCAATGCCCCTGCGACGACTGCAAACGCGGTGGCTACTGCTACAGCCAGCCGACGTGTAAAACGTTGCATGTGAATGCTCCGATCGGTTCGTTCATGGAAGACTCGCGTCACAGGGGGACGTACGTGCCGCGAGAAGGGACTACATGAGAGTCAAAGCTAAGAGACGCTGCGGTGGTCAACAGCGACCCTGTGTAACCGCCACGTCACGACGGGTGACGAGGGTCCGTGCATTCAGTGCAACTATGGACTGCAACTACTGCCGCTTGGCTACCGTGAGGTAGTAAACGGGAATACCTGCCGCAATTACACCCAGCACCGCCAGCGTACCCCAGCGCGCGCCGGGATCCATGATCGCATTCACTAACAAGAACAGCGTGGCGGCGATAAACATCAGTGGCACAACCGGATACAGCGGCACCCGCACCGATGGATCCCAGTCGGGCCGCTTCCGCAGCGGGAAAATGGCCGACACGCCAAGAATATAGAACACCAGCGAAGCGGTGACAAAAATGTCCGCCAGCTGCTCAAACGACCGCAGCAAGACAAAGGTGATACCGAGCGCCGCCGCGAGCCCGATGGCGATGTACGGGGTCTGGTATTTAGGATGTATCTCGGCCACCTTGTCGAAAAACAGCTTGTCTTCGGCCAACGCAAAGAACACGCGCGGACCGGTGAGCATGGAGCCATTGATTGACCCAAAGGTGCTCACCAGCACCGTGAGCGCCACAAGGGTGACGCCCCATGGACCAACCAGCCGTTCAGCCACATTGGCGGCCACGAGCGGTGCCACACGGATTTCCTCGACGGTCAGTACCGACAGATAGGCGAGGTTGGCCAGCAGATAAATCACAATCACCGCCAGCGTGCCCAACACGATGCCTCGCGGCAGGTTACGCCTGGGGTCTTTGACCTCACCGCCCACTTTGCTGAGGTCCGCCCAGCCGTCAAAGGCCCACAACACTGACACCAGCGCCAGTCCGAACGCTCCCACCGAAAAGCTGCCGGCTGGTACCGCCGGCGTGAAGTTGCCGCCGGTTTTGGGCAGTCCCAGTGCAAAGGCCAGCAGCACGATGATCACCAATCCGCCGTATTTGGCAATCGTGGTGGCGTTCTGCAGCATGGAGCCCCAGCGCAGCCCTACAATGTTGATGGTGGCCATGAGTGCCAGCGCCGCCGCGGCCAGAAAGCGCGCGTAGGTGGCGTAGGGCTCGGCCGCGGGATCAAACCCAATGCCTCGCACCGCGTACTCGGCAAAGGTGATGGAAATCGCGCCCAGCGCCGCCGCTCGCACCAGCAACAGCTCCGTCCAACCAAAAAGAAACGCCGGCAGCCGGCCCCATCCCTCGCGGATGTAGGCGTACATGCCACCCGTTTTGGGCAACGCGCCGGCAAGCTCGGCCAGGGTGAGGGCGCCGCACAGCGCAAACAGGCCGCCCACCGACCAGACGATGAGCATGGGCGCGGGCCCGGGCAGCTTGTCGGCGATGCCGGCGGGGCTACGAAAGATTCCAGAGCCGATGGTTGAGCCAACCAGCACGGCAATGGCGGAGAAGAGGCCGAGCTGCCGTGGCAGCTCTCGACTGGGCGCGGCGGTGGCCGCTGGCAAGGTGGGAGGCATGATGGGCGAAGCTACTATCCTTGCCGCCATCTCGCACGGGGGCGAACTTGTACTGGTTGATTCCTCTGGGATTCCAAGATGATCTCACGTTGGTTCCGGGCCAGTTACCGAGGCGGCGCGCAGGCGCCCTGATGCTCATGTCTGTTGTTGTGTATGACCTGTTGTTCTGGGGTGCGGTGGCGCTGTGTGCTGTCGCGCAGCTGTTCATCCTCAAGGCT
>JBBSPO010000275.1:0-5263 GCA_038258695.1 Gemmatimonadales bacterium | reverse complement strand
TGATTCGTTGGGTTATCGCGCATCGCGATTTGTGAAGCGACATGCGCTGGCGGTGTCGGCGGCGGCGGCGGTGGCGATTGCGATTGTTGGTGGCGCGGGCGTCGCGATTTCGCAGGCCCGCCTGGCGCGGGCGGAGCAGCAGCGATCGGAGGAGATCGCGGGCTTTATTACAGGCGTGTTCAAGAACGCCGATCCGTACGTGGGTACCGGCACCACGCTCAGCGCTACTGATCTGCTCATTCAGGCGCGCGAACGTCTTGATCAATCGCTGGCCAACCGTCCCGATTTACGATTGGAGCTGTTGTGGATTATTGGCTCGAGTCTGGCGAGCCTGCAGGCGTTCAGTGAGGCGGAACCGATGCTGCGCGAAGTGGCGTTGCAGAATGAGCAGCTGTTTGGTGCTGCTGATGTGCGCACGATTCGCGCGCAGGTGAGCATGGCGAACCTGTTCCGGTTTCGTGGTCGGCTCAATGAAATGGATTCGGTGATAACGGGTGCATTGGCGACGTTGCGTACGCTGCGCGAACCTGAGCCGGCGCTCCTGGTGACGGCACTGCTTGACAGTGTGCATCTGGCCATCGATCGCGGCAACGCACAGTTGGCGCTCACTCCTGCGCGTGAAGCACTGTTTGTGGCGCAGAATCAGTTGCCCAGCGGGCATGAGTTGCGTGTGAATGCGGCGCAAATGTGGGCCGTGGCGCTGGAGCATGGTTCAACGGATCAATCCGTGATGCTGGACGCAGCGTCTGATGCGATGGAAGCAACATTGGCGTTCTACGGTGGTACGGAATCACATCCGCGCGTGGTCGATGCGAATTTGATTCTCGGGCGTGCCCTTGGACGTGCAGGACGCACGCGCGAAGCCATTTCCGTACTCGAACGTGCCGACAGTGCGTCAGCGATTGGACTGGGCGAAAGCAATCTCACGCGCGCATTCATTCGCGCGAGTACGGCGGCGTACCGGTTAGCGATTGGTCAGGAAAACCAGGCGCTCGCCGACTACGATGAAGCGCTGCGCTTGTTTGTGTCCAACGGCGACACCGTGAGTGTGAGTTACGGTATTGTGCAGGGGCACCGTGGCAACATTCTGCTGCGACTGGAGCAGTACGAAGCGGCGTTGGCCCCACTGCAGGAAGCGCTGGCGGTGATGCGTATTTCGCGCGGCGACGATCAGGCACGTATGTCCCCGTACGAAGTGCGCATCGCATTGGCCGAAGCAGGAGTGGGGCAAACGGGCAATGCGGTGAGGCGCTTGTCGGCGTTGTCGGTGCCAATGAATGACACGTTGTCTATGCCGGTGGGAACACGCATTGCCTGGTTGCACGCGCAGGGTGTGGTGGCGCGCTATCGGGATTTGCCAAACGACGCCGTGCGATTGATGGATGCAGCGTTGGCGATTCCGGTTGACTCTGTAGCGTCACTGGCTCAGGCGCCTATGCGGGTGGAGCTCGCGCGCGCGCTGTTTGACGCTGGCGATGTGGCGCGAGCCAAAATCGAGTTGCAAGCGGCGAAACGGGCATTCGGGGCGTCGGAGCAGGAGCGTACGGTGAGCGAAGCGCACGCGGACCGCTTGCTGGCTGCGTGGCGCAACTAGCGACAGGGAAAGCAGTTGGCTTGGACAGTGGATTGCGAAGACTGAGAGTCCAGACTGGCAGTCCGAACCGAGCTATGTTCTGAGGTGTAGAACAACAGATGCCCGTCCCGTCATTTTCATGGCGAGTTGTGTACGTGCTGTCGCTCACACACAGGAACTACCGCGTACTGATCGGTGTTCGACCCGCTGAGCAGGCAGGGGTCTGCTTCAACGATTGAACACTGATCTATTTCACTGGGTGGAGGAAGTACCGAAATGCGTAAAGTTGCCATGATGCTCGCAGGCGCCGCGATGTTTGCTGTAGCGACACCGTCGATTTCGCAGGCGCAGGACAAGGACATCGTCGAGACGGCGGTTGCCGCAGGAAGCTTCAAGACGCTCGCCACGGCCCTCACGGCTGCCGGCCTGATCGAGACGCTCAAGGGCCCGGGCCCGTTCACGGTGTTCGCCCCGACGGATGAGGCGTTCGCGAAGGTGCCCAAGGCGCAGCTCGACGCGCTGCTCGCCGACAAGGAAGCACTGAAGTCAGTACTGCTGTATCACGTCGTGCCGGGCAAGGTAATGGCCGCTGACGCGATCAAGATGGACGGCAAGTCGGCCAAGATGGTTTCTGGCGCCGAAGCCAAGATCTCGGTGATGAGTGGTACGGTCATGATCAACGGCGCGCACGTCACGAGCGCGGACATTGCCGCCAGCAACGGCGTCATCCACGTGATTGACGCGGTCATTTTGCCGCCGGCCAAGAACTAAGCACCACGCAATACGAGTGTCCGTCCGGCCATCTGGCGCCGGACGGTTGCAGGACGACGGGCGGGGAGTGACGTTGTACGGACTACGGTTCGGCAGCGACGCTTTCCGCCCGCTTCTTGTGTATACGGGTCTCACGTAGCTCTATCGATGCGCTTGACTTCACTTTGTCTCCCATCTCCAGCCATGTCTCAACTTCGTGTGCAGTATTCGCCTCAGCCTTTGTGTTTGTCACGCACCATGCCGCTCAGCGGCGTGACGCGCCTGCTCGCGTCCACCTCGTTGCTGGTTGCGGCATTGCTGGTGTCAGGCACAGCCAGCGCGCAGACGCCCACACAGACGCCGGCCGACCTGATTGTGGTCAACGCACTCGTGTACACATCCGACGAAGCGCGCCCAGTGGCTGAAGGAATGGCCGTGCGCGATGGCCGGATCGTGTTTGTGGGATCGTCCCGCGAAGCACGTGCACTCGCCGGCGCCAATACGCGCGTGGTGAATCTGGACGGCCGCACGGTGATTCCGGGTATGGTCGATGCACACGCCCATTTCAGCGGTCTGGCGCAAAAGCTGCGTATGGTGGATCTGGTGGGTGTCACGAGCTACGACGAGCTCATTCGTCGGGTGGCCGAACGTGCCGCCACGGTGCCCAAGGGTACGTGGGTGGAAGGACGCGGATGGGATCAGAACATGTGGGCGGACGGTCAGTGGCCCACGCATGAGAAGCTATCCGCAGCGGTGCCCGATCATCCGGTATCACTGATTCGCGTAGACGGGCACGCGGCGTTGGTAAATGCGGCCGCGATGCGCGAAGCCAACATTACGTCGGCCACGGTTGATCCAATGGGCGGCCGGTTGCTGCGCGGTGACAACAATCAGCCCACGGGCGTGCTCGTGGACAACGCCGAAACGCTGGTGACGCGGGTGATTCCGCCGGTGGGCAAAGACGATACCCGCAAGGCGCTGCTCGAAGCGCAGGCGGCCATGCACAGCCTGGGGCTGACGGGTGTGCATGACGCGGGTGCGGGGCGCGCGATGATTGATTTGTACGAAGAGATGGCGCAGGCGGGCGAGATCGATCTGCGGTTGTACGCCATGATCAGTGATGATTCATCGGACATTGCGCACTACTTCAACGTGGGACCGCGCTCGTCGCTCTACAACAGTCGCTTGTGGGTGCGCTCCATCAAACTGTATTCCGACGGCGCACTGGGATCACGCGGTGCCGCGCTGCTCGAAGACTACAGCGACGAGCCGGGCACCAACGGATTGCTGGTCAGTCCGCCGGCCCACATTCAGGATGTGGCCGAACGCGCGTTGCAGCGTGGCTTCCAGGTGAACAGTCACTCCATTGGTGACCGCGGCAATCGTGTGGTGCTCGACGCGTACGAAAAGGCGCTCAACAAACATCCGCTGGCCGATCATCGCTTTCGCATTGAACACGCGCAGATCATTCACTACGCCGACATCCCGCGCTTTGCGCAGCTGGGTGTGATTCCGAGCATGCAGGCCAGTCATCAGACCAGTGACATGTACTGGGCCGGCAAGCGACTGGGTCAGGAGCGGCTGCTGGGCGCGTACGCATGGCGATCGCTGATCAACACGGGCGTGATCATTCCCAACGGCAGTGATTTTCCGGTGGAGTATGTGAACCCGCTCATCTCGTTTCACGCGTCGATTGCACGTCAGGATGCGAACAACTATCCGGCGGGCGGCTGGTACCCGGAGCAGCGCATGACGCGCGATGAAGCGCTCAAGAGCATGACGATCTGGCCGGCCTACAGTGCCTTTCAGGAGAAAGAACTGGGCTCGCTGAGCGTGGGCAAGCACGCGGACTTTGTGGTGCTTGATCAGGACATCATGCGTGTGGCGCCGGAGTTGGTGCTCAACACGCGCGTGCTCTCCACGTGGGTGGGTGGCAAGGCGGTGTTTGAGCGGTCGGCGCAGCCGTAAAATGTGGTGTGGTGCGACGCGCGTTGCGTGATGTGATGCGTGGCGTGATGGGTGGTGCAATGAACCTGCAAACAGACTAAAAATGCGTATTGTGTCACTGCTGCCGGCCGCGACCGAGATCGTGGCGTATCTGGGCGCGAGTGATCAGCTGGTGGGTATTTCGCACGAATGTGATTACCCGCCGGTGCTGTCGTCGCGTCCGCGTGTTACGAGCTCGTCACTGCCCGACAGTACGTCGTCGGTGTCGGGTATTACGGCCGGTGACATTGACGCGGCAGTACGCGACGCATCGTACGCGGGCGTGGCGCTGTTCACGCTCGACCGGGCGATGATTCGCGCGCTCAAACCGGATGTGATCCTCACGCAGGCGCTGTGTGATGTGTGCGCCGTCCACGAGGGCGACGTACGCGAACTGGCGGCCACCATGACACCGCCGCCCACGATCGTGACGTTGGGCGGCACGACGATTGACGGCATCATGCAGGACATCCGGGCCGTCGCAGAAGCGGTGGGCGCGAGCGACGAGGCCGACGAACTCATTGCCGGCGAAATGGCGCGACTGCTCACCGTGCACAACACACTCAAGGCGGCACAGGTACCGCGTCGCCGCATGCTGATTATTGAATGGACCGACCCGATTTACGTGGCGGGGCACTGGGGGCCAGAGCAGATCAGGCGCGCGGGCGGGATTCCGGTGCTGGGTACCGCGGGCGAGCACTCGGTGACGGCTACGCACGCGGAGTGCGAGGCGGCGGACCCGGAAATTGTGATTATCGCGCCGTGCGGATACGGATTGGAGGCGGCGCGGGCGGAGGCTGAGCGGGTGGTGGGGGCGTGGCCATGGATGGCGGGACGGGAAGTGTGGGCGATGGATGCGAATGGGCTGGTGAGTCGGCCGGGGCCACGGGTGGTGGAAGGGGTGGAAGTGATGGCGGGGATTGTGCAGGGGAAGGAGGGGGGTGGGGGCGGGGT
>JBBSPO010000274.1:0-5288 GCA_038258695.1 Gemmatimonadales bacterium | reverse complement strand
GTGGTGATCATGACGTCCAATGTCGGGTCGTCGTACATTCTTGAAGCCGCCGACACACCGCTGGCCGAAGTGGAAGAGCGTGTGCTTGGTGCACTGCGTGGAAGCTTCAAGCCGGAGTTTCTCAATCGCGTCGATGACATCGTTGTCTTCCGTCCGCTGGGACGTGAACAGATCGATCACATCGCCGAGCTGCAGCTGGGACGTTTGCGCAAGCTGCTTGATGACAAGAAGCTGACAATCGAACTCACACCCGCTGCGCGTGCGCGGCTGGCCGAGTCGGGATACGATCCGGTGTTTGGTGCCCGTCCACTCAAGCGGGCGGTGCAGCGCATGGTGCAGAACCCGTTGGCGTTGGCGGTGCTTGAAGGTCGTTTCGTAGAAGGCGATCACATCATTGCCGATGTCGATGATGCGAGCGGGCTCACGTTCCGTGTGGGCGATGCCAGTGAGGCGCCTACCGCCTGACCGGTCGGCCGAATCGCCGCTTGCCAAACGGCTGCGTTTCGTAAGCAACACAAAGCGGCCGCGCTTCCCGGATAACGAACGGAAGCGCGGCCGTAGTACTTTGCACCGGTATTGCTTGTGGCGGACTTACGGCTGACGCGCCGACGCCGATGCTACGATAGCCAGCTCAATACGACGGTTGGCCTGACGACCGGCTTCCGTTTCGTTGGTTGCGATGGGCTCAAGTTCACCACGACCAGACGTGCGCAATCGATTACTGGCAACGCCTTCGCCGGCCAGGAAACGCTGAGCGGCCTCGGCGCGCTGCTGCGACAAGCGTCGGTTGTATTCTTCTTCTCCAACGCCATCGGTGTGACCAACGATGAGCACATCCGTTTCCGGATACTTGCCCAGATTAGCCGCCAGATTGCGAAGATTGCTGGCTGCTGTGGGCTTCACGCGATCCGAATCAAAGTCATACAACAGACCGCTGTCAAAGGTGACCTGAATACCTTCGCCAACGCGCTCTACAACAGCGCCCGGAATCGCCTGCTCAAGCTCTTTGGCCTGCTGATCCATCTGGTGCCCAATCACTGCGCCAGCCGCACCGCCCACAACAGCGCCAATGATCGCGCCGCGGGCTGTTGAGCCTGTCTGGTTGCCAATAATGCCACCAACACCAGCACCAACACCGGCGCCTATGGCAGCGCCCGTCTGCTTGCTGGACGCACAGGCGACGCTACCAAGCGCAAGCGTGAGTGCAAAGACGGGACGAAGAATCGTGCGGTTCATGATTTTCTCCCGGGTCCTACAAGTAGAATGCCGCCAACAACAACTGCGGCAATGCCAGCCCACATGGGGATGTTGACGCGCTCTTTGTCTTGAACTTCAATGGAGATCGGGCCAAGGTCGGCCTCGCTGGTACTCTTGGTGTACGTAAATCCACCGTACGCCAATGCCAGCGCACCAGCCACGATCAGAACGATCGCGGCAATTCGTGTTGTACCCATTTGTCAGGGGAGTGAACAGGCCGGCCGTAAGAGCGGGCCCGTGTGATCGCGGATTGGTGCCAACGTGTAAACGTGTGGGCACATCGATGGTGGCAGCATCACCGCGTTACTGCCACTGTGCTTCTACCCTGAAGCTCGCGAATTAGATCTGATTGGATTTCGCAAACTGTGCAATGTGATCTGCGGCACGAAACGCCAGTGCCTGTATGGTCAGCGTGGGCTGGCCGCGCCCGCTGGTGACAAACGAGCTTCCGTCAACAATGAAGAGATTCGGTACGTCATGGGCGCGATGAAACTTGTCCACCACCGACGTGGCCGCATCGTTGCCCATGCGGCAGGTACCGAGCAGGTGTACTGTAAAACCAGGGTCTGCATTGATCGGATCATCGTGCATACGGATTGCACCAGCGGCGTCCAGCAGCTCCCGCCCGCGTTGCTGAAACCACGCATACATGCGCAAGTCGTGTTCATGCTCGCGAAATGTGGTACGCAGCGCCGGCAGTCCCCAGGCATCGGTCAGCTCCGGGTCAAGTGATACGCTGTTGCCTTCCACTGGCAGCGATGTGGTGTGAGCGTAACACAACAACGACTGGTTATACCACGAACGCAATCGCTGCTTAAACGCGCGGCCCCACTGAGGCTCCGTGGCGGGCAGGGAAAGCGCCATCAGCATGGCCGGCACATCAAACCGGAAATCAAATCCGCCACCGCCCACGAAGCCGAGTGACTCGCTGAGTTCGTACGGATGATGTGTGATGCGTGAGACAACCGGACCACGATGTCCATTCACCTCGTGTTCAAACTCGGCACGTGTGAGGGCCGCCCCGTTGAACATGAAGTGTTTGCCAACCATGCCGCTTGAGTTGGCCAGTCCATTGGGATGCTGGGCATTGGCCGAGAGCAGCAGGAGCCGTGGCGACTCCGCGCCGTTGGCACACAGGATCACGGCTTTCGCGCGTTGGCGGACCTGAACTTTGTTGCCATCAAAGTACAGCACACCGGTGGCGCGGCCCGCCGCGTTGGTCTCTATGCGAAATACCGTGCACTCGGTGCGCAGCTCGCACCGACCCGATCGCAGCGCTTCGGGTATCATGGTGTAGTTAGCGCCAGACTTCGCGCCCCACTCGCACGGAAAGCCCAGACAGAAGCCGCAGTTATGGCACGGCTGTCGGCCGTTGTATTCGCGTGAGAGAATGGCCATTGGCGCCGCTTTGTGAGTCCATCCCAACGTTTCGCAGCCTTTGGCGAGCAATACGCCAGGCCCGGTTACGTTGAGCGGCGGCAACGGATAGGGCCGCGAATGCCTCGGCTCACCCGCCACCGAACTGACTTCTCCTGAGACGCCAATGGCCCACTCCACGGCGCTGTAGTACGGCTCCAGATCTTCGTACGAGATCTGCCAGTCCGCGAGTGCCGCTCCCGGTACACCACCGCGTACGGAGAACTCGTTGAAGTCGATGGGGCGAAAGCGCCAGTAGTTTCCCGTGAAGTGAAATGATGTGCCGCCCACCGCCTTGGCGTATCCGACAAACTGTCGGCGTTGCGCCGTCTCCTGCTCATTGGTACGAAACGTCTGAGGTTGCGACTGGGAAGAGTTCGACCAGCGCTCGGTGATGAAGGCGCCAAGTTCATCGTGCTCCATTTCCGCCGGCGCAAAGGCACGCCCCTGTTCAAGCACCAGCACATCAAAACCCTTGCGTGTCAGCTCACGCGCCATGGAAGCACCGGCCGGCCCCGAGCCAATCACGACAAAATCCACCTCGTCGGTGGTGCGAAACGTACGACTGGATTGTGGTTGAGTCTGCATGCTCAGGGCGGCCTCGGTCACGGATCAGGTTAAAACACGTCCCAGCAGCGCACGCTGGTTATCGGGATGATCGTACCAACCGAATGGGGCGGCGTATTCGAGCACCGACTCCTGACCTACCAACTTCCAACCAATGAAATCCTTGTTGCCACCATACTTGGGCAGCGCAAACATGCCAGCAATGGTCGCGAAGCGAACCGCACCAAAAAACTCGCTGTCTTCAATGCTTCGAAGCATCGCGTCCTGCTGCTCGTTGGTCAGACCGGCAAATCGCGAGACGCCGGGGTGCGACTCGGCCACGCTGGCGTTCAGATCGCGCAGCCCTTCGGCAAAAAAGCCTGCCTGTTCGGCCGCAAACGTTGTCATGCTGCGATCAATGAAAAACACGACGCCTGCTTCACGTGCGCCTGGCGTCTCGTCGGTGGGGAAAATGCGCGAGGCGATCGCTTCCACATCGGCCGCGTCCTCCGGGGCGAAGTGTACCAGAGCCGATGGCGCATCAACCGCAGATGAATCTGCTGCGTGCGAATGGGTATCTGGTGCGATTTTCTCGCGGCACGACACAGCGCCGGTCAGCCACACGGCACCAATCGCACCCACACCAGTCAGGAACTCACGACGCGAAAGTGTCATAGTAGGGCTAGCATACGATTTTTCCTTCCCCCGCGCCAGACTCCCATGACAGCTTCAACCAAGGTCAGCTTCAGCAACGGACGTGGGCAGCAACTCACCGGACGCCTGGAGTTGCCGTCTGATGATGCGCCGCACGCCTTTGTGCTCTTCGCGCACTGCTTCACCTGTGGCAAAGACCTGCGCGGTGCGGTAGAGCTCACCCGGGCGCTCACGCTGGACGGGTTTGGAGTCCTGCGCTTTGACTTTACCGGCCTGGGCGAAAGCGAAGGCACGTTTGCCGAGACCACCTTTTCATCAACGGCCGACGATCTCGTGGCCGCGGCCCGGTTTCTCGAGGCCGAACACGCGGCGCCACAAATTCTCATTGGCCACTCGCTGGGCGGAACGGCCGTGATTCGCGCCGCGGCCAATATCCCGTCCGCGTCGGCGGTGGTGACCATAGGCGCACCGTTTGATGCAGAGCATGTGACCCAGCACTTTGGTGAGGCGGTCACCGCGATTGAAGAGCAGGGAGACGCTGAGGTGCAGATAGCCGGGCGCGCCTTTCGGGTGAGTCGCGAGTTTTTGCGGGACGTGCGCACCAGTCAAATCACGGACTCGCTGCACGGACTGACCCAGGCGCTGCTGGTCATGCATTCACCAACCGATCAGATCGTTGGCATTGAGAACGCCGCCAAAATCTACACCGCCGCCCGGCACCCCAAGAGCTTTGTGTCACTCGACGGCGCCGATCATCTGCTCTCGAGCCAGCGCGATGCGCAATATGCAGCCCGGATGCTCGCCGTTTGGGCGTCGCGCTACGTTGCCGATCCAGCCGAACCGACGGTCAATGAGCTGGTCGCGCGTGAAGACGTCGCCACGCGAACCGCACGCACAAAGTACCGGACCGAGGTGCGTACGCAGCGACACGGACTGGTAGCCGATGAACCCAAAGCCGTCGGTGGCGCCGACCTTGGCCCGTCACCCTACGACCTGTTGCTCTCTGCGCTTGGCGCATGTACCGGCATGACACTGCGTATGTACGCCGACCGCAAGCAGTGGGCGCTCGACGAAGTCACGGTACATCTCAAACACGGCAGGCTGCACGCCGCCGATAGTAAGTCACCAGAAGAGAAGTCCGCGCGCGCCGATCACATCGAGCGCATACTCGAGATCAGGGGGACGCTCGATGATTCGCAGCGTGCACGCTTGCTGGAGATCGCCAACATGTGTCCCGTGCATCGCACACTGGAGCGTGGCGTGACGGTGAGCACGCGCGCGATGGAGGCTGTTGCCGACGAAGGCTAGCTCGTATCGTTCGTGGATGGTTATCAACCTGATCGGTCTCCGTCGTGCCGCCTGCATGGTGGTGCTTTGCGCATCCAGTGCCGCCTGTGGTGAGCAGACAGTCTCCC
>JBBSPO010000273.1:0-5376 GCA_038258695.1 Gemmatimonadales bacterium | reverse complement strand
TGGATGCGGGCTACCATTTTTCGAATGATGGCGGCGCAACCACACCGTGGCGTGCGCAAGGTGTGCGCATCCCAACGCTCGACGCCGTACTCGAGGCGTTTCCCACGTTGCCGATGATCATTGAAATCAAAGCGCCGCTGGCCACGCCCGCTGTTCGAAAAGCGGTGGGTCGCCATATGGCCGAACGCCGCGTGATCATTGCCGGCTTTGATTCGGCCAGCCTGCAGCCACTAATCGGTGGACCAATCGCGCTGGGGGCCACCACCCGCGATCTCGTGCGCTTGTTGCCCGCCGCAATACTCGGATTGTCGGGACCGTCAGCTCCGTTTCAGGCGGCCTGCATTCCACCCGTGCACAACGGTATTCCGGTGCCAGTCGGTCGTTTTGCGCAACTCATGAAAAAGCGCGGCGGCGTGACGCATGTATGGACGGTGAACTCAGCCGCCGAGGCCCGTCGCTTCTGGGACCTCGGCGTGCAAGGCATTATTTCCGATGATCCGGCGGTAATCATGGCCGCACGCGCATCGTACTGACGGCCGAATGCTGCTGCATGGTGAGACGGGCAGCGGCACCGGCCAGCAGTCCAATAAACAGCACAGCCACCAACATCAACACCGGTGCCGGTACCGGAAACACGCCCGCCAACGCGCCGCTGAGTTTGCCGAACGAGGGATGACTGGCCTGCCACACCAGCAGCGCGGCCCAGCCAAGCATGGCGCCAAGCGCTGCGTCACGCACGGGACGTGAGCCGGCCGGACGCATGAAGGAGTACAGCGCGCAAACAAACGGCACGCTCCACCAACTCAAAAACCATGTGGCCACCGCCGTCACGAGCGCCACACCGATTACGCGAACGATGAACATGTCAGTTGTTGGCTGGAGAAAGCGTGAGGCGCTGGCGACGCTGCGTGGCCGGCAATGCACCCTCAGTGCGCGGTACGCGAAGTGTGTCGAGCTGTCCCGCGATCCAGTCGGCCAGTCGGTCATCGTAGCGAACGCTGGCTGGATGGCCCGATTGTCCACCCGGATACGTGGCCTGCGCAAACACCTCGTCACCCATTTCCACCACCATGCGCCAGCTGGCGCCGTGTGTACCGGCACCCGTTGACGGGTTCAGCGTCCCACTGCCGCCGCGCATGGGAATATCGCGGCGACTGAACGATGCGATGCGCAAATAGTGATTGATGTTGGCGGTGCGATGGTCCGACCACACCCAGGCGGCTGAGCCCGCAGCGCCCACGCGCTCGACCAGATCGTCGTAGGCCTGCTCCAGCGCACTGGACAGAATGTCGTCGCGACCTTCGACGGCCGAGGTATTGCGAATGTCCCACCACGCGTGGTCGGGCTTTTGCAATAGCACGGCGGTCATCATGTCGCTGGGTGTTGGCCCGCGCGTGGTCCCCGACGATGCACTGTCCTGAAACTCATCCCACAGCAGCAACGTGACATTGCTCATGGCCGCTTCGAACAAAAGCGCGCTGGTATTGTCGGTGGTGTAGCGCCGATCCCACGCGTCAAGAATACGTGCTGCGTCTTCGAGCGACGGCGCGGGTGGCTGGTTGCGCGCGGCCTCAACAAAGGCCGGCACGAACGCTTCGGCGCGCATGCTCAACGGCTCCGTCTGATAGGCCCGCATATCGTCAGCCGACACCGCACTGTTTTCGCGCAATCGCGTATTGATGACCATGGCGCGCCATGGTCGTTCCCAATCCGTGCCCAGGTAGCGCGGCTGCACGCGTGGATCGATCGGTTCCTGATTGGCCGAAGCGAGAAACCCTTGCTCGGGAGCGAAAGATTGCGGATAGTCGCTCACCGGCCAGTAGCCAATCCAGTCGGCGCTGCGCGATGAGCCGTCGCGCAACACATCCCCACGCCCATCACCGGGACGGATGGGGTAGTGACCGGTTGAGCGAATGGCGATGGTACCGCCGCGATCGACTGCCAACATGTTTTGCGCGGGCGCGAAATAGTTGGTGGCCATGTGATCAAGCAGTTCCTGCGCCGTAGTTGACCGCGCCGACTTGTCAAAGACTTCCATTTCACGCGCATCGCCCTCGAGCACGGTCCACCGATGCGAAATCCATTGGCCGTTGATGTTCCGCAGCGGGCCACGATGTGTGTATCGCATGGTGTCTTCACTGATCAGCGTGCCGTCGGGTGCGAGGTAACGCTCCACGCGTCGGTCGAGTGGCTGCCAGGCGCCGTCAAGCATATAGCGCGTGGGTCCGATGGGGTCATCAACGGTTTCCAGGTAGAAGTCCATCACGTCGGCGCCCACGTTGGTAAACGTCCACGCGACATCCCGGTTAAAGCCAATCACGATGCCCGGCAGGCCAGGAATGGTGACACCGTAAACGTCCATGGAATCGGGCACCACCAGGTGCGCCTCATACCAGATGGACGGCAGTGTGAGTTCGAGGTGTGGATCACCGGCCAGCAATGCATGTCCGTTGGCCGAACGTGCGGGCGCGACGGCCCAGTTGTTGCTCCCCACGGCATCGGGGCCGCGCGTGGGAAGCCCGAGCGCAACGCGCAGATCGACGTTGCCCAGAGCCTTGAGCAGCGCTACGGACGCTGGGTCCGGCGCACCCGGTCCGGGCAACGCAATCGAGTCAGTGCGTGCGGCGCTCTGACCGTTGGGCTGAATCGGTTCAACAATGGGTGCGTGCACGGGAAAGAGTGCGTCCGCCGCCTCCTTTCCAACCATGGCCGCAGCGCGGGCGTACCGCAGCTCATCCTGCGACGAGGCGAGCGTGTAGCCCATGCGATTGAGCAGGTGCATGGCTTCCACCGTTGAATAGGTGTATGGCGCGCGCCCGAGCAGTTTGTACTCCAACGGGTAATCTCTCCGCACGAGTTGATCGCTCCATGCGTTCACCCCTGCCGTGTACGCCGACACCATGCGCCACGTGGCGGTCGTGGTATCGGCGTTGGCCACGCGTCCTTCGGCGGCGCGCGGCATGCCGAGTGCGCGTGTGGTCTGGTCCAGCGGCAACGCCACGTCGCCGACCAGTTCGGTGAGCGTCCCCCCCCCAGCGCGCGTTTGCATCTCGATCTGAAACAGGCGGTCACGTGCGACCACGAAGCCCAGCGCGCGATACGCGTCTCCGGTGTTGGAGGCAAAGATGTGCGGAACGCCGCGATCGTCGTACGTAATGCTCACGTCGCCCATCAGCCCCGGAATGCGACCGGAGGCCACCGCCGGCAGCTCGGCCGTTCGCACGGCGGCAAAGAGACCATTGGCCGGATCGAGCAGCGGCCCCAGCGGCGGCAACGGCCCCACCGGTCGGGCGCCCATGTAGCCCACGATCAGAAGAACAACAGCGGCAGCGAGCGAGCCAGTACGGGAAGAGCGCATCAGGTGGACCGGGGGGAAAGCGTTGAGCGGGGCGTGCTGGGCCGTGAAGGCCGTGATGATCACGAGAGCGCCGTGAGCCGCTCGCGTAGTGCAGAACATAAAGTGCGGTGCCGTACCAGACGCGGCAATACGGCGCTCACCAACCGGGCTGCATTCTCATGATGCGGCGCGCAATAAAACGGTGAAGCGGATTCTCCGGGTGGCTGTACTGTCAGCCCATGACAAAAACACGACAGGCACTCGGGCTCCTCGGGGAGCGAATCGCGGCGCGCTGGTTAAGCCGCCAAGGCTGGGAAATCGTGGCGCACCGGTTCCGCAGTGGGCACCGCGACGTCGATCTCATTGTCCGTCAGGGGGGTGTGGTAGCGTTCGTGGAGGTCAAAGCGAGGCGGGGGGAAGGCTTCGGGTCGCCGGTGGAGGCGGTGCACGTCAGAAAGCGGCGTGAACTGTCGAGGTCGGCACAGGTCTGGGTCGATCGGCACGGATCGCCCGAGGCGCTCTACCGCTTCGATGTGATCGGAGTCCTGCTCGATGGCGAGCGGGTGCGTATTCGGCATGTACCCGACGCGTTCTCGCTTGTCAGAGGGTAGGGCGATATTGTGGATAACTCGGGGGTTGTCCACGAAAACAATCTTTCGTAGTTTGTTCGGTATTGGACAAGTTCTGGCGTTAGGTAGATTTTCTTTTGCCAGGGCATGGCACCTCACCTTCACCAACACGGGTGGACACTATGGCTGTCTCAACTTCGCACGACGATAAGCGCAAGGCCCTGGCGCTCGCCATCGCACAAATCGAAAAGGCGCACGGCAAGGGATCCATCATGCGACTCGGCACCGATTCCACGGTGCGTGTCGAATGCATTCCCACTGGTGCCATCAATCTCGATGCCGCGATTGGTATTGGCGGCATCCCTCGTGGACGCGTCACCGAAATCTACGGTCCCGAATCCAGCGGCAAGACAACGCTTTGTTTGCACATCGTCGCCAACGCGCAGAAGGCCGGCGGCGTGGCCGCATTCATCGACGCCGAGCACGCGCTCGACACAGAGTACGCCAAAAAGCTCGGCGTTGATGTCGAAAACCTGCTCATTTCACAGCCCGATACCGGCGAACAGGCGCTCGAGATCTGTGAAGTGCTCGTGCGCTCCGGCGCGGTTGACGTCGTCATCATCGACTCCGTTGCGGCTCTGGTGCCCAAGTCGGAAATCGAAGGCGACATGGGCGACATGCAAATGGGCCTGCAGGCACGCCTCATGAGCCAGGCCCTGCGCAAGCTCACGGGCGCCATTGCACGCTCCAAAACGTCGGTGGTGTTCATCAACCAGCTGCGCGAAAAAATCGGCGTCATGTTTGGCAGCCCGGAGACGACAACCGGCGGTAAAGCGCTCAAGTTCTATTCGTCCGTGCGCCTCGACATCCGTCGCATTGGTCCCGTCAAAGACAAGGACGAAATCGTCGGTTCACACGTGCGTGTGAAAGTGGTCAAAAACAAAGTCGCCCCGCCGTTCAAGCAGGCGGAGTTCGACATCATGTACGCCGAAGGCATCTCGCACGTCTCGCTGCTCGTTGATATTGGCTCCGAAGCGGGCATCATCGACAAGGCCGGCGCCTGGTACAGCTACGGCAGCCAGCGCATCGGACAGGGTCGTGAGAACGCCAAGATGTTCCTCAAAGACAATCCCAAGCTCATGGCGGAGATCGAAGAAAAGGTCAAAGTCGTGCTGGGCGTAACGCCCACTCAGCCTGAAGAACCGCCGGCCGTCGAGGCGGAGGACTAGAGCGCAGGCGTGCGTTGTGCTCAATGCGAACTGGCAGCGAGGGCCGAGGGGTCGCTCGCGGTGTGAAGTGGTGCCCGGATCACCACGGCTCATCGTGAGTAGCCCCTCGGCTCTTTTGCCGCCCGACAGCTCCGGCGATCCGGACAGTTCCGGCCATACCGACGGCGCCGATCGTCCGGATGGTACCGATGATGTCGACGGCACCGACGACACCAACAACGCCGGAACGCGAGGCGTCACC
>JBBSPO010000272.1:0-5384 GCA_038258695.1 Gemmatimonadales bacterium | reverse complement strand
GCGACCGCACTTGGGGCACACCGCCCACAGGCGTCCCTCGGCGGCGTCGTACGCGAGCCGACGTCCAACCGGAAAATGTTCGATGGTCTGATTCGCGCCGAGCGATGCGTGGCAAAACAGGCAGGTGGAGAACATGCGGAAAGCTACTCGCCGTGCTTGTGCGGATGGATCGGTCCAGTCGTGTGCTCTTGATGCACACCGGAACGGACAAGCGCCGTCAACTCACCGTCCGCAATCTTGGCCGCACGCTCGGCCTCCTCCCAGCGGGTATAAAGCGCGCCGAGTTCACCAGCCATGGCGCGGCGTTCGTCGTCCTGATGCAGCGAAATCTCAAGCGCAAGGCGTTGTGCGTGGGGGAGGTACAGCAGTTCCGAATCCTCTTCACGACCACTACGAACGCGCGGCAGCGTCATGCTGAACAAGAGGCTCGAAGCAGTGGCACCATCTTCGATCAACCGAGTCGCGTCCGCCACGGCAGTGGCCTTTGCGCCTTCATGATTGACACCAACAATCACATCACTGAGCGCCCGTTGCGCATTGTCGCCGGTGAGCGCGTGCCGGGTTGCCTTGGTACTGAACTTGAGCCAACGTCGTGGCGACCGTAGCACGACGCGCAGCGTGAGTGCGCCATCGTTGGTGTACGAAGCCGACGTTTCGAAAACCTCATCCGCACGCATGGGAAGGCGCCCAATATTTGGTACGGTTACATGCGCCACCGGTCGTCGGGACAGCTGGCCGATCGCCAATCCAGTAAGTTGTACGGCCAAGGGAAGCAATGTGCCAGCCGCGGCGTATCCGATACCAGTAGCGCTGATCGCGGGGTACGCTAAAGCGGTGGTCAGCCAAATCGCTTTCGGGATTTTGCGGCCGAATATGCTTTTGCGTCGTCTCTGGCCCAGCTGCTCTCCATACCGCCACGCCGCCAGCTCCGGCAACAACGGACGTCCAATACGCACGAGATCTGTTCCATCCTTCAACCGCGCGAGCGCAATGTTGTCAGTGGACACGCGCGTGCGGGTGTCACGATAAGCACGTTCACATTCTTCGAGTGCTTCCCAGCGTTCTTCGATCGGCGTGAGATTCCAACGCGTACAGGTTGGGCATACAGCCCACAGTCGACCTCGCTCCAAATCAAACGCCAGCCGTTTCGCCAGCGGGAAATGCTCAATGCTCTGATTCACGCCCAGCGATGCGTGGCAGAAGAGGCAGGTGGAGAACATGCGGCCAAAGCTACTGCGACGACTTACGCTGCAGGAAGAGACTGGCCTTCACGAACACGCCGTCACTCGCCCGTCGCAGCTGTGTAAACGCAAGCGCATCTGGCTCGGTAAGACTGCTGCCGTAGCCTGCAAAGAAGGTGGTGCCAGGGCGCGGTCGGTACGAGAACAGCCAATCCGTGCGCAGCACGTTGGACGAACGACGCACAGAAGGGATAAACGATCCATCGGCTTGGCGTTCCAGCAGCGCCAATCCCGTGCGGAAGTCGCGCAACGGTTCGCGACGGTTGGCCTCATACTGCGAAACAACGCGCACAAAAATGAACCGGCTTAACTGGTATTCCACACGTAAGCGCGGAATAGTGGTTGCAAACGTGGAGAGTCCGTCTTCAGTACGCAGAAACTCGTTGCTCGCAAACGTGCCATTGATGCGCAAGCGTTCAGTAGGACGCAGCGTAATCTCGGCGGTGGCCGCGGTGCGGTCTACGGCAGTGGTTTGGGCAAAGTCCACGTCGCGCGCACGCGTGATGCCAGCAGACGCCGAAAAGCGACGGTACTGCGGCGTCGACACAGAGAACGCGAGGCTGGTGGCATCGAGGCGCGGCGCCGGCACAAACGGCGCGGTCGTGCCGGTACCAGTCTCTGTGGCAAGTTGCACATACGCATCGGGATCGAAGGAGTACTGCGAGAAAGTGGGCGTCAGCGACACCGACCAGCCGCCGCGCAACGTGACGGAGTTGTTGGCGCTGAATCGCGTTTCGAGCACGCGCTTGCCCGCGAAAAAGTCGTCGTACTTCCACAAGCCCGACGTGCCAAGACATACATTGTACCGCTCAAACAATCGACCGGGTGTGCCGAAAATGGTGAACCGATTGTTGAGGTTGGGCTGCACATATCCGGTGCGCGCCACAAATCCATTGTCGGCCGCAAAGTTCGGTTGCACGCCAAACAATTTGTAGTTGAAGCCCCACGATCGTCCGGTGCGGTCAACGGTGGCTTCCCACAGTGCGCCGTTGTCCGACACACCACCAGCGCGCGTGAATGCATTGGCCAACTGCAGCTGCAGAAAATACAGTCCACCAAACACATGACGGACATCGGCGCCAATCACACGGTTGGCGCGACCTCCGCCCACACGCTCACTGTACAACAGTCCCGCCTGCGACTGTTCATCGAAGTCGCGGGTGAGACGAATGATGTTGGCCAACGGTCGGCTGTTGTTCGCACTGGCCACAGGCGCTTCAAGCGCGGAGAGCAAGGAGATGTTGCCACGTCCCACACGTCCGGTGAGTTTGAGCGCAGCATCGGGCTGCACGATACGGCGCGTATAGACCAGTGTGTTGGGTACGTTGAACTGGTCGCTGCCTTCAACAAAGAACGGTCGGCGCTCAGGATAGAATAGTGCGAAGCGTGGATCAGCCGCGACCTGCAGTGCATCGGCCTCCACCTGTGAGAAATCAGGCCGCACTGTAGCATTGAGTACAAAGTTGCTGCCCAGCGCCGCGCGAATGTTGCCACCAAACTGCGGTGTGTTGGTGTAGCGCCAATCGGCCGAGGGAGCACTGCTTTCGGGTGCACCCGCAAGCGTGCTGGTGAGTTCGGGGTTGAGCGTGACATCGAGGCCATGTTGCATGTCTCGCAGTCCGGCAAGCGCACCAGCTTGCGCAATGAATGATGCGTTGCCCTGTCGCGCCGGCGTCCACGTTTGCTGATATCCGCTGTGCTGCACATTGCGGATGACCTGAAAGCCCCAACGTTGCGGTCCACCGGCGGGAAAGCGCAGACTGCTGAACGGAATGCGGATTTCCACCGTGTAGCCGTCGTCGGTTACCACGCCGCGCGACTGCCACTGGAAGTCGGGGCTCAGATCAGTTTGGCCGGGCGCGACATTGGCACCGGGAATAAATCCGCCACCTTCGACTTTGGTACCGTCGGCCTGAATACCAAGTGCGTTCACGATAAAGACAAACGCACGTCGGCGTTCGTCAAAGGTGTCGAGATGGATCTCTACATGATCATCGTTTTGCACACGGTCACGGTCCGCGAGCGTTGCACGAACGGGTCCGTGCGTTTCAAATGCACGCACGCCAAAGAACATGGCCGTGGGCGAATACCACACCAGCACTTCCGTACTGTCTGGCGCCGGCCGCTGGTCTACGGGCCGGTACATGGAAAAGCCGGTAAGCCGAGCGGCGGTGCGCCATGCGGGTTCGTCGAGCTGGCCGTCAACAGTGATCGTGGCGTCAACCGGGGCCGCCATCGCAACTACGGCGTCACCATGGAGCGCGTGGTACACCGGCCCGGCAAAGGGTGTGGGTTGAACAGCAGTGGTGGCGAGCTGAAAAGAGACGCTGAGCAGAGAAAGAAGCATGTGTCAAAGCTAACCGGGATTGGGCAGCGCCTCCGGTGTCAGCTCACCGTCTGCAATGTGGGCAATGCGTTCGGCCTCTTCCCAGCGGGCGTAGAGCGCGCCGAGTTCGCCGGACATGGCGCGGCGCTCGTCTTCTTCGTGCAGCGCCATTTCGACTGCCAGGCGCATGGGCGTGCGGTATGAAATAAGCGCGTCTTTTTTGGCGCCTGCGCCGGTCCACATCATCACGTCCATCGAAGAACGCCGCTTGGCCGAGTCAGCAGCGCGCAGCACGTCGGTGATTGACCGCGAGTCTTCGACAACGCGCACGGCGTCTTCGACGGTACGTTGATTGCCACCGGCGCGATTGAGTGCGGGTAGCAGGTCGCCCAGTGCGCGCATGGCGTCATCACCGGTGAGCGTTTCTTTTGCCTTGCGACCCGACGGCATCTGAGCGATACCGATTCGATTGAGCAAACGAGGCGCTTGTTTGTAACCGCGATGTTCAAGGTGAAGCGACGTCTCGTGTCCACTACCGATGTCGAGTGACGCTTTGAACAGATCAGAGCGACTGAGACGCAGGTCCGATCCGTTGGCGCCGCGCACGCGCGCTGTCGGCAAGCCCCAATGGTAGGCGATGTTGACCCAGTTGAGCGCCTGTGAAAATGCACCAACAGAAACACCAACTGCCGGTCCGGCAATCATGATGCCGCCAACCGCTGCAATACCAGCCGCGCCATAGCCCCACATCTTGCGCCGCCGCCGACCAAACTGATCACCGTAACGCCAGGCGGCAAACTCCGGACGAAGCGGCCGACCAATGCGCACCAGCTCGAGTCCTTCACTGAGCCGGGCGAGCGCAATGTTGTCTGTGGCCACGCGGCGGCGCGTATTGCGGTACTGTCGCTCCGCTTCTTCGATGGCTTCCCAGCGCGTTTCGAAGGGCGACAGATTCCACCGTTCGCAATTTGGGCACACCACCCACAACCGACCGCGTTCGGCGTCGAACGCGAGCCGACGGCCAACGGGGAAATGCTCGATGACTTGATTGGCACCGAGCGCCGAATGACAGAAGAGGCAGGTGGTGTACATGACGGTACTACGACGCTGTGCGCTGGCGTTGTTTCACTGTTTGTGGGCGACCGGATTTCATCAGCTAGCCAATCCGTGCGATTGCCACGGCTGTCACTTGACAACCGATAGTTCCAGGTTCATTTTGACAGAGGATGATGAATGGGCCGCAAGCCGCACCCGAAAAAAGAGATCGAAGAAGCGCTCCGGCATGCGGAGGCGCGAGGATGGACGGTTACGCGAGGCGGGTCTCACGCTTGGGGACGGATGTACTGTCCCAGAAACGACGAGCAGTGTCGCTGCGGTGAGTTCTGCATCACCAGCATTTGGAGTACGCCCAAAAACTCGGGCAATCATGCGCAACAGTTACGACGTGTTGTCGATAACTGCACCGCGTTCGACAAGCCGCAGGATTGATCACGTGGAGCAAGACCGTCATGGAATACACTTTTACACTCAAGTATCAGCTCGGCCCTGCTGACGCTGATTTTCCGGAGTTGGTTGAGCGGCTCGCCGAGGGCGGGTGCGATGATGCGCTTGTTGGACTGGGTCAACCGGGCCGTATCGCGTTGGAGTTCATCCGCGACGCACAAAGTGCGAAGATCGCCATGATGAGCGCGCTTGACGATGTGAAGCGTGCGCTGTCTGCAGCCACCTTGATTGAAGCGTCGCCCGACCTCGTGGGCATCACGGACGTCGCGGAGATCACGGGTGTCACGCGCCAGAATATCCGGAAGCTTATGCTC
>JBBSPO010000271.1:0-5389 GCA_038258695.1 Gemmatimonadales bacterium | reverse complement strand
CGCCAAGGGCATCATTCTCGACGTGCGCGGCAATCCGGGCGGCATTCTTGATCAGGCCATCTCCACCACCAACCTCTTCCTGCCGCAGGGCAAGGAAGTAGCCAGCGTGCGCGGACGTGGCGACATGCAGACGTTTGTCTCCGAGTCACAGCCCATCGCGGCGGACATTCCGCTGGTGGTGCTCACCAACGGTGGCTCCGCCTCAGCGTCCGAAATCGTCGCTGGGGCGCTTCAGGATTACGACCGCGCGCTCATCATTGGCACGCAGTCGTTTGGAAAAGGACTGGTGCAGTCGGTGTATCCGCTCGACGGCGGCTACGCGCTCAAGATCACCACGGGCAAGTGGTATACGCCGGTGGGCCGCTCCATCCAGCGGGAGCGTAAGACGGGTGACGCGCTGCTGCTTGACCCCATCTCGGACACCGCACCGGCCGACACTTCAATATCCGATCGCCCCGAATACAAGTCGGTGGGCGGACGCACAGTGTACGGCGGTGGTGGTATCACGCCAGACGTGCGCCTGGACGCCGACACCATCTCAACACTTGAGCAGAATCTGGCCAAGGTACTGCTGCCCAATACGGGCGCATTCTTCAGCGTGCTGGGCGAAATGGCCCTCGAGCTCAAGGGCAAAGTGCAGCCCGACTTTGAGCTGAAGCCCGAGTGGGTGGAGGATCTGTACACCCGTCTGGACACGGCTGGCGTTGAAATCGATCGCGAAGTCTGGGAAGGCGGCCGTCGCTGGGCCGATCGCTACCTCGAGGAGCGCATTGCACGCACGGCCTACGGCGATACGCTGGCCACCCGTCGGCGCATCAAGGACGACAATCAGCTCCGCAAGGCCATGGAGCTGCTGCGCAAGGGCAATACGCAGAACGAGCTCTTCGTAGCCGCCAAGGCGGATATTGCACGTCCCCGGAGCAGCGCGGCCAATCGGGGTGGGAGCAACTAGCCTCCCCCGAGCGGTGAAAATCGGGGCAGGCACGCACAACCAGTCTGCTCCGGCGAGGCCGCGGTCACCACGTCCGCATTAGCGAGGCCGCGGTCACCACTTCCGCATAGGCGTCTCTACGGAACTATACGGATTGCTGTAGATGGGCGATCGCGGTACGCTCCCGCATGACTGATTATCCATTCAATCCGATTCGCACCGGCGTCCGCCTGGTCGCTCTGGCCGCCAGCGTGCTGGCCCTCTCGGCGTGTGGTACCGCTGCTGACGATTCCACGAACGCTGACCTCGTCGCAGACGCCTCACAGGCCGCCGTTCCGCTGGTCACCATCGAGCCTGAGGAAGCGGAACGCCCGTTTCTTGGCACGGTCCGTCAGCTGACCTTTGGCGGTGAAAACGCCGAAGCGTACTGGAGCGCCAACGGTGAGTACATCACGTTCCAGAGCACGCGTGACGGCCGTACCTGCGATCAGCAGTACGTGATGCGCGCCGACGGCAGCGACATCAAGCAGATCTCGGTGGGCGGTAAAACCACCTGCGGCTACTTCTACAACAACGACAGCCGCGTCTTCTTTGCCGCCACGCATCACGCGGACAGTGCGTGCCCGCCGCGTCCCGATCCGAGCCAAGGCTACGTGTGGCCGCTCGACAAGTTTGACATCTACACGTCAAACCCCGACGGCACCGACCTCCAGCGTCTCACCGATTACGGTGTGTACACGGCTGAGGGCATTCTCTCGCCCGACGGCAAGTCCATTGTCTTTACGTCTACCAAAGACGGTGACCTCGACATCTACACCATGAATGTTGACGGCACCAACGTGAAGCAGCTCACCAACACGCCCGGCTATGATGGCGGCCCGTGGTGGTCGCCCGACGGCACCAAGATCGTGTACCGCGCGCATCACCCCAAGGATGCCGACGAGCTGGCCGAGTACAACAGGCTGCTGGCGCAGAACATCATCCGGCCCAGCAAGGTGGAGCTGTTTGTCATGGACGCCGACGGCGGCAACCAGACGCAGATCACCACACTCGGCGGCGCCAACTTTGGCCCCACGTGGACGCCCGATGGGCAGCGCATCATCTTCTCGTCCAACCACACCAATCCGCGCAGCCGCGATTTCAACTTGTATGTGGTGGACGCAGACGGTGCAAACCTCACGCAGATCACCACGCACCCCGAGTTTGACGGCTTCCCGATGTTCAGCCCCGATGGCAGCAAGTTGATGTGGGCGTCCAATCGCAACGCGAAGAGCGAAGGCGAAACGAACGTGTTTGTAGCGGACTGGGTAGCGAAGTAACGCAAACCGCTGATTCCGTTGGTGGAGTACCCACGGTCTATTAGAGGCGCGCTTTTTTGACACCGATCCCGGCGGCACAAAACGCGTGGTGCAGTCGGTCACGGCGCGCATTGATTTGCGCGAACAGGTGCTGAACTTTCCCAGTCAGCCGGTGATCACGAAAGACAACGTCACCATCGACATTAACGCGGTGCTGTACTACCGCGTGGCTGACCCGCAAAAGGCCACGTACTCCGTGGCCAACCTGCCTTACGCACTCGAAACGCTTACGCGTACCACGCTTCGCAACATCGTGGGTGAGATGGAGCTCGACTCAACGCTGTCCAGCCGCGATGTGATCAACGGTCGTATGCGTGAAGTGATTGAAGAAGCCTCAATCGGTTGGGGCGTTGATGTCACGCGCGTTGAACTGCAGAGCATTGTACCGCCGCACGACATTCAGCAAAGCATGGAGCTGCAAATGCGTGCCGAACGTGAGCGTCGCGCTGCTGTTACCAACGCCGAAGCCACGGCGATTGAGCGCATCACGGCCGCGTTGCCGGCGGGACAGGCCTCAACGTATCTGCTCGGGCTCAAGTATCTCGAGGCGCTGCCGCAGCTGGCATCGGGCAAGGGCTCGACCGTCTTTTTGCCTGTAGAAGCCAGCGGCGTGATGGGTGCGCTTGGCGGCTTGCGCGAGTTGCTGCGTGCGCGTGAAGCCGACGACACATCACCCGGCAGCGCGCCGCTCAAGCGTGCGACGCGTCCTGCGCCATCGGCATCGTTGGGTTTGCCTGACCCGTTGCGTGGCGTGCTGGGCGCGGGGCCGGAGCGCTTGCGCAGCGACGACGAGACGCGCGACGGCTGATGACGATTTCGATGGCGCGAGCAGAGCTGATTGCACGTGCGCATGCGTGTCAGGGCTGCAAGGAATATTCGTATCGTAAAGTTGCCATCAAGCCGAGTGCAACATCAGTGCCCGATGCGCTCGGCGTGGTATGGACCGCCACGCTCACGTGTGGCGTGTGCGGTTTGCAGCAGGAGTTGGGGCTCGACCCTGAGGGCGATGTGGTGTACGTGGGGTAGCGTGCTTGTGCGACGATTGGGTGGCCTCGCTGCTTTACTCTACGCTTGGCGCACCTTAGGATCGGGGGGATTACCACACTCGCGGCGTTGGGCGATGGCTGCTCGAACCTCCTCGGCTCTCGAGATGAGCTCTCCCAAAACTCGCGTACTTTCTGTCGCCGCCGCCACAACTGCTGGCCGCATGGATTCTTTCACGTACGCGTCGACTTTCTCGGTGCAAGCTGATTCCACTTTCTTCAGAATTTCGTTTGACATGACATTCGATGAAGATGCTGTCGCCCCCGCTGCAGCTGCTTTTCGACTGCACGAACTGCTATCCCGAGGCGCCCAGCAACCTCGGCGTTGGTTAACTCCTGATATACCGACAAAACCAGGACTTGGCGACATCGAGTCGGTAGACGTCGGATCAGCGCTCGCAACCAATGACGTTCAACCTCCCATTCGTCTTCGCTATTTTCAGAACGCGCAGCAACACAGAACGGGTCTCCGCTCAAACGGACCAGAAAGTTAAGCTCTCTCTTTCGCGATCTAAGCACGCTTCTCGCCTCATTTTGGCAAGCACAAATCAGGTACGCTGGATGGATCACGTTCGTTTTTGACTTATTGCGACGGCGAAGGACTCGCTCGACTACTCTCTGAACGATATCGGACGCCGACTCGTAATCGCCCACAATCCGCCGAGCAGCGCCGTGGGCAAGCGCGTATTTCGCTAACACGTGTTCTCTGAAATCTATCGCTTCTACGCCCCTCTTCGAAGGATGGAGACATCTCTCCGGGGGAGACGTGAACTTCGCCGGTTCGCCAGACGTGGGTTTCATCGCTCAACCTCACAACTTCCGTTAAAGGTTTGCGTGGGATCACCAGTACTTTACCGTTCACCGTTTGAGCGCATAAAGCTCCACCCGCTCGAAGCCATCGGCGTCAACGGCAACGCCAAGAACATAGTTGGCTCCTACATCCATGGGCACGAACTTTGCCGGTAATGTGACACGGCCACGTACGATCCCGCCATCGTCAACAATCGTCCACTGATTGCGCGCTTTCGGCCAGTCGTACGCTTGTACCCAGAGCAAGCCTGTCTCATCGACTAGCAATGATCTGAACACTGGCACTGCCGCTGGAAGCGGGACTTCGTTTATTGCGGCCAGTTCTTGAACATCCCGACTACTATTTCTGGCTGCGACTAGGCTATCAGTGATGCGCTTACGTTCAGCACGAGAAAAAATGTGTTTCGGCATGCCAAGATGGATGACTCCATTTAGTTGACCTTTTGCGTTCCACACAATGATCGAATCGGAACCAGAATCCCCCAAGTATGTTCGTGTAGCGGATTGGGCAAATAGCAACTGTTTGCCAAATGGCACGAGCAGCGTGCTTCCATTTCTTGCTGAATACTGTTCTGTGGTCGGAAGTCGAGCTAGCAGTGATGGTTCGTTCTCGCTCACCCGATAGAATGTGCTCATCTGACGAAAGACTGCGCCGCGCGTCAAGGTGGGCCTCTCGCTGGTTGAGACTAGAAATACTCCGGGGCCTGTGTACGCAATATAGGGCGACTTTATCGTTGGCAGTTTTATGCCGGAACTTGAGAGCGTAGACGTTCCAAGAAAGTCGCCTGTAGCGGAGAATCGACTAATCGCACGGCGCTGCCCATCATAGGCGGTAAGCACTCCATCCTCGGCCGCGGCTATCGTCGTCAAGTTCCCAAACTCACCGGGACCCTCGCCCTTAGTCCCGATAGCTCGAACGAGCGTGCCAGCGCTGGAGAAAAAGTAGATACGATGTGTTCCAGCGCTGGCAATCACGATGCTTCCGTCTCTTCGCCGCAGGGATTTACGCACTCGAAGAAGAAACTCTCCATTTGACAACTCGTTCGGAATGGACACAACGGGCGTTGAACTGACGATCCATGACTGTTCTCTTGCAGCTTCCGCTTTGACAAAAGACAACTCTCTTGTGGTGGTGTCCGCGCTGGACAGTGACAGCGAAATGAGGATCGCTAGCTGTAAACCACACCTTTGGAGACTACGCATACGACATTCCTCCATGTGAGCCTAAGCGATGAGCGTACGCATTT
>JBBSPO010000270.1:0-5396 GCA_038258695.1 Gemmatimonadales bacterium | reverse complement strand
GGCGCTGCGATCACAGTACCTGTGGGCGAGCCGGCACTTGGCCGCATTCTCAATGTGCTGGGCGATCCGATCGACGATGGTGCTGACATCCCAGCCGACGCACTGCGTTGGCCGATTCACCGCAAGCGCCCAGACTTCGTGGCGCTGGAGCCCAAGACGGAAGTACTTGAGACGGGCATCAAGGTTGTTGACCTGGTCGCCCCGTTCGTGAAGGGTGGTAAGATCGGTCTCTTCGGTGGTGCCGGTGTAGGCAAGACGGTCATTATTCAGGAACTCATCAACAACGTGGCCAAGGGTCACGGTGGTAAGTCGGTGTTCTGCGGCGTGGGCGAACGCACGCGCGAAGGCAACGACTTGTATCTCGAGTTCCAGGAAGCGGGCATTCTTGACAAAGTGGCGCTCATTTACGGCCAGATGAACGAGCCGCCAGGAGCGCGTTTGCGCGTTGGCTTGGCTGGTCTGACTGTGGCTGAGTATTTCCGCGATGTCGAGCGTTCAGACGTGCTCGTGTTTATTGACAACATTTTCCGCTTTACGCAGGCCGGTTCCGAAGTGTCCGCCCTGCTGGGACGTATGCCCAGCGCCGTGGGTTACCAGCCCACGCTGGCCACGGAAATGGGTGAGTTGCAGGAGCGCATTACGTCCACCAAGGACGGCTCGATCACGTCAGTGCAGGCCATTTACGTACCGGCCGACGACTTGACCGACCCGGCGCCTGCGGCCGCGTTTGCTCACCTTGACGCCACGATCACGCTCAACCGCAAGATCACCGAGCTTGGTATCTATCCGGCCGTTGATCCGCTCGACTCCACGTCGCGTATTCTCGATGCGCAGTACCTCGGCGAACGCCATTACAATGTGGCGTCGCAGACGCAGCGCATTTTGCAGCGTTACAAGGAACTGCAGGATATCATTGCCATCCTTGGTATGGACGAGTTGTCAGAAGACGACAAGCGTATCGTGGGTCGTGCGCGCCGCTTGCAGCGCTTCATGTCGCAGCCGTTCCACGTGGCCGAACAGTTCACGGGTATTCCCGGCAAGTACGTGAAGCTTGAAGAGACGATCTCGTCGTTTGAGCGCATTTGTGAAGGCGAGTTCGACAAGTTGCCGGAGCAGGCATTCTTCATGGCCGGTGGCGTAGACGACGTCGTAGCCAACGCCAAGAAGCTCCAGGGCTGAGGCGCACGTGGCCGGAACGTTGCAGGTCTCCGTGATTTCGCCGGAGCAGGTGTTGTTCGAAGGCGCGGCGTCGGCAGTTACGGCGCCCGCATTCGACGGCGAAATGGGTATTCTGCCCATGCATGCGCCGCTCATGACGTTGCTCGGCAATGGTACGCTGCGCATTGAGTCCACGGGTGGCGTGAAGCAGTTCCGTGTGGCCGGCGGATTTTTGCAGGTGGTTGATGACACCGTGCGTGTGGTAACCGAAGAAGCCAGCGCGCTGGCGTAAGTCGCGGCGCTGGGCGCTGTCACTGAACGGAGACCGACGTCAGCGTTGGTCTCCGTTTTTGTTTTGGTGTGGTGCGTCACTGGAGTGCGTCACGACCATGCCCTGCGGCCAGGCGCCGCCGACTCGCGAACGAAGGGCGAATCGGACGCAACCGTTTTCATGAATGGAACCGTCCAACGTGTGTCACGTAGTAACAGCAGGTTTCCCCGTCCGTCACTCCCTGGAGTTTTATATGTTGCCTGATATGTCTGAATTTTGTTCGTCTGTTGTTAAAGGGGTCGCGAAATCCCGGGTGCGTTTGTTGACCGCAGCGACTGCGTGTGCTGCAACGTTGCTGATGTTGCCGTCGATCGTACAGGCGCAGGCGCTCAACTATCCGGCCATGCAAATCCCCACCGTGTCGTACCGCGACTACAGCGCTACGCTGGTTGGCAGCAGAGGCTCCATGGCCATGTTTCAGTGGCGTGAGGGCATTTCCGACGAACTGCACCTTGGGCTGGACGCCGGCTTGTACGACTCAAGTGTGCTGGGCGCGCGCACGGCGTTGTTTGTCGCAGGCAACCTTGGGTATGAGCTGGCGCGGGCGACGGACGATCAGCCAATTGATGTGTTGCTCACCGCTGGCCTTGGGCTGTCCATCCGGAACAGTCGCACCAGTGTGCGCTTGCCGTTGGGCGCGTCTGTGGGTCACCGCTTTGAGCTTGATCAGGGCATGGCCGTCACGCCGTTTGTGCATCCGCGTATCTCCATCGACATCTGTTCGAGCTGTTCGCCGAGAGGTCGCAGTCAGTCGGATGTGTCGCTCAACTTTGATGTGGGCGGCAACTTCGAGATCAACCGTCGATTAGCCATCCGTGCGGCGGTGCTGTTCAGTGGAGCCGAGCAGTACGGCAGCGACGAGGCAGTGGCGGTGGGATTGGTGTGGACGCCTGAGGGGTTGCGGAGGTAGGTCGCTACTGGTTGGGGTGTCGCGTTCCGTGGTGCCACGGACGGTCTACCGACTGCCTTGGCGCCTGCGCTCCACCAGAGACTCCAGCACCGCGACTACCCGCTCGGTGCTGCCAAGCCCGTCCTGCACCAGCTTTTGGGCCTGCAGGCCCTGCTGGACGCGCAGGGCGTCGTTTTGAGACCACTGGGCAAGCTGCGCGGCGATCTGTTCGGTTGAGGTCACACTGACCGCGGCACCTCGCTGCTCCAGCTCACCAGCCTCGCGTGCATTCGCGTGCCGGGGCCCGAACATCACAGGCATGCCAAAGGCCGCGGGCTCAAGCACGGAGTGGAGGCCGGCGTTGTGAAAACCGCCGCCCACAAAGGCCATGGTGCCGAGAGCGTAGAGATCGCCGAGCACACCAACCCGGTCTACCAACAGCACGCGCCAATCGCTACCCTGCGATGCCGCAGTGCGCGATTGCTCCAGCGTTGAAAGTCGCGCAAGCGAGAGCTTCGCGCGCGCGGCCCAGTCAGCGATCGGCGACAGGTGCGACTCGTTGGGTTCGTGTGGAGCGATGATGACACGTGCTGTCGGGTGCGCGGCAAGCCACGACTGCAGTGCGGGCAGCAGCACGGCCTCGTCGGCTGGCCAGGTGGAGCCGCAGACGAGTACCGGCGCGTGCTGTGTGCCAGCGCTCGGGTGCACGTGGCCAGATACCGATTCGTGTTGTACTTGCCTCGCTGACTGTTCGTGTTCCGGATCCCGATCTAGCGTTTCGTGTTGCAGTTGTCGCTCTGCCGTTGTGGCCGGGCTTGTCATCAAACGCCGCACCGGATGCCCGGCGTCTACGCTTCGGGCGCGCGCCCACACCTGATCCATGCGTGTATCGCCAGTGACCTGAATACGATTGGCTTGCGCACCGAGCGAGATCAGTCGTGCTGCATCATCGTCAGCGATTGCGCCCACGGCGCTGAGCGATGCGTATGCGTCGCGCAGCAACGCGCGCGCGACGGTGCCCTGTCTGCCTGAGTTCGACGCGAGCGTGGCGCTGACCAGCGCCGTTTCGACACCATGTGCGTGTGCGGTCTCAGCCAGCACGGGCCAGACGTCGAGCTTTACAAACGCCAACACGTCAGGCTGCCAGGTGCTGAGCAACGCCTCCGCTTCACGCGCACCATCAAAGGGCAGCACGTCGCAGAAATCAACGTCCAGTTTGCGCGCAAAGCTCTCTGCACTCGGCGAGAAATAGGTGTACGCCAGTTGCCACTCGGGGTGTGCGCGGCGCAATGCTTCGAGTACCGGCCGCGCTTGCAATCCTTCACCCACGGACGGCGCGTGCAGCCACACCAGCGGCTTCGTTGTGTCGCGCTTCGCAGCGCTCGCGCCAATGCTCTGCAGCACGTTGCGCCGAGCGGCGAATGAGCGCAGTGCTTTACTGTGATGTGCAGGAGCGAGCCGTGCACCGAGTCGCGCCAGGGCGACGGTTGCTGACCAGAACGGGCGGAGGACGGGATGCACGGTTACGGCGCACTACGCGCGCGCCGACTGGGCCGGCGCTGGTCCACTGCTGAGTGCAAGCCCCACCACGACCACCGTGACTGCACCAATCACATTGTGCCACAGGAACGAGATACTCGGCAGGCCAAACGACACAGCGCCCACTGCCAGCATGCCCGAGATGAGTCCGATAAACGCACCCAACGCGCGAGCGCGTGGGATCATGGCGAGCAGGAACACACCGAGAATCGATCCGTAAAAGAACGACCCAAAGCGGTTGACCACTTCAATGAGCGAACCGAGCGTGGCTGCGTAGGTGGCCACAAAACAAGCAAAGAGTCCCCATATCGCAGTGGCGATCTTGGACACCTTGAGGTAATGCGCGTCGGTCCCAACGGGCACAAACCATCGCTGATAGAAATCAACAACGGTGGCTGTTGACAGCGAGTTGAGTTCTGCGGCAATGCTTGACATGGCGGCCGCCAAAACCGCCGCGAGAAAGATGCCAGCCAGACCGATGGGCAAATGATCCAGCACAAAACGCGGAATGATGTAGTTCACATCGCGCGACGCCTGACCGGTGACCGTTTCTGCCGTGGCCAACGCCTCGGTTCGCACATCAGTCACCACGGCTTCGGCCGCACGGAATGAGTCGAGGGCGCGTGATTCGGCGGCGGGGTCGCTGGCCGCACGTGCAGTGACCACATCGCGCGCCGATTGTTCGCGCTCCACGCCGGCGGCGCGGTAGCGTTGTTCCATGGCGGCAAACTCTACCGGCTGCGCTTCCCGCACCTGCTGTTCATGCGCCGGGTTGTAGAGCAGCGGCGGAGCCTGAAACAGATAGAACAGGAACACTAGCACACCCACCAGCAACACGAGCGCTTGCAGCGGAATCTTCCAGTAGGCGCTCATGAGCAGCGAGCTGCGCGCTTCGTCTACGGAACGTGCTGTGAGATAGCGCTGCACCTGGCTCTGGTCTGTCCCAAAGTAGGACAGCATGAGAAACGTGCCGCCCAACACACCGCTCCAGAACGTGTAGGTCTTGGTGAGGTCGAACGAAAAATCGAACACCTGCAACCGACCCGTGGCACCGGCCACGCGCAGTGCGTCGTCAAGCGGCACGGGCATGCGCAGCAGCAGCACAATGACAATGGCCGCGAGTGCGGCGACGATCACGACCATTTGTTTGACGTCGGCCCACGTGACGGCCTGCACACCACCCAACACGGTGTAGAGCACCGTGGGCACACCAATAAGCGCTACCGACCAGGTGAGATTCCATCCAAACACAGCGGCAAACACCACGGCCGGCGCAGCAATGATGGTACCGGCTGACATGCCGCGCGACATCAAAAACAAAAAGCTGGTGAGCGAGCGCGTTCGTGCATCAAAGCGTCGCTCGAGGTATTCGTAGGCGGTGTAGACTTTGGCGCCGTGCAGGAAGGGCACGAGCGTGACACCGAGAATCACCATGGCCAATGGCAGTCCAAAATAGAACTGCACAAACCGCAGCCCGTC
>JBBSPO010000269.1:0-5405 GCA_038258695.1 Gemmatimonadales bacterium | reverse complement strand
TAGAAGAATGTGAGCGTGCGTACCGTGACTCACGCAAACGGGTGAGTACTGACAACATCGCACTCGCCCGCTTACGCGACGGCACGGATCTCATTCGCATTGGCCAACCGCTGCGCCCGGAGTTTGCGGCGTGGCGGTATGAACGTGTGATAGCGAAGCGACGTTGGAACACGAATCGCTCGATACTGTTGGGCGGAGGCGCTGCGATTGCGTACAGTGCACCGATGGTGCTCGGTGCGTCACTTCCATTGACGCTGCCGTTGACGGTTGGTGCGCTCGTGTTGGGGTTGGGCGGGCAGCTGGGATTCAACTACTGGTTTCGATACGAGCAATACTGGCGCCGACACATGCACGTTACAACGAATGATGGTCAGCTCGCCGCTCTCACAAAGCCACAGTTACACGCCGCCAGATGGAATCTGAACGAGGACAATCAGCTTCAGCTGGCCCTTAACTATGGCGGACGCCGACAAGGACTCCGGCACATGCTCGTGGATGAGCAGAGCGCCGAACTGACTGGTGATGTGGCGCATGCAGCGATGCGGCGTGTGATTGTTGGGGTCAATCATGAGGGAGGATCCAAAGACGAAGTACGCGCTGCCGTCACGGTTGTTGAAAACGCGATTGAGCAGACCACGCGCGCCTCACGCGCGATTCAGGCGGAGCCGCAACATCCGCTGCGTGCGTACATGAACATGTTCTACGACGACAAGCAAATACGGCGGCAACCCGTGCTCGAAACGGCGCTGGGCAAGATGGACGCGCGTTACCGTCTCGCGCTGGAAATGGCGCTGCACGAAGACGACGAACGCCGCGCAATGGCCGGCGAGCTCGGCGCATTGTACGCCCGCTGGGAGGACGCCGAACGCATTGCGAAGATCTCGGACAGTGAACTGACATTGATTGCGGGCAGAGCCGAGTCTGCGTAGAGAATGGGTGACAGAGTATCGGTGAAGGCCAGTCTCTTCCTGCAGCGCAAGCTGGCGCATAAACTTTCATGTCATGTTCTCCACCTGCCTCTTCTGCCACGGATCGCTCGGCGCAAACCAAAGCATTGAGCACTTCCCGGTGGGCAAGCGGCTGGCGTTCGATTCTGATCGCGGCCGCCTCTGGGCGGTGTGCGCCACATGCGAACGATGGAATCTCACGCCGCTCGAAGAGCGCTGGGAAGCACTCGAAGAGTGTGAGCGTGCGTACCGCGATACGCGCAAGCGTGTGTCCACCGACAACGTCGCACTGGCCCGTTTACGCGACGGCACGGATCTCATTCGCATTGGCCAACCGCTGCGCCCGGAGTTTGCGGCGTGGCGCTATGAACGGGTGCTGCGGAAGCGGCGATGGAAGATGTACGGGTCCGGCGTTCTCGGGTTTAACACAGCAGCACTCGGCGCGCAGATTCTGCTCTTCTCCGCGACCGCTGGCGCGCTCCCTTGGTTGTTTGGCGGCCAGCTTCTTGGTCTCTCCAGCTCCGCTGCCCAGAAGTACTGGGACACCCGTGAGCTGTTCTGGAAACGGCAACTGCGCCTGCCACTGGGCGCCGGACAACTCGCCGAGCTTACGCGCATGCAGATCTACAGCACGAAGTGCAACATCGATGAAGACGGGCAACTGCGGGTGGGGTTCACCTACGGAGGGAAAAGGCACCGGCTGCAAAAGGCGCTCGTTGATGAGCAGAAAACGGAACTGATTGGTGATGCCGCTCAGGGTGCGTTGCGACAAATCATTGTAGGCCAGAATTTCTACGGGGCTTCACGAAGCGATGTCCGTGAAGCGCTGCAGGTGATTGATGCGGCCACGGACACGTCAACGCAGCGTGCGGCGGGTTCCGCTGCACCACCCGAACACCAGCTGATATCACTGGTGCGCATGCTCTCAGAGCATCGTCCGCAAGAACGCAGGGAGCCGCCGGACGGTTTGCTCACTGCGATGTTCGAACGCTACTTGATTGCCCTCGAAATGGTGCTGCACGAAGAAGATGAACGCCGCGCCATGGCCGGCGAACTCGGCGCGCTGTACGCCCGCTGGGAGGACGCTGAACGGGTTGCGAAGATCTCGGACGGTGAGCTGACACTCCTCTCCAGCGGAAATACGTCAGAGCCAGCGCCACCCCTCCCCAGTTGAACCAACGCCCCGTCTGTAGTACGTTTCAGGGTTGTAGTTTGACTCATCCTAAGTAGTGAAACGATGCCGACTTACGAGTTCCGGTGCCCAGACGGCACCATTATTGAAAAGTTCTTCAAAATCTCAGAAGTCCCGCAAACCATTCCGTCGCCCAACGGGGACGGGGACGCCGTGCGCATGATCACCGGCGGTGCCGGCCTCGTGTTCAAAGGCTCGGGCTTCTACATCACCGACTACGGCAAAGACGGCAAAAAAGACGCGCGCGACGCCACGGCCAAGGCCAAGAGCGACAGCGCCAAGGCCGATGCCAAAGCTGACTCCAAGTCGGACACCAAGACTGAAGCCAAGTCCGGCGGTTCCGACTCGTCGTCAACGTCAAAATCCGACAGCAAGCCCGACGCCAAGCCCGCGCCCAAGGCAAATGCGCCCGCCGCGGCGCCCAAGCCGCCCAAGGCTGACTGAACCTGTACACATAACACCACTCCATTGAATCACGCTGAGGCCCTGCGCAGCGAAATCGCCCGCGCAGCGCGCACACTTGGTGCGCCCGATGATGTTGTCCCACATCTCGAACGTCCGCGCGACCCGGCGTTTGGTGACTGGGCCAGCAATGTTGCCATGACGCTCACCAAAGCGCTCGGCAAAAAACCGCGTGACATTGCCGAAGCGCTCATTGCGGCCATGGACCTGCCGTCGGTTGGTGCAACGGCCGCCGAGATTGCCGGACCTGGCTTTATCAACTTCCGGCTCGATCCTGGTTTTCAGGCCCGCGGTTTGCTCGCCATTCTGCAGTCGCCCGATACGTGGGGCCGCAGCGATGTAGGGCAGGGTGCGCGCGCGTGCGTGGAGTTTGTCTCAGCCAATCCAACCGGTCCCCTGCATGTGGGACACGGACGGCAGGCCGCGCTCGGCGATGCCATTGCCGCCCTGCTCGAAGCCACCGGATGGAAGGTAGACCGCGAGTTCTATTACAACGACAGCGGTGTGCAGATTGCCAACCTCGCACTCAGTGTGCAGGCCCGGGTGCGCGAACTCGGCGGACAGCCGCTGGTGATTCCTGACGGTGGCTACCATGGCGAATACATTCGCGAGATTGCGCAGGATTACGTCGCCCAACATCCGCAGGACAAGGCCGGTAACGACCTCGACGCACTGCGCACCTTTGCCGTTGCCGCGCTGCGCCACGAGCAGGATCTCGACATGCAGGCGTTCGGCGTCAAGTTCGACACGTACTATCTCGAGAGCTCGCTCTATTCCGATGGTCGCGTGGCCAGCACCGTAGCCGCGCTCGAAAAAAGCGGACACACGTTTGAAGAAGACGGCGCTCTCTTTTTGCGCACCACGACATTTGGCGACGACAAAGACCGCGTCATGCGCAAGAGCGCGGCCAAAGGCGGCGATTTCACGTACTTTGTGCCCGACGTCGCGTATCACGTCACCAAGTGGGATCGCGGTTACCGGCGCGCCATCAACGTGCAGGGCGCCGATCATCACAGTACCACCACGCGTGTACGAGCCGGCTTGCAGGCGCTCGACATCGGCATTCCGCAAGGCTATCCAGAGTACGTGCTGCATCAAATGGTCACTGTTATGCGCGCCGGAGAAGAAGTGAAAATCTCCAAACGTGCCGGTGCATACGTCACCGTGCGCGACTTGATCGACGAAGTCGGGCGTGACGCCGTGCGGTATTTTTTCCTCATGCGCAAAGGCGATTCACAGCTGGTTTTTGATGTGGACCTGGCCAAGTCGCAGAGCGAAGACAATCCGGTGTACTACATCCAGATGGCGCACGCGCGCATGAGCGGCATTTTTCGCGTGGGTGAGATCGATGCTGCCACCATCACCGGCAACGGCGTAGACCTCAGTGTGCTGTCTGAGCCGGCCGAAGTTGAGTTGGTAAAAGCATTGCTCGACTATCCCGCACTGCTGGTTGGTGCTGCCGACGCGGCTGAACCGCATCGCGTGGCGGCGTACCTGCTTGAAACGGCACGCCTTGCACACCTGTGGTATCACAAGCATCACGTGCTGGGCGAACCCGAAGCGATTACCAACGCACGACTTGTGCTGGCGCGCGCCGCACAACTGGGCCTGGCCGCCGGACTGCGCCTGCTTGGGCTGACTGCCCCGGAGCGCATGTGAAAACGTCTGTCGTTGCGCGTGGCAACATGCGCGCCAAATCATAAATGAACTTCACTGTGAAATCATCCGTGACTACCACCGACAACAACACCGTGCAACACGCCGACGCACCACTTGTTCACCCAGTGCACAACGCCGCGAGCACTGTGCTGGTGGTGGGCTCCGTAGCGCTCGACTCCGTCGAAACGCCGTTCGGTCGCGCCGACGAAGTGCTGGGCGGTTCCGGCACCTACTTCGCATCCAGTGCCTCGCACTTTGCACCGGTGCAGGTGGTGGGTGTGGTCGGCAGCGACTACCCGGTAGAAAAACTCGAGCCGCTCGAAAAGCGCGGCGTTGATCTGGCGGGCCTGGAGCGCGCCGAGGGCACAAGTTTTCGCTGGCGCGGACGGTATCGCCATGATCTCAACTCCGCCGAAACACTGGAAACGCATTTGGGTGTATTCTCCCACTTCGCGCCCAAAATTCCTGAACAGTTTCGCAAGGCGCCGTTTGTGTTTCTGGCCAACATCGATCCGCGCTTGCAGCTGCAGGTGCTCGATCAGGTTGACTCGCCCAAGTTGGTGGCCTGCGACACCATGAACTTCTGGATTGAAAGCCGTCGTCCAGAGCTCATTGAACTTCTCGGAAGAGTGGATCTCATCACGCTCAACGATGGTGAGGTGCGACAGCTCACAGAAAAGGCCAACCTCGTGCACGCCGCACGCTGGATTCTTGATCATGGCCCCAAGCATGTGATCATCAAAAAGGGCGAACATGGTGCGTTCATGTTTACGCGCGAATCCGTGTTCTTTGCGCCGGCGTATCCGCTTGAGCAGGTGTTCGATCCTACAGGTGCTGGTGATTCGTTTGCCGGTGGATTTATTGGACATCTGGCCAGCACCAACGACCTCAGCGATCTGGGCATGCGTCGTGCGGTGGTGGTTGGATCGGCCATGGGGTCGTTTGCCGTGGAGAAGTTCTCCAACACCCGTTTGCTGGAAATCAGCCACGACGA
This sequence comes from Gemmatimonadales bacterium, assembly GCA_038258695.1. Lineage (GTDB taxonomy): Bacteria > Gemmatimonadota > Gemmatimonadetes > Gemmatimonadales > Gemmatimonadaceae > JAABRT01. Next base: position 151 of record JBBSPO010000269.1, on the reverse strand, counting down.
TATTGAACGTCGCGTGCAGGAGTTCCGTCAGTTGGTGGCGTTTGACTCTCCGCTGAATACGTGACCATGGGTGAGCAGCACGACAATAGCGGTGATGCGAGCAACGCTGAGCACGCGAAACACGCGGGCGGATCGCACAATGCGGAAGCCC
>JBBSPO010000268.1:0-5422 GCA_038258695.1 Gemmatimonadales bacterium | reverse complement strand
TCAGTATCTCGCGCTGCTCGAAGCGAAATACTCTATCACAAAGCCGATTCTCATTCACGCATTGCTGGAAACCGCCGAAGGTGTGAAGAATGTGGAGCAGATTGCCGGTGCCAGTCCTCGCATGCATGGCATGAGTCTGGGGCCCGCCGATCTGGCCGCTTCCCGTGGCATGAAAACCACGCGTGTAGGCGGCGGTCACCCGTTTTATGGTGTGCTGGCCGATCCGGGCGCGGCCGATGCGCCTCGTGCGTTTGTGCAGCAGGATTTGTGGCACTACACGGTGGCCCGAATGGTGGACGCCTGCGTCTCGCATGGCATTCGTGCGTTTTACGGTCCGTTCGGCGACATCCGCGACGAAGAGGGGTGCGAAGCACAGTTCCGAAATGCTTTTGTCATGGGTTGTACCGGCGCGTGGTCGCTGGCCCCCAATCAGATCGCGATTGCGCGCCGGGTTTTCAGTCCGGCAGCGGCGGAAGTATTGTTTGCCAAGCGCATTCTTGAGGCCATGCCTGACGGCAGTGGCGTGGCCATGATCGACGGGAAAATGCAGGACGACGCAACCTGGAAACAGGCCAAGGTCATGGTGGATCTGGCGCGTCTGGTGGCACAGAACGATCCCGAACTGTCAGCCGCGTACGGATTCTGAGCATGTCGTCCAACAAAACGCAGTTCGGCAACTTCTTTGAAGACTTTGCCGTGGGCCAACTGTTGGTTCATGCTACGCCGCGCACAATCACGTTCGGCGATGCGTCGCTATACATGGCGTTGTTCGGTCCGCGGTTTGCCGTCAACTCGTCAACACCATTTGCAAAGTCTGTTGGCATGTTCGAAACGCCAATTGACTCCATGTTGGTCTTCCATATGGTGTTCGGCAAGAGCGTGCCTGACATCTCGCTCAATGCCATTGCCAATCTGGGCTACGCGAGCGGGCGGTTTGGTGTACCAGTGTATGATGGCGAGACCGTACGGACCTTCAGTGAAGTGATTGGCGTGAAAGCCAATCGTGATGGCAAAACCGGTGTGGTGTACGTGCGATCATACGGTGTCAATCATCGCGACGAGATGGTGCTGGAATACACACGATGGGTCATGGTGCGCAAACGCGATTCGGAATCGCCAGCACCGGAAACGGTAGTGCCAGAGCTGCCAGAGTCTGTGGCAGCGCCTGATTTGATTGTGCCGTTTGTCATACCGCCTAAAAGCTACGATACGCAACTCGCTGGCAGCCCATTTGTCTGGGAGGATTATGTCGTGGGCGAACGCATCGACCACGTCGATGCGATGACCATCGAAGAGTCAGACCATATGGGTGCAGCCCGACTCTTCCAGAACACTGCCCGCGTGCACTTCAATCAGCATGTGGAGCGCGAAGGTCGGTTTGGGCGACGCATCGTGTACGGCGGTTATATCATCAGCCTGGCACGTGCGTTGAGTTTCAACGGTCTGGCCAACGCGTTTGCTGTCGTGGGTATTAACGCCGGCCGACATGTAGCTCCGGCATTTGCTGGAGACACGATTTATGCCTGGTCTGAGGTGTTGGCGAGTGAACCGCTACCCAACCGCACGGATGTTGGCGTGCTTCGACTGCGAACGGTGGCACTGAAGGACCGCGCAGCGCACGACTTTCCGTTGCACGCCGCCGATGGCTCCTATGACCCGGCCGTGGTGTTGGACTTTGACTATTGGGTGGTGGTGCCAACCCGGGAGTCGGTCTCCTGACCTGTCAGGACCGGTGCCTCACTCGCAGCCCCTCGCGTTTCCAGCGGACACGCAACAGCTTTCAGGTCTCTCTTTCACGACCGCAAAATCCATGACGTACGCCGCGATTACCGGCTGGGGCAAATGCATGCCGCCGGCTGTGCTCTCCAACGAAGACCTGTCCACTTTTCTCGATACATCAGACGAGTGGATCACATCACGCACCGGCATGAAGGAACGGCGTGTGTCACACGTTGGCGCCATTGAACTCTCCACTGTGGCCGCATCGCGTGCGCTGGCCTGCGCCGGACTCGATGCAGCCGATGTTGAACTCATCATCTACGGGGGCGTCTCCAACGATGAGCTCGTTCCCAACTCGGCCAGCGGGGTGCAGGTCGCACTTGGTGCCACCAAAGCGGCCAGCATTGATCTCAATACCGCCTGCACCAGTTTCTGTTACGGTCTGACCACTGCCACTGCGATGATCCGGACCGGTGTTGTAAAAAACGCCGTGGTGATTGGCGTCGAGCTGATCAGTCGATACATGGATTGGAGTAATCGGGGTGTGGCGGTGCTCTTTGGTGACGGTGCAGCGGCCGTCGTGCTGCAAGCATCGGACAATGAAGAAGGTGTCATGGGCAGCGTGCTCGGCTGCGACGCCCAAGGACGGCAAACATTGCGCGTGCGCGGCATGGGATGCGCTTACGCGCTGCACGACATCACGTTTGGCGACACTCTGTGGGATTTTGACGGACAGTCGATTTTCAAACGCGCCGTACACGCCATGTCCGATGCGTCGCGACGTGTGCTCGAGCAGTGTGGCAAGACGGCCGACGACGTCGATCTCGTCGTGCCGCACCAAGCGAATTTACGGATTATTGAGTCGGTGGCCAAGTACGCGGGTATACCTATGGAGCGCGTGGTTGTTACCGTGCAGAAGTACGGCAACATGAGCGCCGCGACGGTGCCGGTTGCGCTCGTTGAGGCGCTTGAGGAATCTCGCGTGAAGCCCGGCAGCACACTGCTCATGCCAGCCTTTGGCGGCGGGCTCACCTATTGCTCGCTGCTGGTGAAATGGGGCGACAGGGTGACCCCGCTTGGACAATCAGGCATGGAGCTACCGCCCGTTACGCAAACAGCGCTCGAAATGGTCAATGCCATTCGCGCCAATCAGGATCCCCACGGGCGCTCACGGGAAGGACTGATGTCACCTGTGTTTGCTGAATCATCAGCACAGGCAGTTGATTAGTTAGGTGTTGGACCTGTTGTACGCGAAGTAGATGGTGCCGACCGATGTGTCGGCGTTACGCTGGAGTTATTGAGGTTGCTGAAGATGCGCAGAGTAGCCAGTGGAATCCGTGCCATCACGGTGGCCGTGGGTGTGTGTACGGCATGGGCAGGCATCGCGAGGGCGCAGGTGTTCGTTGGGACTGTGGTAGCCGCGCAAACCGACTCGCTCGTGGCTGGGGCGATTGTCACGCTGCTCGACACCACCGGCGTCACGATTGCTGAAACGCGTACCAACCAATACGGCCGCTACACGCTCACCGGCACCGCGCTGCCAGTTGTGCAGTTTCTGGTTCGCTCCGTGGGACTGTCTCCTTCACGGTCTGAACTGGTGGAGATACCCGAAGATGCGGACACGCTGAGCGTTGACCTGGTCGCGCCACGAGTTGGCGTCACACTGGCCTCGGTGCGAGTGGTGGCCAGCCGGATCATGGCGCCAAACTTCAACACGTACCAACTCAAGGAAGCGCGCGCCAGCGGCTGGCGAATCATCGAGCCGCACGAAATCGCTGAAAACCGGGGCAACGTGCCGCATCTCGGTGATCTGATCCGGCGCAATCCACTGCCTGGTGTGCGTCCGCCGTTTTCGGGAACGGGGTGCTATCGATACGTCCGCAGCAATCGCTGTCTGACATTGATTGTAGACGGACAGGTGTTGGGCACCGATGCGCATGTAGCGCCGGGCGACGTCTACTTCATTGCGTTCGTGCCGGCGTATGATGCCGCCGTCAAGTACGGCGAACGGGCGAGGGAGGGCGCGCTGTTTATCGCGACACGACGTCGGGGTGACGACGAGCGGGATCCGAAAAACGTGCCATAAAGGCGCGGTCTATTTTATCCTTCCATCGCATGGCCCAACGTCCTTGTGCCGTGAATGGCCCCCAGCTCGCAACGGCACATCCGTCACCCGTATTCACCAGCGTGAGCCACCGGCTTTGCGGTGCGTACTGCTGTGTGACACGTTCGCCGCCCAGCGCCTGCGCGAGCGCTTTCGCCAGCGGAGTACCCATGCGCACCGCGTACACACCAGCCTTGGGTGTGTCTAGCGCGAACGCCAGTGTCGCGCAGTCCCCCGCAGCAAAAACATGTGGTGACGAAAGCGACTGCAAATGCTGATTAACCAGCAAGAATCCGCGGTGATCAAGCGGTAAATCGCTCTGCGCTAACCACGGCGCCGCGGCTGGACCGGTGGCCCAGATCGTCACGTCGCTCTGTAGTACTCGTCCTCCTGCCAACCGCACATCGTGCTCTGTCACAATTTCTACCGGCGCGTTGTGATGGATCGCGACCGACTGGCGTGCACACGCGTCTTCGAGCCGAGCAGTAAACCCACGTCCCCGCCCGGTGCTGAGTGAGGCATCGCGGTTCACAATGCGCACGTGCACGTCGGCATCGCTTGCGCCTTCAATACGCAGACGCGTGCGGGCGGCCAACGCGATTTCAATGCCGGCCAGTCCACCGCCCACCACCGTCACTGCCCCTGATTGCGCCGCTGCAAGCTCCTGCAGTCGCTTCAGTACGCCTTCGACACGTTGCAGTGGCTTGAGAGGCCACGACCACTCACGCGCGCCTGACGTCTGCAAACCGGATGGTTGTGAACCAACAGCAATGGAGCACACATCAAACGTGAGCGACGACCCGTCGCTCAGCTGCAGCGTGCGTTGCGCGGCATCGATGCCAACCACGTTATGCGGCACGTACTGTGCGCCTGCACGCGCGCACATGGCCGAGATATCAACTGTGAGCTCCGACGGCGCATAGCGCCCTCCAAGCCATCCCGGCACCATGCCTGAGTACAGATGCTCCGATTCCCCTGAACACACCAGCACACGACACGCAGGCAACTTGCCCTGGTGGAGCGCCTCGAGCACAAACAAATGCGAATGGCCAAGTCCCACGAGCACCAGCGTAGGCGTCACGGCAGCGCGTTGGATGTGGGTCGCATGCGAATCAGTCCTTCCTGCGTGACCGACGCCACGAGGTATCCTGCCTGTGAAAAAATGGAGCCGCGGGCGAATCCGCGCGCCCCATACGAGACGGGGCTGTCAATGCTGTACAACAGCCATTCGTCGGCACGGAATGGGCGATGCAACCACAGCGCGTGATCCAGCGATGCCAGCTGCAGCTCGGGTGTGCGATACGCGACGCCGTGCGGCAGCAGCGCGGTGGTGAGCAGGCTGTAGTCAGAGGCGTAGGCCAGCACGGCCTGATGGAACATCTGCTCATCCGGCATCTGGCCACGTGCCCGAAACCAGAGGTGCCGCACAGGAGCACGCACCTCCGCGCTGAACGGATCGATCGGGTTCACGGGTCGCACATCAATTGGCCGGTCCTGCGTCCACACCGCGCGATAGCGTTCGGGAATGCGTTCCGCCATCTGCCGGATGAGCACCAGTTCGTCCGCGAGTTCATCGGGCGGCGGCACGTCGGGCATGGC
>JBBSPO010000267.1:0-5437 GCA_038258695.1 Gemmatimonadales bacterium | reverse complement strand
TCCGCCAATGCCAATGCCGAGCATGCCTGGTGGGCACCAACCCGCACCCATTTGTGGGACTGTTTTCATGACCCAATCCACGATGTTGTCGCCCGGGTTGAGCATGGCAAACTTGGACTTGTTCTCCGATCCACCGCCCTTTGCGGCAAGCTTCACTTCCACCGTGTTGCCGGGAACGATTTCACAGTGCACCACGGCCGGCGTATTGTCGCGCGTATTTTTCCGTGTGAACGCCGGGTCGGCCACAATGGATGCACGCAGCACGTTGTCCGGGTGCAGGTAAGCGCGTCGCACACCTTCGTTCACCATTTCCTGCACCGACATCGTAGCGTCCCAGCGCACGTCCATGCCCACCTTCAAAAACACCACCACAATGCCAGTATCCTGACAGATGGGCCGATGTCCTTCGGCGCACATGCGCGAGTTGGTGAGAATCTGCGCGATGGCGTCCTTGGCGGCCGGGCTCTGCTCGCGTTCGTAGGCCGCACCCAGCGCATGGATGTAGTCCAGCGGGTGGTAATACGAAATGTGCTGGAGCGCGTCGGCGATGGACGTGATGAAGTCGGCTTGGGAGATGGTGGTCATGCTCGCAAGATAATTGCCTGGTGCCCCTCGGGCTTGCCTGTTGGCGGATCTGCTCCGGAATCGGCCCGGCGGTCCCTCCTGATCTCGGCGGCGGTGTTACTTTTTTACGTGCCCGGAGACGGGCTTGCCACGATCTCTCTTGCACACCGCTTCCCCGCTGCCATGCCCCTCGTTGATTCCGCCATCCTGCGCGAGCCGCGCGTCACTGTGCTCTCCCGCCCTGTCTTCACCGAACCGGCGCACCTGCCGGTGCAATGGATGGGTGAGAGCACCGATGGTGAGCGTCTGGCCGAGTTCGCGGGACGGTTGTGCTACATGAGCCAGAAAAATCCGGCCAACCGTGATACGCGCGCTTACCTGGGCAACATCAAAAAGCAGGGTCATGGCAGCGTGCTTGAACACGCCAACTATTCGCTGTTGTTTGAGGGCGTGAGTCGTTCGCTCACGCACGAGCTGGTGCGTCACCGCGCGGGCTTTGCGTATTCGCAGCTGTCGCAGCGTTACGTAGATGAAAGCGACGCACAGTTTGTCATGCCGCCGGCAATCATTGGCGACAGTGCACTCGAAGCCGCGTGGATATCGCAGATGGGCAGCGCCCTTGATTCGTATATCTCGCTGGTGGACGAACTCATGACGCGCTACGCGTGGGTAGACGACAAGGTGCACCGCCGCAAGATGGCGCGTGAAGCCGCGCGCGGTGTGCTGCCCAACAGCACGGAAACCAAGATTGTAGTCACGGGCAACGCGCGTGCGTGGCGCACCATGCTTGAGTTGCGTTCAAGCGAAGGTGCGGAGATGGAGATTCGTCGATTGGCGATTGCGGTGATGCACGTGATGCAGACGGAAGCACCGGCGTTTTTTGATGACTTTGAGGTGTATCAGGCGGACGATCGGCGTGAGGCGGCGAAGGTGGGGTACCACAAGGTGTGAAGTGAAACTGGGTGGAGTATTGCCGTTTATGAACTACACGTTGTGTTCGTGGCAGCACACATCGCCCACCGCAAAGTGGCTTGCCGTATGCACGCTGCTGGCAGCGGTTGCGAGTTCTTCCTGCGGCCCCCCGCGTCCGCTTATCACACTACCGCTCGCGCCAAGCGTCGACAGCATCGGCACACAGGTTGTGCACGAACTCTGGCGCTTCTACTCGGCTCTCCCAGCGGGGCGTCCTTCCACATTCTCTGAGATCAGCGCATGCGTGGCGACCGCGCAGGGCGGGAGCGCAGCAGACGCGTGCGTGGCCGGCTTGTCGAGTCGCACGGAAGACACGGCATATTTCGTCCACGTGATGACGCAAGCGGATTCGCTTGCCGAGCGACTCGGCGCCGTGCGCGAGTCCCAAGGCGCGCACACGTTGCTCGACGAGACGCTCTTCTTCGTGCACACATGGAGACGCAGTCGCGAAGCGCTCGATATCCCGCTGGCCGCGTGCAGCGCATCGACGTGGTGGTGTGACGCCATGCAAGGGCTGGCCCATCACCGGCTGGGGGAGGTTCGCAGCGCCGAGATACGGTTTGTTGACATGTTCGCGCAGATGAGTGCTGACCAGGCGTGCAAATGGCGAATGCTTCCGGCGCTGCCGCGATCAAAGTGTTCACATAGTGATCCGGTCACCGATTCACTGATGTGGTGGTTGGCGGACCCGCTGTGGCTTGACGAGGGCAATGATCGGTGGACGGAGCACGTCGCCCGTCTCGTGCTGAACGATTTCTTCGCGCATCATCGCGAGCTGATGATCGCCCATGGCTACACCACAAAACAATCCAGATCGAGTCGCGGCTTCGCGGCGGAAGCCATGCCGGTGCTCGCGACGCGTTACGGCATGTATTTCCTGATGGTTTGGCAGGACGTGGATCGACCGCGAATCCGACGCGGAGAACCGCGTCTCGTCGTGCTGTGGGATCTGTCCGGACCACGCTATGAGTTTCTTCCGCTGACGCCGGAGCGATTTGCGCGTGTCACGTCCGCCGACTCCAGCCGGCTTGGCGTGTGGCCCGCTCCATTTCCGAAAGGCGCAGTCAGTTGCCCGAATCGCGACTGCCTGACGAGACCCGGAGCGCCGATGCTGCTGGCCCAACGCATGTTCACGTCGCGCGGCCTGATCCGGAACGTGACGCAGCCTTGGCTGGGATCGGCCGAGGCCTACGGTAGACATCAGCGATTTGGTCGGGTCACAGAGTTTCAGGCGCTGACGATGCCACGCGGATCAGGGCGACGACTGCTGGCCGCGTTTGAAACCGGGAGTGTGCAGCTTTCAGAACACGCGGGCGTTGCGTTCAGCCGAACGCCAACGGACAGCGTTGTGCGCATTCGCGATGCGCGTCGAGAGAGCAACGTGGTGCGTGTTTCCGGCATGCTGCCAGCGGAAGGTGGTGTCATGAGTCTGGAGGCTGTTGACAATGAGCGTCAGGCATGGCGACACCGCTATTTTTTGGCCGCAAACGACGACAGTGTCGTCTCGCGCATTGCGCTGCTGAACGCTGAGGCGATCCCGACTGATGCATCGCAAACCATGCCCGCCGAGTTGCCCGTCGAACTGTTGCTCGCTCGGCAATGGCTGCAGACATCTGACAAGATTTCTTTCTATTGGGAAGTCGTGGGCAAGCGCGCAGCAGGCGACGCAGCGCTGGAGTTCACACGACTTGACCGAAGCACGTGGGGACAGCTGCTGGGGATGTTTCGTGGTACGGCCGACGGCCAGACGGTACGCGTGGAAGTGGGTGCGCTGGAGCCGATGGTTCGAGGCGAGAACCACGCGGGCTTTTCGCTTCCGTTTGCACTGTCATCGCTGGAGCCTGGGCGCTACACGGTACGCGCGGTCGTTCGAACGGGCGTGGGTCGAATCGAACACGTGGGGGCACCCACACAGTTTGAGTTGCGGCAGTAGTTGGTCTTCGGTGGCGTTGAGGTGCAGCAGGAGGACGAACAGCGTGAGGCGGCAAAGGTTACGTATCACACGGTGTGCGGTCTGCTGGACTTAGTCCGTCTGGTTGAACTAGATTCAATCATGATTTCAGTCAATATCCACGAAGCCAAAACGCACCTCTCCCGACTCGTGGACCGCGCCGCGCGCGGCGAGCCATTCGTGATCGCCAAGGCGGGAAAACCGATGGTGCGCGTTTCCGCGATCGACACACCAGCGGTGCCGCAGCGCCTCGGGTTTCTCGAAGGTGAGATCCGTGTGCCACGGGACTTCAACCGCATGGGCGCTGACTCAATCGAATCCATGTTCTCTGGCCATGCGGCGGCGGATGAGGCCGTACCGGAGCCGCTGCAGCACAAGAAGTCGCGCCGCAAAAAGTCGGCGCCACGCTCGCCATGAAGCTGCTGCTCGACACGCAAATCCTGCTGTGGGCCGCCGGTCAGCCAGCGCGCCTGTCCGCTGCCGCTACCGCGTTGCTCGAGGATGAGCGGCACGAGCTCTGGTTCAGCGCCGCCAGCCTCTGGGAAGTCACCGTCAAGGCTCAGCTCGGCCGAGCCGATTTCAAGGTGGCGCCGCGCGTGCTCCGCCGCGGATTGCTCGAGAACGGTTATCGCGAGCTCGCCGTTACCAGCGAGCATGCGGTGCAGGTGGAAGGGCTACCGGATCTGCACCGCGACCCGTTTGATCGCCTGCTCGTGGCCCAGGCGCAATGTGAAGGCATCACCCTGCTGACGAGCGATGCGATCGTGGCGCGCTATCCCGGTCCCATTCGTAAAGTCTGAGCCCTGCACGGTCGCTCGTGGCACGCCATGGGCCGCGAGGACGTGTGCACCAACCACCAGAAACCGCGCGTCGCTACGACACAGCTCCGCAAGCAAATCCCGGAAATACTCAACCACGCGGCTACCCGCGTTTGGCCAGGTGCGCCACACTCAAAGGCATCGCGGCCCGATCGTAGATGGGTAACGGCTGCTGCGTTCGAGCCCAGAGATCGGCGCTGAGGTCACCGGACGGTCCGCGCCAGATTCACCCGCAGCAAGTTCGGTCAAACGCGTCGGATAGTGACGGCGCAGCCAGCCAGAGCGGCGCGCAGCCGCTTGAACGTGTCACTCATGCGATCGCCGCGCGTCGAAACGCAACGCTTCGAGTTCGCGGCGCAATGGGGCCCAATACGCGCGGTCCTCCGCCATGATCTGCGCCTGCTCGGCAGCCAAGGCGACGTCCATGTCGTCATTTTTCAGTGCCGCCTGTACCACCGACCGTGATGAACGGGCCGCAACGTCAGGGTATGTCGCAATCAATTCCGCCAGAAACGGCGGAGACCGCAGCTCCGCCATCCAGAACTCGACCTGCGCGTTGGTCGCGACATCGTCTCGCGCGGCCACATACGACGCGTCCATCAAACGGCGCAGCATTGGCCAATCCTTGTCGCGCTGTGTCTTTTTGGCGGCAACCAGATCTTCGAGGGCCATCACCTCTACGAGGAGTTCCGCATCGCCCTCGCCAGTGGGCAACGCAACGGTCGTTCGCCGCTCCCAAAGAGCTGGGAACTCTTCAGCGCCGCGCAGACGACTCATGATGTCCACCCGCAAGGGTGACGCTGACCCGTCGGGAATACTGAAGTGCACGGCGTGCCCGCGATCGAGATGGCGTACGTCAAACGATGGCACCGCAATCACGGTGGCGTGGAGCGCCTCAAGCGCCGCGCTTAGCGCCGGCAGCGCCTCGGGCGTCGCCAACACCGCCAGATCCAGATCGCGACTATACTCGGCCGCGCCGTACAACACGCAGGCCTGCCCGCCCATCAACAGGGCGCGCACGTCGTACGTCCGGATCGTAGAAAGGACTCGCAGGATCTGGGTCGGGATCACTCGTACCTCCGAGCGCGTGGTGCCATGCGGCAAGGCGCATGGTCTCGGCCCAACGCTGTTG
>JBBSPO010000266.1:0-5460 GCA_038258695.1 Gemmatimonadales bacterium | reverse complement strand
CCTTGCGTTCCAGCAGATAGACCACGCCATCCGGTCCAAATCCGGCAATGGTGCGGCCTGCAGGGATCTGCACACGCTCCACGATTTTGCCCTGACGATTCACAACATCGTACGCCAGTCCGGCCGCTGGTGCGGCACCGGCAGCGCCAAGCAGGCCGGCCGGCATACGTGCGGTGAGCGCAGCCATTGGTGACGCCAATGTAGACGTAGCGGGCAACAACCACAGATTGCCGTCGTAGTCGGCTAGCGATGTTCCGGCGCTGAGAGGCGGGTAGTAGTCGGGCAACAGCTCCGGCTCCACCGGCTGAAAGCCCGGACGGAAACCACGCGGACCACCCATCATCATGTCCCTCGCGCGCTCGCTGGCAACTTTGGCCACCTCCTTGAGCGAATCCACCATGCGGATCTTGTCGTCGTCCGTAATACGCTTCCAGTCAAACGGAAGCGGCTCCGAACGTTCCAGAGAACCATCGGCCTTGAACCAGTCAATGCGATAGTCGAGCACCCGCACAACAGCCACCGAACCGTCGGCCATGAGCGCCCAGTCATCGTTCTGCGGCAGCGGATTCATGGTCACGTTCACCTGCGTTCCACCATCCTCAGTTTGCTTCATCTCAAACTTGGGATTGGTCACACGCATGAACGTGACGGTATCGATTTTACGCGTATCGAAATCGGCGCGCAGAATCGGGATGGAGTCAGGCAGGTTGCGGTTGTTGAACGAGCGCGTGCGACTCTGGCCCCCAACACTGATCTGCGCGCTGTTGCCGCTCGGAAAGCGATCCTCGGCCACAGCCGCGACTTGGCGGCGAATCTCAGCGGCTGACTGCGCAGGAGGTGTGGCACGCGTTGCGGCCGCACCTGCTGCACCTGCTGCACCTGCTGCACCTGCTGCTGCGGACGGCGTCGTGGTGGCTCCACCACGGCCACCACCACGGCCACCACCAAAGTCGCCACCGCCAAACTGCATGCCGAGCGGCGGTCCACCCTGCTGCTGTGGGCGATAGATCAGTCGGCCTTTGGAATCAAACGCATGCGTACCAGACGTTGACGTCGCCAGCAGATTGATGTCGCGTGTGCGCGGGAACGACATGACGCGCACCATTTCACCCTGTGCGTTTAACACCAGCAGCGAGAGCGACGCTGGATCAACAATCAGCGTGGAGTCGTCAACATACGGCAGCAAGCCCGAGTTGCGCGGTCCATATGGGAGCGGTGCGCCAATCGTGTCGGCCACAACTTTGGACAGCTTGAGCGACTGGTCGAACATGAGAATCTGGCGACGCTGAGCATCGTTAATGAACACCGAGCCGTTTGACAGCGCGCGCAATGTGTTCACGTTGCCAAGCGACTGTTCGGCTTTGGCTTCGATTGGGCCAAGCTGCCGAACAGGAATGACGACACCTGCGACCTGCGCCGAATCTTGCGCGGCCAGAAGCGACGCGCCAAGTGCGAGGGCCGGAACTGAAAGCGCTGTAAAACGAACCGTATGACGCAGCATCTTGACGGGCTCAGAAAGAGAAGACTTGCACTGCGAGTTGTTGGTGAAATAGCGCATCAGTCGCGCCCTCCACGTCCACCACCGCCGCCGCCGAAACCGCCACCGCCAGCGGTTCCAGAGCGAATCGCCCGCAACGAGCGAGCATCCATGAAGGACGCCAGCTGGGGGGGCAGCAAGCGGTACTGTTCTGCGCTGAGCAGGCTCTTGATATCCGGCACAATGCGCAGCAACATGTCCACCGACTGCTCGCGACCGCTGCGATACTTGTTGAACGCAAGGTCATGATTGAAGCGATCCGGCAGCTCCGCAAACTCACGCGCCAACGGTGTCCACACGGCATCAGACTTGACCACGTACCAGTGATTGAGCGTGGCAATGCTGTCGGCCTGAACGCGGGTAAGCTTGAGCGAATCGGACTGCTGCAGAATCTGCGCCATGGGGTTGACCAGGCCCGCGCTCACCGTGCCACGCAGCTGCTGCAGCGACGGCTTGTTACCGGGGCGTGTGCGGCCACGATCAAGCTGCTGCATGAGCTGCTGCCGCTCGCGCGTGGGGCCCACGTCAAAGCTGAGCTGCGCGGTGACCATCGTCAGATTGCGCTGCGCCAGCAACTGTGGGTTGGTATTGCCAAAACGCTCGTTGGCTTCGTAGCGATATGTGTTGGTTTCCCGATCGAATCCGCGTACGAACAGCAGCGACTGGTCGGGGCGAATGTTCTGGCCCCAGCCCTTCAGGTTGTCCTGACCATTCACGAGGCGATCAATACCACCAAGCGGGTTCTCCACCTGCAGGCTCAGCCGCGCACGCTGCGGCAAACCAACACGAATGGAGTTGAAGTTGATATTCAGGTTGCCGGTCACATTCCACGGACCCAGGCACGAGTTGCGCGCCGCGAGGCGGCCCATCTGTGCTTCAAGACAGTCGCGGGCCTGGCCGCTGGTGCTGGCCATCAGTGTTTCCAGGCTGCTGGCAAGTGCCGGGTCCGTGGCACGAACATCAGCAGGATTGAAGATGAAGGCACGATCGTTGCCGTAGCTGTCACCGTTCACGTCGCCAACAATGCCCGGCGTGTACGGCGTACCTGAGCGAAAGTTGAAGTTCCAGCCAACCGTCACCGCTTCAAAGAACTCGCGGTTCAAACCAATCTGGAACTGGTGACGCGAGAAGCTGCCCGGGCCCCATTCGGTGGAGACCGGATTACCAACCGTGCTCTGGAATCCGTAAAACTGTTCGCGCACATCGGACAACGTGTAGTTGGCGTTCCAACGAAACTTGGAGTTGAACGCCAGCGGTGAGATGCGGATGGAAAGCTGCTTGCTTTCGGACTTGAGGTCGGAGCGCTGCTGCGTGACGCGGCCGAACTGATCAACCACCCGCGAGTTGCGCCACGCGGTCTGTCCTGTGGTCGGCACGATCTCGGCTGGCAACACGAACACCGGACGGTTCGCTTCGTTGGCCAGCGCGAACTGCTGCTGGCCCGGGAAGTTGAGATCAATACCGCCAGACTGGTCGTAGTTCATTGAATACGTTGCGTCGACACTGGCGCGCAAACGATTCTGGAGAATCGCACCTGACCACTGCACGTTGGAGCGCAACGAACGCTGTGTCACAAAGTCCGACGCGAACAGTGACACATTGGGGTTGCTGTTGGCAAACACGGTGCCGTTGGTGCCATCGGCGCACTGCAGCGGAATGTTGGCCACATCAATCTGATACTCGCTCCAGTTGGGAGACGGTGCAGCCGCGCCAAAACAGGTAAGCTGCTGCAAACCACCCGGCAAACCGGTGTTGTCAATGGCGCCTTGCACAAGCTGCGTACGCGGTGCGTTCTGGAAAATGCCGATGCCGCCGCGCACAACCGCGCGCGGAACGCGTGCCTGACCGGGAATAAAGGCCACCTGATCGGCCGTACCGTAGGTCCACGAAAACCCGACGCGTGGACTTACGTACAAACGATTGGGCACCACTGCATTGTCAACGCCAAATGCGCTGATCACATCAGGGTTTGTATTGGGTCCGTTGAAGAACCGATTGCCATCGAGGCGCACACCATACTGCACCTGCAGGTCGTTGCTTGGACGCCATGCGTCACCCAGCGACATGGCGGCAATGCCGATGCCGCCCTGCCGACGACGCGGGGCCAGCTGTCGCGTAAATGATGCCGGCCGATTCGCTTCCAGATCTTCCAGCGAATTGAAGGAGAACGTACCGAGCTGGTTGTTCGTGAAGTCTTCCCAGTAGCTCTCGTATCGCGCTTCGGAGGTGAGCTTCACCCGGTGACGATTGTCGTCGCTGAACCAGGACAACGTGTTCACAAAGCCATACGCCGCACTACCGTCTTCCTGATTGCTGTTTGGACTGCCACCAAACTGCAGGCTGCGAACGCCGCCGGTACCGTCCTGAAACTCAGAGTTGACGCGTACACTGGCCGAAGGCAGGAAAGAATACGGGTCGTTGTTGGATCGACTGTAGTTTATGCCGAGCGAGGATTCCGTGAGAATGCCCATGAAGCCGAGCAGTCCGCTCTGGCGCAGCTGAAACGATCCGCTCGCTCGCAGCGATTTGCCGTTGCGTGTGGGAGTGGATAGTCCACCGCCGCCAGTGGGAATCGAGCGGTTGATGTTACCAGAGAACGCCGCCGAGTACGTGTTGCCACGTGCCGAGCTCAGTGGCGTGAAGTCGATGCTGCCCAGCAAGCTGCCACGGTCATTGATGCGCTGTCCCGGGAAGCCGGAGATCGCCGAGGGCAGCGACTGCGCGCCGAGAATGTCCAGCAAACGCGAGACGGAGTCAACCGCCACGCCGTTTGAGGCAAAGCCTACCGGGTTCGTGTTGAGCAGCGTCTGCAAATCGTTTGAGTTCCGGTCAAACTGGAACGAACTGTTGTAGAACAAACGGTCTGGCGAAATGGGGCCAGAGGCGCTTCCACCGAGCGACAAGCGCGTGGTCTGCTGTCCGTTGGCCTGAGCGATACGATCGGCCCACGTCAGCTGCGGCGCTTCCAGATTGGAGCTCAGGTTGCGACGCATGAAGTTGGAACCCGAGCGTGTGCGCAGCGTGATCTGGCCGCCCGAGAAGCCGCCGCGCGAGACATCGTACGGCGCAGAGTTGAACGACGAAAACACCTGCGCGTCGCGCGGAATGCTACCGTCTCCGAAGTTCAGTCCGTTGAGCTGCGTATTGTTCTGGTCGCCGCCAAGACCGAAGACTGAGAACTGATCGGCACCGTCCGCTCCCGGAATGAGCTGCACACCCGGAATGGCGGAGGCCATCGCGGCCAGATCGCCCATCTGCGAAGCAGTGAGCAAGCCAGGGTCAACGCCCGCCAGCAAATCCTGCTCCGTACCACCCACGTCGCCAATCGTATCGCCACGACTGAGCGGGGCACGGGCGGTTGTGGTGACGGCGTCAATGTTGAACGGCTGCGGCGTCATGCGCGCGTCGGCGATCAGGATTTCCTCGTCGGCGACACGCTTCACCTGGTAGCGACGCGGCGCCAGTCCGATGGCGTTGAAGCTCACCCAGTAGTCGCCCTCGCCACCCGGGAATGAGATGGTGTAGCGGCCGCCGCCGTCGGTGATTACGCGGCGGTTCACCTGACCTTCAAGCGTGGTCGCAGTAACAGTCACATTGGGAATGCCAGCGCCATCCGGGCCCGTCACGCGTCCGCGGATGATGTCGACACCTTGTGCGGCGAGTGGCGAAGCCACGCCGAGCACAAGTAGCAGGGCCCCGAGGGCCAGAGATCGTAGAGTATTCACAAGCACAGTGGACGAAGGCGAACAGCGGTCGTTAAGGCGAGCCGTGGAACTTTTCCGGGCCGCGCGTACGCTTGGGACGCGCCGCGCTCACAAAGCGTTGGACCGGTGATTGTCCGACTCACGCGTCTACGGTTCGGCCCGCCAGGTCGCAGCAGATCGCGGTACATGACATATTGCCTTCCTCCCCGCGACAATCCT
>JBBSPO010000265.1:0-5469 GCA_038258695.1 Gemmatimonadales bacterium | reverse complement strand
TGATTGGCGATATTGTTGTGGCCGATGCAGTAACCGCCCTGAAGCGGGATGGCGTACATGTACTCGGTGTGCTGCCGCCGGCAATGCTCAGCCGACTCCGCGAAATTGCAGACGCGCTACCTCTCAATGCCTACACGCACGTACATGAGGCAAACGACGACGTGCGAGCCATTGTGAACGACCCTGGCGTATTGGCCGTGCTGAGAGCGCACTTCGGCAGCGAGCCGGCGCTTCTTGAGTGCTCGGCCGTTGTGCACGAGCCTGGGCGCGAACTCAAGATTGGCCCGACCTCTGCGCGCCGATTCCACTTCGACTACGCGGGATGGCAATCTCTCAACCTATTCATCTATCTCACCGACGTAGACCCGGACTCGGCCCCGCACGAGATTGCCGTTGGCACGCACCGCACCCGGACGATTCGCGACGCCGCGCGCCCCAGCCTGACCGACGAAGAAGCATATCGCCGCTTCGGGCCGCTGATCCGGACAATCACCGGGCCGGCTGGCACGATGTTTTTCGAAGACACGGAAGCATTTCACCGTCGCGGAGCAGCCGGGCAGCGCCGCGTGATTCTGAGCGTACTGTTCTCGTCGCACCGTTCACTGCTGAGGCACGGACGCGTCGGGCTTCGATATGGGGACTACTTGACACGAAAGTAAAACCTGAACGGTTCCGCAGTCTCAATGCGTAAGCACTTCGCGTATCTGACAAAGCAGCCGGTCCTCGGTAAATCGAAGATCTATTTCGGTCTTTTCCAGACGCTGTAGCCCTTCCACTGGTTCTTCGCCCAAGCACTCCTTCAGGAAGCGCTGAAAAGGTTCGTTGCGATCGGTGGCGGAGTATTCCAAGCCCGAAACCACTCTGCCCGAAGTGGCCAGCCAACTGAGGACTGCGAACTCTACACGGCGCTGGAACACCCTGCATGACATAACCAAAGCGCGGATCACTCCATCATGATCGAGCAGTGCAACAAGGATTTCACCATGATTTCCCGTTCGATCACTGAGCGCGGCTGCGTAGAGTCGTCCACCGGCATCAATGACTGCCTGCACCTCTTCGTCGGAAAAGCGACGCCCATTGGCGTTGAACTGGTTTGTTTTGTTGAGTAACTGCACCGCGCGTGAGCGGTCACCCTGCGATCGGTCGGTGATGACCAGCTTCATTTCAAGATCACGCAGAAACTGCGTGAGGTCGGCACCGGCAACATCACTGGGCGCCATCCCTTCGAGTCGGCGCCGGTACAACTGCGTGCGTTCCTGATCTTCTGCGGTTGCGCGGCCTCTTTGGAACAGCTGCAGTAGCGAATCGAGCATCGCAGGCAGCTCCTGTGAAGACCTGGGGAAGCGCAGACAGTGCACTAGCGGCAACTCTCGCGCCACCTCGGCCAGCTCCACCGGATTGTCGTCAACGAAGACAAACGCGTCGAGCCCGAGGTTGAGCTGTTCGGCGAGCAGTTTGATCTGCGACGATTTGGCATTCCAGGATGCGAGAATGGCCACGAAGTCGTGCTCTTTGAGCACCATCTCACCCTGCTTGAATGGAGCGAGCGCCGTGTCCGCATCGTTCTTCGAAACAGCGGCCAGCAAGACTCCAGCCTGCCGAAGCCTCTGCAGCATGGTTTGATAAATAAAGTGCGGGTAGCCTTTACCCTCAGCATTGTGTGCGATGCCTGCAACACCGTCGTCTCCGATTATTCCCGCCCACATGGTTTCATCAAGATCAGTAACCAGCACCTTGGCAGACGACATCAGTGGCGGGCGCACCAGATCAATCACTGCCTCGGCCACTGTGCCCAACGCTGCGCCGCCAAATGGCGCACCTGATGTGAGATAGCTGCCGAGGGAGAAGCATTCGTCGGCGATGAACGTGCCCCGAGCAGACCGCACCAGCACTTCCAGCTGCGCCACGAACGCTTGATTGCGCGCCGGTTCAAGCCAGAGTGGAGGGCTGGTAGCTGGCACAAAAAGAATCTGGCCCCGCCGATTGATCACGCGTTGAATGAATGCCTCCGCTGTGTTCAGCAGCGCCTGTTCATCCAGTTCATCTCCACTGGTCACCCCGGTTCGCCAATCAAGCTCTGTTACTAGGTCCCACGGCAGCAAAACAAAAATCTCCGGCATGGCTGCCGGCTCAGCACTCACTACGGCTTGCTGTAGCGTGTTAAACGCAAGGAAGTTCACATCAGCCGTGCAACCGCGTTTCGCGGCGGCGGCCCGGAGGTAGAGTGTCAGGGGATCTGGCGTGCCGGACATAGCGAGCAAAAAAGCAATGCTCGGTCCGCCCTTGTATTCACGAAGAATTCGGTTGGCTTCAAGAAAGTTCACGATTCACGTAGTCAAGAACGGCATGGAACGAGGTGAGCTCGATGGAATCCCCAACATCTACGCTCAGCGAAAACTCGCTCTCTATTGCGCCCATCAGGGTGACGTGAGCCATGGAGTCCCAGCCCGCGTGGCTTCCCTGCTCTACAGTTGTAGCGTCCGCTTGGTCGGACAAGTTGAAGACGGCGCGGAAGACTTCCTGCAGTCGCTGTTCAGTGGTCATAGGGTGTGTTCCTGTTATAATCGCTTAAAACGTCATGTCGGATTCGCCATCTCCCCGCGCCAGCCACCACTCACTCAGTGAAGTTGGCCAGCTGGTTTGGGCGTCTGCGTGCTTGAGAAAGAAATGCACATTCCCGGCAAAGCTAACAAAACCACGCCTTCGCAAGTGCGGCCTCACCGATTGGTGCGGAACACTGCACAACAGCGCATCGGCTCCCAGTGCGCGAGCGGCATCCTGCGCCGCCGAGAGTACGGCGTTGATAGCGTGAGAGTCTGACGGGCGCACAATCAAGTCGGAGAGGCTGCACACGCGCACACCGCCCAGCCGCGCATCACCGGCGCTACGGGGACGCCTCAACACGGCCAGGGCAGCGAGCTGTTGTCGATCGGTGTACACGGCCGTGAACTGATAATCGGAGCCCGGCGCTCCATTGCCATAGCGCGCCAGTAGCGCGGGGCCATCGCGAACGATTGCACCGGCCAACTCGCCGCGGGAGCTTTGCCAAAGTTCATCAATGGCCGTTGCTGATGGCGTTGCCTGAATCTTCACCGTGTAGCGACTTGAGATGCGTGGCATGGCCAGTCGCACTGGAAGGTCAATAATGCTGCCCACCACACCGGCAAGGCGCAGCTTCTGGGTTGCGCGCAGCGCTTGGGCCGCGAACGACTTAACACCGGCTTGGGTTACCCGGGCGGCATCCATACGGGGCAATGTATCGCGCATGGACAGTGGCCTAATCATGTTTGGCAGGGTGCCGATGTCGGTATAGCCGAGCGCGTCGAACAACCGCTTCACGGCGGGATCGACGTTCAGGGCACCGATGAGTGGTATTGAAGCACTCAGTTCGCGTAGCACGTGAAAGCCAATGGGGCCATTGCGGAACTCCGGCAGTACCCACAGCCCTTTTGCCAGGTAGGCCGGAATCTCGGCTCGTCCGTTCCACAGTTTGATGGCGAGGGTGCCGCAATGTCCGATCACACGGTCGCCCTTTACGGCGAGATATGTGGGAAGGGGACGCCCGGGCTCGGCCAGATTGTTGGCAGCGGCGCGGGCGATCCCTTCTCGCACCGTCTCGGCCGTGCTGCGTGAGCCCCAGTTCACATTGAAGAACTCAGCCATTCCCGCCGCGTGTTCAGGCGTTGCCGGTACGATTCGCAGCTTGTTTGGGGCAGCCTGGCTCATGCCTTGATCACTGGATCGGTTGCGGCAAGCTCAGCATTAGGCCGCTTGGTGGGCTCCCATGTGGCCAGCTTTTCTCCTTTGAGGAGTTGCCACCAGGCGAGCCATCCGGCCATGATGCTCACAAAAATGTAGCCGGGGAAGGCTACCAGCCTGGGCAGTCGTTTGTCATCAGGCCAGGTAAGGGTAAGCCTAGCGAGCCCCAATCCCACCAGCATGCCCAGCGTGAGCACCAGCGTGTATGGTGCCGACTTGATGAGCAGCAACGGCCCCACCAGCCAGCCCAGCAGCGCCGGAAACAGCAGCCACCGCGCCAGCTTGTGCGAGGCCATCATGAACGCGTAGCTGCCGTATTTGAACGGGTTCATCATGGCCTTGAGGTACAGCAGCGTGCCCAGCCCGCGCGCCATGGTGCGGCTCTTACGCCGCAGCTCGGCCTTGAGCGTTGGGGTGCGCGGTACCAGGCAGGTGGCCTCATCAACACTCACCGCCCGGTAGCCGTGCGCGCGCGCCACACTGGCCGCCGCGAAGTCGCGGGACAGATGTTCCGGCAGCGGCAACGCGTGCAACTCGCGGCGCGCGGCGTAAAAACAGCCGCTGGCACCGACAATGCTGTGTACGCGCGTTTCGTGTGACCGCAGGGTCATTTCAAGCCCCACGTAGCTCGATTCGGCCTTGTTGCCCTCGCGCGCCTCGTCGCCCACGCTGATATCGCGACCTGAAGCCAGCCCCACACCCGGCACCAGCAACGCTCGCACCAGCGGCTTGAGGGAATCGCGGGGAATCAGAATAGACGCATCAATGCTCACCACGTACTCACCGATTACGTGAGCCCCCGAGGCATTTTCTCCAGCAGGTTTGCCGCGGCGTTCGGCTTGCCGGAGCAAGCGAACGCGTGGGTCGCCATAGTTGCGCACCAGATCATCGGTGCCATCGCTGGAGGCGTCGGACACGACCAGAATATCGAGCAGCTCGGGCGGATAGTCCACCGCCAGTGCCGTCTCGATGGTGCGCCGCAGCCGGCGCTCTTCGTTGTAGGCTACAATGAGAATGGTGATGGCCGGCCACTGCTCAGGCTCATTGGCCAACTTGAACGCGGGGCGTATGCGGGACCAGCACCACACCAGAGCTGGATACAACAGAAATGCGTACACCCCGAGCACTATAGGTGCAGCAATCAGTATCCAGCCGAGTGAGGTGAGGCTCATGTAAGCACAGAAAACAGGTTGTGACGTTCGGATGACTCTGGCAGTGCGTCGCCAATCACGGTCTGTAGCAATAACAACGCGAAGGTTAACTACCTACATTTGAGCATGCTGCTGCGTTTGCTTGCAGACGAAGGGACCCAAACCTTCGCAACCCCTCCCCGCCGTCTGCCCACCGTGCTGCTCTGCCCGCTTCCCTTGAGCCCACTTGCCCTTGATATCGCGAGTTGATCTTCACGCCGACGGTTCAATGGAGCATCGGCGTGCGCTCACCCGATTGCAATCCATTGGTGTCTCGGTGCCCGCATGTTGGCACCCTGACAATCAGGTGAACAGCAGCAGCGGAGAGCGGCGGATCTGGGTAGAGGCCTCAAACCACAAGGTACCTCTCGGACTTCTTTTGCGTGTGTCGCGAAGTCGCCGAGTGCCGTGGGCCCGCATCGCGCACGTAGAGCAGCTGGGCGACCAGCACTTCGCCGACCACGCGGTAACCATGGCGCAGCTGTTGCGGATGGGAGCGCAGAAAGTTGGACGCGTGATG
>JBBSPO010000264.1:0-5471 GCA_038258695.1 Gemmatimonadales bacterium | reverse complement strand
GACCTGATGACGCGCCTGTACATCTTTGCCGACGACTCCATGATGGGGCGCGACGCAGGAACCGAGGGCAGCTACAAGGCCACTGAATATCTGGCCGCCGAGGCCAAACGTATGGGGCTGCTGCCGGCCGGTGACGACGGCACCTACTTCCAAACGTTGCCGCTCAAAAGCAAGAAGGTCGACCCCATGTCTTCGTTCATTGCCGGCGGTGCGTCACTCGAACTGGGCAAGGAGTGGGGCTTCAGCTCGCGCGGTGTGATGAAGGTTGATGACGCGCCAATCATTTTTGGCGGTGTGCTTGGCGATACGGCCACGCGCCTCACCAACGCGCAGGCAGCCGGCAAGCTGGTGGCTCTCACCATGCCGGCGTCGCAGGCCGGCATCGGGCTCGCACTTGAAGGCGGTGATCTTGTGCCCACCACCGCCAAGGGACTTGTGATCCTCGTGCCGCAGCCGGTGCTGGGCATTCTGGGTTATGTGCTGGGCACCGGTGCGTTCGTGGACGACGGTGCCGACCCGGGTGCGCGCTTCTACGTGATGATGAACGCCGCGCCCAAGCTCTTCACAACGCCGATTGCCGATTTGCAGATCGGTGCCGAGGGCGCGGTGATCAACGCCAACGCGGTGGTGGAGCTCGCGGATATGCCGTTCGCCGCGCGCAACGTGGTGGGCATTTTGCCAGGCAGCGATCCGGTGCTGCGCAACCAGTACGTGGCCGTGGGCGCGCACAGCGACCACGTGGGCATGTCGCCCCGCCCGGTGGACCATGACTCGCTGCTGGTGTTCAATCGCATTGTCCGCCCCGGTGGTGCCGAGGACAACGACAAGATGGGTACGGCGGAGCAGTTCGTGCAGGTGAACACTGAGCTGGCCGCGCTGCGCACCACGCGCCCCGCGCGGATGGATTCCGTGTTCAACGGCGCCGATGATGACGGCTCCGGTTCGGTGGCGGTGCAGGAGATTGCAGAGTACATGAGCGCCATGGCGACCAAACCCAAGCGCTCGACACTGTTCGTCTGGCACGTGGGCGAGGAAAAGGGGCTGTGGGGCTCAGCGTACTTCACCGAGCATTCCACGGTACCGCGCGAAAACATTGTCGCGCAGCTCAACATGGACATGGTGGGTCGCGGCGCACAGACCGACGTGACCGGCATGGCCGCCGACGGCAAGGAGCTGCGCGGCGGAGCAGACTATCTGCAGCTCGTGGGTTCGCGTCGTCTGTCCACCGAACTCGGTGACCTGGTGGAGCGGGTGAACGGCGACAAAAAGCACGGCTTCACGTTCGACTACGCCATGGATGCCAATGGCCACCCCATGAACATCTATTGCCGCAGCGATCACTACGAGTACGCCCGGTGGGGCATCCCGGTGACGTTTTTCACCACCGGTGGTCACGCCGCCTACCATCAGCTCACCGACGAGCCGCAGTACATCGACTACGCGCACATGCAGCGCGCGTCGAAGCTTGTGGCGGACATTGCGCTCGAACTCGGCAATCAGGCCAAGCGCCCCACAGTGGACCAGCCGAAGCTGGACCCGCGCGGTATCTGCAAGCAGTAGGGTTTGAACTGTGCAGGGTTGTCCACGCAGACGGGTGTGCAGGGCAACGGATTCACTGTGTTGTATCAAAACGTTCTGGAAACGCAGGTGGCGACGATGGCGCTGCGGTTGCGTTACTGACATCCGCCCTGCAAGCCGCCACCATGACCGAGTCTAACCTCTCCGCCCTCATCTGGTCCGTTGCTGACCTGCTCCGGGGCGACTACCGCCAGTCCGACTACGGCAAGGTCATTCTCCCGTTTACGGTGCTGCGGCGCCTGGACTGTGTGCTGGAGCCGAGCAAGCAAGCGGTGTTGGCGGAGCTCGCCAAGCGGAAGGGCGGTGCGCTCGATATGGCGCCGTTCTTGCGCAAAGCGAGCGGCGAGCTTTTCTACAACGCGTCGCCGCTGGACATGAAAACACTCATGGGCGATCAGGACCACATTGCCGAAAACCTCCGCGCCTATATCCAGGGGTTCTCGCCGGAGGTGCGCGACATCTTCGAGAGCTTCGAGTTTCACACGCAGGTGGACAAGCTTGCCAAGTCCAACCTGCTGTATCTCGTCACCGAAAAGTTCGCGACGATTGATCTGCACCCAAACGTGGTGTCGAACGCGCAAATGGGCACGGCGTTCGAGGAGCTGATCCGCCGGTTTTCGGAGCTCTCAAACGAAACTGCCGGAGAGCATTTTACGCCGCGTGAAGTGATCCGCCTCATGGTGAACCTGCTGTTCATCGAAGACGACGACGCACTCACGCGCGAAGGTGTTGTGCGGTCCATCTATGATCCAACAGCGGGAACGGGCGGCATGTTGAGTGTGGCCGGCGAGCACCTGGCTGAGCAAAACGCAGACGCTCGGCTGGTAGTGTACGGACAGGAGCTCAACGCCGAGTCGTACGCGATTTGCAAGGCGGACATGCTCATCAAGGGGCAGGACATCGCCAACATCATCTTCGGCAATACGCTTTCGGCGGACGGGCATCACGGTCGCACGTTCGACTACATGTTGTCCAACCCGCCCTTTGGCGTGGAGTGGAAGAAGATTGAAAAGGAAGTGCGCCGCGAGCACAAGCAGAAGGGATTTGACGGACGCTTTGGTCCAGGGCTCCCGCGAGTGAGCGACGGCTCGCTGCTCTTTCTTATGCATCTGTTGTCGAAAATGCGACCGGCCAAGGACGGTGGCAGCCGGTTTGGCATTGTGCTCAATGGCTCGCCGCTGTTCACCGGTGGCGCGGGTTCGGGCGAAAGCGAGATAAGGCGCTACGTGCTCGAGAACGATCTGGTAGAGGCCATCATTGGTCTGCCCACGGACATGTTCTACAACACCGGCATCAGCACGTACGTGTGGATTGTGAGCAACCGGAAGCCCAAGGCGCGCCGCGGCAAGCTGCAACTCATTGATGCGGGCGGCATGTGGCAGAAAATGCGAAAGAGTCTGGGGTCCAAGCGTAAAGAACTGAGCCCCGAGCACATTGAGGACATCACGCGACTCTTTGGAGAGTTTGCAGAGGTCACGCGCGACGGTGTGCCCATCAGCCGCATCTTTTCGAATGAGATGTTTGGTTATCGCACCATCACCGTCGAGCGTCCATTGCGCGATGAGACGGGCAACATCGTGATCGCCAGCAAGGGCAAAGCCAAGGGCAAGCCGGTACCCGACAGCTCGCTGCGCGACACGGAGAACGTGCCCTTAAGCGAAGATGTGCAGACGTACTTTGAGCGCGAAGTATTGCCTCACGCGGCCGATGCATGGATTGACGAAGACAAAACCCGAGTGGGTTACGAGATCCCGTTCAACCGGCATTTTTACGTGTTCACACCGCCTCGGCCGCTCGCGGAAATTGACGCGGATCTCAAGGTGGTGACCGATCGCATTCTCACCATGATTGGCGGGCTCACGCAGTGAGTGACGACGTTACGCCGCCCGTGCCCGGCGAGGTGCTGCTGTACAACAGTGATGAAGGCAGTGCCCGGCTCGAGATCCGCTTTGACGGGGACACGCTCTGGATGACGCAGGCGCAGATGGCC
This sequence comes from Gemmatimonadales bacterium, assembly GCA_038258695.1. Lineage (GTDB taxonomy): Bacteria > Gemmatimonadota > Gemmatimonadetes > Gemmatimonadales > Gemmatimonadaceae > JAABRT01. The sequence continues at coordinate 1,903 of JBBSPO010000264.1, read as the reverse complement.
GAGCTGTTTCAGACCAGCCCGCAGAACATCACGCTGCATCTCAAGGCGGTGTTCGCCGACGGTGAGATCGACCAGGAGGCAACTTGTAAGGATTACTTACAAGTTCGATCGGAGGGTGAACGGTCGGTCTCGCGTGCATTGCGCCACTACGCACTGCCCGCGATTCTGGCGGTGGGCATGCGCGTGCGCAGTCCACGCGGCACCCAATTCCGGCAGTGGGCCATCGCTCGGCTCGACGAATACCTGCGCAAGGGTTTCGTCATGGACGATGAGCGCATCAAGCGACTCACTCTTTCAATCGAACAGGGTTGGAGTCCGCAGTGTGAGTCGTATTCTGCCGAGTATGCGAATGAATGGGGCGTGCTCAAGGTTGGAGCGGTCAACGGTGGTACGTTCGATCCCTCGAAGAATAGGCGACTTCCGGCCGAGCTTGAGCCACTTACCGAGCTGTCAATTCCGGCGGGGGATCTGCTGGTCTCGCGAGCTGCCTTGGTTCATTTCCCTGTACCTCGGCTCATCACGTGTGCGAGCGCAGATTGAAGACGCCGCAACCGGCGCGAGCGCCTCGATGGTCAATATTGGACAGTCGACAGTTCCAGAGCTTGCCATCGCCACCCCGCCTCTTGCTGAACAGTCCGCGCTGCTGACCGATCTTCGCGAGCATGTTGCGACGCTCGAATCTCTTTCGGATTCCGTGGTTTCCGCGATTCTCCTCCTCCAAGAACGCCGCACCGCTGTCATCTCCGCCGCCGTTACCGGCCAGATCGACGTTCGCCACCTCGACCTGACCGACTGAAGCAGTGGCGCGTTAGCCGCTTCACTCAGATCTTCGTCGGTATTCGGTTATGCCGAACGAATCTATTCAAAGGATTGCGTAAAACCCTGTCCAATAGGACGATACGCTATATCCAAACACCGAATGGAGATCGCCGCTGGCCATCGTTCTGCAACCGCTGGATGTCGCCGTCGCCCCCAGTCTCACGCGGCGGTCGGCCCCAACCTTCGCCGAACTTTGCGAAAACCTCAGCGTGAGCGCCAGCACCGCGCATGCATCAGTGAAACGACTCAACTCCGCAGGCCTGATCCACACACGCGGCGGGCAGCACCACGCCAACCTCGATGCGATCGAGGAGTTTCTTGTGCACGGTGTGCGCTATGCGTTTCCGGCGCAGATCGCGCGTCGCATGCGCGGTATGCCGACCGCCCACAGTGCACCGATACTTTGTGAAGCGCTAAGCGGGCACGAGGATCCATTGATCTGGCCGCTACGCAGCGGCACGATGGTTGGCGAAGCGCTTGAACCGCTGATCCATTCCGCCGCTGCGATTGCCGAACGAACGCCGCGGCTGTATGACTTGCTGGCGATAGTTGATACGATTCGCGTCGGAACTGCACGCGATCGCGAAGTTGCCGCGTCGCTGCTTCGCCAACGACTACACGCCCCCCACGCATGACCCTCCACCAAGAAATCAGCTTCGAAACCGAGATCTGCGAACACCTCGGTGCCAATGGCTAGCTCTACACCGAGGGCGACGCGGCGCACTACGATGCCGCACGCGCGCTGTTCCCCGCCGATGTCGTCGCGTGGGTGCAAGACGCTCAACCGACAGCCTGGGAATCGCTCAGCAAGAACCATGGCACCGCAGCGGAAGAAACACTGCTCAACCGCCTGCGCGACCAGATCGACCGACGCGGCACACTCGACGTCCTGCGACACGGCATTGAACTGCTCGGCCTCAAATCCGCGCTCTCGCTCGCCCAGTTCAAGCCGGCGCTGGCGATCAATCCGGACATTCTCGCGCGCTATGCGCAGAATCGCCTGCGCGTGGTGCGACAGGTGCACTACTCGCTCGCGAATATGAACAACTTTGACCTGGTGCTGTTTCTGAACGGAGTCGCGGTG
>JBBSPO010000263.1:0-5484 GCA_038258695.1 Gemmatimonadales bacterium | reverse complement strand
GATGGCCGGCGTGCGCACCGACATGGGCGCACACTTCAAACGTGAGGCCGACGCCGAAGTACGTGCATCGCTTATTGAGCAGATCATCACGGCCAATCCATTCGAGGTGCCTGATGCCTGGGTGCGTCAGCTCATCGAAGGCTACGGCCGCATGTATCAGATTCCCGAAGAAGAACTGGGCCGTTTCGCCGAGGAGTTCCGCCCCATGGCGGCTCGCCAGGTGCAGCGCGATCTGATCATCGATACGCTGGCCGAAAAGGAATCACTGAAGGCGTCTGAAGCAGACATTGACGCCAGGATTGAGGAGCTCGCCAAGACCCGGAACGTGGATCCGGGCCAGGTGTACGCGCAGCTCCAGAAGGGCGGTCGGCTCGCCGAAATTGAGCGCGAGCTCACCGAAGAACGTGTGTTCACCTGGTTGCTTGAACGCAATCCAGTGACTGCGGGCTAATCAGCCCGCACCGCCTCCATCGAGTTTTATCATGCCCACGATTTACACGCCGTACATCATTGAACGTTCGTCCCGCGGTGAGCGGTCGTACGACATCTTCTCGCGTCTGCTCATGGACCGCATTGTCTTTCTCGGCACGCCCGTGAATGACGATGTGGCCAACGTGATCATTGCGCAGTTGCTGTTCCTGTACGCCGACAACCCGGACAAGCCCATCAACCTGTACATCAACTCGCCGGGTGGCAGTGTGTCGGCCGGCATGGCCATTTATGACACCATGCAGTTCATCAAGTCACCGGTGCACACTACGTGCATGGGTATGGCCGCGAGCATGGGTGCGTTTCTGCTGTGCGCCGGTGAGCCTGGCAAGCGCGCCGCGCTGCCGCACGCGCGTGTCATGATCCATCAGCCGTCGCAGAGCGGTGGCGGCGGATCGGCATCGGATATTGAGATTCAGGCGCGCGAGATTCTGTATCTGCGTGCGAAGATGAATGAACTGATGGCCAAGCACACCGGTCGTCCGGTGGAGCAGATCGAGCGCGATACCGATCGTGACCGGTTTCTCTCGGCCGAAGAGTCGAAGGTGTATGGTTTGATCGACAACGTTATTTCAACTGACGCCGAGTTGATCGCGGCTGCGGAGGCCGAGAAGGCTGCGCGGTAAGCGGTTGGGTTTTGGTGGAAACGGCGGGCACCCTGGGGTGCCCGCCGTTTTTTTTGATACGTCGTTGCGGCTACACAGTGCCGTGGGGCCTTATGGCCTTAAAGCCTCGTTCTTTTCGTACAATGGCAATGAGTGACAGTGCTTGCCTGCGACGTCGTGGGCTGGCATCGGGGCTCTGTTTCTGCGTACGAAGCTGTTCGAGGCCATATGGCCTTAGGGCCTCAGGGAACGGATTGGCCGTAGCGGCGAATCAGGACAGCGGGGCGTCAGGGAACGGATTGGCCGTAGCGGCGAATCAGGAACTGCCGACGCTAATCGTGCGCGTTCCCGACAGTCGGGGCACTTGACCTTAGATGCGCATTGGCCGAGAGTGAAATAGCGGCCGCTATTACGCGCACCGTGGCCTCCCGCAAATGGAGTTACTCATGTCTATCGATCACAGCCGCCGCGCGCCGCTCCAGGGCGCCGAGGCGGGCTCGCCTTATGCCGCGCGTGATGCCTGCGGTGTTGGTTTCATTGCTCGTCAGAGCGGCGAGCGTACGCACGAGGTGGTGCAGCTCGCATTGGCCGCAGCGGCACGGTTGGCGCATCGGGGCGCGCAAGGTGCGGATCTGTCAGCCGACGGGGCGGGACTGCTCACGCAGATACCTCGTCGGCTGTTCATTCTGGCTGGTTCTCGGCAGGGGCTGCACTTGCCGGCCGATGCATCCATCGCGGTTGGCATGTGTTTTCTCCCAACCAACACCGATGCGCGTGCGGTGGCTGAACAGATCGTTGAACAGGTACTGGCCGGTGATGGACTGCCGTTTCTGGGATGGCGCGATGTGCCAATCAATCCAGAAATACTTGGTCCGTCAGCACGCGCGGCTATGCCGTCCATCCGGCAGGTGCTGGTGGGCCGGCCGGCTGGTGCCACAGACGATGTTTGGGAACGTGCGCTGTATCTCACGCGCCGAGAGATGGAGCATCGGGCAGACGCGATTGGGATGGTGCCGTTTTACATCTGTTCGCTGTCGTGCCGCACCATTGTCTACAAAGGATTGGTTACCGGCGCGCAGCTGGCAGATTTTTTTCCTGACCTGCGCGAGCCGTCGTTTGAAACGGCGATTGCGGTGTTCCACGAACGCTATGCCACCAACACCATGCCGCGTTGGGAGCTGGCGCAACCATTTCGCACGCTGGCGCACAACGGCGAAATCAATACGCTGTGGGGCAATCGCAACGGCATGGCAATGCGCGACGGACTGCTTGCGGTGCCTGCGTTCGGTGAGCTTGCCGATCGCGTACGCAAGCCCATAAAGCGCAACGGCAGTGATTCGGCGAGTCTCGATAACGCGCTGGAGCTGCTCGTGCGCGGCGGTCGCTCACCGGTGCATGCGGCCATGATGCTCGTGCCGCAAGCGTGGGAGAAGTATCCAGATATCGATCCCACCATTCGCGCGTTCTACGAGTATCACCAGTGCGTACTTGAGCCGTGGGATGGTCCGGCGGCGCTGGCCTACAGCGACGGCATTCAGGTTGCGGTATCACTCGATCGCAACGGACTGCGTCCGTGCCGCTACAAGATTCGCGCCGACGGGATGGTGGTGGCCGGATCGGAAGTTGGCATTGGTGCGTTTGATGCGCGCGACATTGTGGAGACGGGCAAGGTGGGCCCCGGTGGTGTGCTGCTGGTAGACACCGCCGGCCAACGCATTGTGCGCAACATTGCCGCCAAACGCGAAGTCGCTGAACAGCGTCCGTACGCGCGCTGGATTGCGCATCACATGGCCACGCTGCCCACAAGCGATGGCTCCGAACCATTGGTGCAATCAAGCAGTCAGTTGCGCGCCAAACAAACGATGTTTGGCTACGGCCACGAAGATTTGCGTCTGGTGCTCGAACCAATGGCCACGTCGGGAACCGAAGTGGTGTACAGCATGGGCGACGACACACCGCTCGCTGTATTGTCGCATGTATCACAGCCTTTGTTTTCGTATTTCCGGCAGCGTTTTGCGCAGGTCACCAATCCACCCATCGACTCGTTGCGCGAATCGATGGTGATGTCGCTGCGCATGCATCTGGGGTTGCGTGGTTCACCGCTGCTCGAGAAAGCAGACTTCGCACGCAAGCTGCGCATTGAACATCCCGTGCTGCTGCCGGAGGAGATGGCGGCACTGCGCGCATTTCCGGGCTTCAAGGCGGTCACACTCGACGCAACGTGGCCGGCGCGCTCGCGACCCGACGAGCTGGACGCCGCGCTTGATGTGTTGTGTCGTCGGGCCGAAGCGGCCATTGGCAAAGGCGTACGTCTGCTCATTATCAGCGATCGCAAAGTGAGCGCCGATCGTGCACCGATTCCGTCGCTGCTGGCGCTGGGCGCGGTGCGACAGCATTTGGTGCGCACTGGTTTGCGATCACAGGTTGGGCTGGTGGTGGAAACGGGCGACGCCGTAGAGCAGCATCACATGGCCACACTCTTTGGCTACGGCGCCGAGGCGGTGCATCCGTGGCTCGCCTGCGAAACGGTGGCGACACTGTTTGCCGAAGCCGCATCGCACGGTCGCGAAGATGATGTCAACGAACGCCCCGGACCCGCGCTGGCGCAGTCCCGTTTGCGCACGAGTCTGGAAAAAGGGCTGCTCAAGATTCTGGCCAAGATGGGCATCTCTACACTCAGTTCGTATTGCGGCGCACAGATGTTCGAAGTGCTGGGACTGGGTGGCGATGTCATTGATCGTTGTTTTGCCGGAACCGCGTCGCCGGTGGGCGGCATTGGTTTGCGTGAAATTGCGGAAGATGTGCTGGGACGTCATCGCATCGCGTTTGGTGATGATGCAACCGCTGACACAGCGCTACCTGATTTCGGCCGTGTACGCTTTCGCAAAGAGGGCGAAGTGCATGCATGGGCGCCGACCGCTGTGCGCGCGTTGCAGCAGTCGGTTGGCAGTTCAAGAAAAGCGATTGCGGCGGGTGCCGGATCGGACACTGCAGCGTGGGCAGGGTTTCGCACACACAGCAGCGAACATGCGCCGGTGTCGTTGCGCGATTTAATCAAGGTGCGCGCAGACCAGCCGGTTTCAATAGACGAAGTGGAACCGCTCGAAGCGATTTTGTCGCGCTTTGTCTCGTCGGCGATGTCACTCGGTGCGCTGTCTCCAGAAGCACACTCGGCCGTGACCGTTGCCATGAATCGCATGGGAGCGCGCAGCAACTCGGGCGAAGGCGGCGAAGATCCGGCGTGGTATACGCCGATTGATACGAACAAGCGCGAAGACAGACTTGACAGTCGCATCAAACAGATTGCCAGTGGACGCTTTGGTGTCACCACGGGATATCTCGCGCGCGCTGACGAAATCGAAATCAAGATTGTACAGGGCGCCAAGCCTGGCGAAGGCGGACAGCTGCCGGGCCACAAAGTCACCGCGCTTATTGCGCGACTGCGTCATTCAACGCCCGGTGTTTCGCTTATTTCACCGCCGCCGCACCACGACATCTATTCCATCGAAGATCTGGCGCAGCTCATTCACGATCTCAAAACGGTGAACGCGCGCGCACGTATTGGCGTGAAGCTGGTTGCGTCGGCCGGTGTGGGAACGGTGGCGGCGGGAGTGGCCAAGGCGTACGCCGACTACGTACTGATAGCGGGACATGCCGGCGGTACCGGCGCGTCACCGCTCTCAAGCATCAAGCACGCCGGTTCACCCTGGGAGTTGGGGCTGGCCGAAGCGCAGCATGTCTTGGTGCAAAACGGATTGCGCCATCGGTTGGAGCTGCGCGTTGACGGCGGATTCCGCACCGCGCGCGATGTCATTGTCGCAGCTATGCTGGGCGCGGAGTCGTACGGCTTTGGTACGGCACCACTGGTAGCGCTGGGCTGCGACATGGCGCGTCAGTGTCATCTCAACTCGTGTCCCACCGGTATTGCAACGCAGCGCGACGAGTTGCGCGCCAAGTTTCGCGGGACGCCGGACCATGTGATTTCCTATTTCTCTCACGTCGCGCAGGATGTGCGTGAACAGCTTGCAGCCATTGGCGTGCGCTCGATTGATGAAATCGTTGGTCGTGCCGAGTTGCTCGAACGCGCCGACCATCCGGAGCTACCGCGGTCGGCCATGCTCGACCTGTCGCTGCTGCTGTCCACCGCCAAGCGCGAGGGTGCGTCGCGCAGACGCACGGTGGAGCGCAACGTACGGCCTGATGTGATCTCGCTTGATGAGCAGATTCTGAGCGTCGCCGCTGAGCCGCTGGCGGCTGGTTTGCCGTTTGAAGGGCAGTTCGAGGTGTGCAATCACCACCTCGCGGTTGGCGCACGCGTGGCCGGCTGGATCGCCGAGCGTGTTGGCGACGTGGGATATGCCGCCGGTCATGTGTCACTCAAGTTCACCGG
>JBBSPO010000262.1:0-5499 GCA_038258695.1 Gemmatimonadales bacterium | reverse complement strand
GACGGACGCCAGTTTCTGGTAGACGCCGACGGCGTCACGCTCGCCGGCGCCGTACGCGAGGGCGTCGAACTCAATGTCGAAGCCATTGGGCATCTCGAGTCGTCACATGCGTTCGTGGCCGCATACGATCGCGCGCTGGGCATGCTGGCCCGCGCACGTCGCAGCACGCGCGACATCGAACGAAAGCTGCGCCAAACGAATGTGGCGCCCGAGTTCATCGCGCGCGCCATAGAGCGGTTGCAATCGCTCGGCCTGCTCAATGATCACGACGTCGCCCGTGCCGAGGCCGCGTCCCGTTTTCGGCGCGGTGAAGGCGCCGGTCGCGTCCGGCAGGCGCTCTTCAACAAGGGCGTGGCTCGCGCATCCATTGACGCAGCCATCCGCGAGGTGGCCGAAGAAGAGCAGGTGGACGACGACGCATTGTGTCGCGCCGCTGGCGAAAAACGGCTGCGCTCGTTGCGATCGTACGAACCTGAGGTCCAGCGCCGGCGCCTCATGGGATTTCTGTTGCGGCGCGGATTTTCCGGATCTGCCGTGCAGGATGTTGTGCGATCGCTTGTCCCGCGTGGAGGCTCTCGATACGAGCAGGGCGACGAATAGCGATACCAGCAGCGCGACGGGTCACGTAACCAGAAGTGTGCGTGGCCGCCTCACGGGCCCTGCAACGGCTGCAACGGCTGCGACCACCAAAATCAGTAACACCACACTCGTCAACAGGCATATATTACGCCCCTATGCTCGCTTCCGAGATCCGCTCCCGATTCCTCGCGTTCTTTGAACGCCAAGGCCACGCCGTTCGCCCGTCGTCGTCACTCGTCCCCAGTGACGACCCGACGCTGCTCTTCACCAACGCCGGCATGGTGCCATTCAAAAAGGTGTTCCTCGGCCTCGAGGATCCCGAGTTTGGACGGCGCGCTACCACGTCGCAAAAGTGCGTGCGTGCGGGCGGCAAGCACAATGACCTCGAGCAGGTGGGGCACACGGCGCGCCACCACACGTTCTTCGAGATGTTGGGCAACTTCTCGTTTGGTGACTACTTCAAACGCGATGCCATTGAGTTCGCGTGGAAGTTTGTCACCGAAGAGCTGCAGCTCAACCCCGAGCACCTGCGTGTCACCGTGTTCTATGAAGACGATGAAGCGCGTGCCCTGTGGCGCGAGATTTCCGGCTTGCCTGAGCAGCGTATTTACGGGCTCGGTCACAAGGACAACTTCTGGCAGATGGCCGACACCGGTCCATGTGGGCCGTGCTCCGAGATCTACGTCGATCTTGCAGCCGTCGCCAAAGACTGGGCCGTACCGCAAGGCGGCGAGGGCGCATGGACGGACAGCGCTGTAGCTGACTTCTCACAGGATGATTTTGTGGAAGGCGCCGAAGCTGGTCGCTTCCTTGAAATCTGGAATCTCGTGTTCATGCAGTTCGACCGGCAGGCTGACGGCACGCTGGTGCCGCTGCCCAAGCCCAGCGTTGATACCGGCGCCGGACTCGAACGCATTGCGGCCGTCAAACAAGGTGTCACCAACAACTTCCACACCGACCTCTTTCAGCCATACATCGCCAAGGTCGAAGAAATTGTTGGCATGGCGTATCCGTGGCGTCCCGGCAGCGGCGATGGAACGGCGCACACGTCTGATGGTCGGGTGGTCGACTCCGCGTCGTACCGTGTGATCGCCGACCACGCGCGTGCCGTGGCGTTCTTGCTCGCCGACGGTGTGTTCCCGAGTAACGAAGGGCGCGGTTACGTGCTGCGCCGCATTCTGCGACGCGCCGTGCGACATGCGTGGTTGCTGGGCCGGCGTGAGCCCACGCTCGTGCACGTGGTGGAAGTGGTCATTGATCACATGAAAGATGTGTATCCCGATCTGCAGACCCGTCGGTCGCACCTGCTCGCGACTACGCGCGCCGAAGAAGAGCGTTTCCTCGCTACGATCGACGGCGGCATGGCACGCTTCGATGAACTCGCGCCCATCGGATCAACGCAAGGGTCAAGCACCATGCGTGGTACCGTGGCGGGCGAAGACGTGTTCAGATTGTACGACACCTTTGGATTTCCTGTTGACCTCACCGAGCTCATGGCCCGCGAGCGCGGCTACCTCGTGGACATCGCCGGCTTTGAAGCGGCGCTCGGCGCGCAGCGCAAGCAATCGCAGGACGACCGCAAGTCGCGCGGCCTCACCGTCAGTGCCGATGACTTCGCCGATCCTGCCGCGTGGTCGCGTGCTGGCAAGGGCGATCCCGATGGTGCATTTGTCGGGTACGCAACCACACACACCAACACCATTGTCACCGCCGTGCGTACGCTTGAAGACGGCAAGGTTGCCGTCATGCTGCGCGAGTCGCCGTTTTATGCGGAGTCGGGCGGACAGGTGTCGGATCACGGTGAGATCGTGGGCGACGGATGGCGTGTAGACGTCACCGATGTGAAACAGGCCGACGGTCGCATTGCGGCCATTGGTACTGCCACGGGCACAATCGCCTTCGGGCCCTGCGTCGCAACGGTACCAGCCGATCGTCGTCGCGATATTGAACGCAACCACACCGCCACACATCTGTTGCACGCCGCGTTGCGTGAACAGTTGGGCGAGCATGTGCATCAGGCCGGATCGCTTGTCGCACCTGACCGACTGCGCTTTGACTTCACGCATCACGGTCCCATTCCGCACGACGTACAGGCCCTCATCGAAAGCCAGGTCAACGACGGTATCTGGACGGCGGCGCCTGTAGACATCTCGGAGCGTCCGTACACCGAAGCCGTTGCGGCCGGCGCTATGGCGCTGTTTGGCGAGAAGTACGGCGACGTGGTGCGCGTGGTCAATATTCCGGCGCTGAGCGTGGAGCTGTGCGGCGGAACGCACGTGCGCAACACCGCCGAAATCGGTCTGTTTCGCATTGTCAGCGAAGGTGGCGTTGCCGCTGGCGTGCGACGCATTGAAGCCGTCACAGGCCGTCGGGCATTTGCGCTGCTCACCGAGCGCGATCGCGCGCTGGCCAGCGTAGCCGGCAAGCTCAAAGTGAATCTGGGTGGCGGCACCGCCACGCTCGACACACTCGAGCGCAAGTTGGACGCCGTGCTCGACGAACGTCGCCAGCTTGAAAAGCAGCTCAACGAAGCGCTGCGCGGCGGCGGAGCAGGCGGTGGCATAGCGGCCACGCTGCTGGCGTCAAAGCGTGAAGTCGGGGGGCTTGGCCTCGTCGTTTCCCGCGTTGAAATCGCCGACGTCAAGGCGTTGCAAGCGCTCGGCGATGCGTTGCGTGATTCACTCGGCAGCGGCATTGCCGTGCTCGGAGCCGACCTCGGGGAAGGCAAGGCCACCCTGCTCGTGGTGGTGACCGACGACGTCAAGGAGCGCGGTATTCGTGCCGACGCGCTGGTGCGCGATATCGCGGCCAGCGTTGGTGGGCGTGGTGGTGGCAAGCCGCATATGGCACAGGCGGGGTTGCCGGACGCCTCGCGACTCGACGAAGCGCTGGCCGCCGCCGATGGCGTGGTTTCCGGCGTGCTGGCCGGGGCGTGATTGCCATGTCCGAGCTCATGACGGTGGACAACTGGCTCTCGCAGCGCACGCCGCCACCACCACCGGCGCTGCTGGCGCGTCTTCGCGAACTGCTGGCGCCATACGCCGATCGGCCCAGCTCGGAGGCGCCGTCGGCCTGTCTGGCGGCTGGCGAATCGCAGCTGGCCGCGCTGCTCGCCCACGGCGACACCGCGCGCAACTCGGCGCTGGACCTGCTGGCGGTAGACGCGCTTGTGTCGTACGCTTTTGAAGCGGCCGCCGATGCGCCCGAGACACTCGAGCGACTGGCGACTGATGCAATGACGCGCATCGCGGAGATTCCGGAGGCCTCCTGATCGATTTGCACACGCACCTCCTGCCTGGCGTGGACGACGGCTCGCCGTCGCTGGCGGTCAGTGTGCCCATCCTTGAGCGATTTGCGCAACACGGGGTGACCCGGCTGGTGTGCACCCCCCACCTCAATGCATCGCAGGCCGCGGTCGCGCCTATAGAGCGGCACCGCGAAATTCTCCGCAGCCTGCAACAGGCCGCTGCCGACGGTCCGGAGCTGATGCTGGGCTGGGAGATCATGCTTGATCAGCCCGGAGCCGACCTCACCGACATGTCGCTCACCCTGGGCGACTCCCGCGCGCTGCTGGTGGAGTTCAGCATTGGTGGCATTCCACGAGGCGCTACAAGTGAGCTGCGTCGCATCGCCCGCAGCGGCCGGACGCCTATTCTGGCGCATCCGGAGCGCTACTACGGCTGCACGGTGAACATGGTCCGGGAGTTCCGAAAGCTCGGCGTGGTCATTCAGACAGACGTTTCGGTGCTGCTGGGCCGGGGCGCGCCGAGCGAGCTGGCGCGTGATTTGTTGGCGCATGGGCTCGTGGATATTCTGGCGTCGGACAACCACGGCGACCTGCGTTCGCTGGAATCGGGGCGTGCGTGGTTGCAGGAGCAGCGCGCCACGGAGCAGCAGATTGACCTGCTGACGCACACCAATGCGGAGCTGGTGTTGTCCGACGAGGATCCGCAGCCAGTGCCTCCTTTGGCCACGGGTGGCGTGTTGCAGCGCGTACGGCGACTGTTCGGACAGTAAGGTCGCGCCCGGTTTTTCTCTCCCTTAACACTCCCCAATGGCTAGTCCACTCACCGCTGCACTTCACGAACTGGCAGAAACGGCGCGCCGAACGGCGGACCAGTTGGACGGTCAGATTGCCGAGGCAGCAGCGCTCGTACGTGCCACTTTGGCAGGCGGCGGGACGCTCATGTTTTGTGGGAATGGCGGCTCCGCGGCTGACGCACAGCATATGGCCACGGAATATGTGGTGCGCTACATGAAGACGCGTCGAGCGTACGCGGCGATTGCACTGACTACGGATACGTCGCTGCTGACCGCGACAGGGAATGACTTCGGGTTTGATCACATTTTTGAGCGACAGGTCGAGGCTCTGGGAAAGTCTGGAGATTTGTTGATAATTCATTCAACATCGGGAAACTCGCCTAATGTGCTTCTGGCTGCCCGTGCGGCCAGAAAGGCCGGAATGAAGGTACTCTCGTTGACAGCTCGAGACGGTGGGGCGCTGGTGCAGGAGAGTGACCTGACCATCATCGTGCCTACCGAGCGCACCGACCGCGCCCAGGAAATCCACCTGTGTATTCAGCACTTGATCTGTGAATCGATTGAGGGTGAGGTGTAGCGATACGTTAGTTGAACCTAAAGTAACGAACGAGCTGAAATCTGTAATCGACTGCAAGAAATAGCATTAAGCCAATCATCTAAAGTGATTTATAACATGACATCAAGCTTGATTAACCTTCGGGGGAAGCGCGCGATCGTCACCGGCGCCTCCCGTGGCATTGGTGCCGCCACCGCACGGATGCTCGCCCAGGCGGGAGCTGACGTGGTCATTGCGTACCACAATCAGTCAACCGCCGCGAACAAGGTGGCCGCGGAATGCACCGAACTTGGCGTAAAATCTTTTCCACATATGGCCGACTT
>JBBSPO010000261.1:0-5522 GCA_038258695.1 Gemmatimonadales bacterium | reverse complement strand
TTGAGCGAGGAGCACGACATCCGCGTCTGGGAGGGGGGACAGGTCGTGAGAAATGGGCATCAGGGCGATGGCAAGGTAGTGCCATGCCCCCTGTGGGACCAGACGTAGCGCTCCTCAGCCTGATCCTGCGCCCGTTCGCTTGCTCCGGCGCATGCGGACGGCGAGTTTTGATGATGGCACCCTCGTCGATTGCTGGACCTCCTGACGCGCCGCAGAACACGCGTGCTTCGCAGTCAGCGCGCGATACCGCCGCCGCTGCGGCGCAGGGCGATGGAAAGCGCGCGTATGTGCAGCGCATGTTCAGTGACATCGCGCCGCGTTACGACCTGCTCAACCACGTGCTGTCGCTCAACATTGACCGTGCGTGGCGCAAAAAGGCCTTGCGGGCGCTCAACTGGACGCATGCGCCGGCCGGCACCTATCTGGATCTGTGCGCGGGTACACTGGATGTCGGGGCCATGCTGGTCAGGCAGACAGGCTTTAACGGCCATGTGATCGGGGCCGATTTTGCGGTGCCCATGTTGCAGTACGGGCAGGGCAAGGCGCCGCGCAACCGGCTCGCACCCGTGGGCGCCGACGCGCTCGCGCTGCCGTTTGCCGACGCATCGCTGGACGGTGCCATTGTCGCGTTTGGCATCCGTAACGTGGCTGACCTCGACGCCGGCCTTCGCGAAGTGCGTCGCGTGCTCAAGCCCGATGCTCGTTTCGTGATTCTTGAGTTCAGCACCCCACCGTCCCGCGTCGTGCGGGCCGGTTACCATGCGTACTTCCATCACGTGCTGCCGCTGGTTGGCAAACTCGTGAGCGGTCACGGTTCGGCCTACACCTACCTGCCGATGTCCGTGGCACAGTTCCCTACGGAGCAGGCGTTGGCTGATCGTATGCGCGGCGCGGGTTTTCAACACGTGACGTTTGAACGCGTGAGCTTTGGCATCGCGGCCATCCACGTGGGTACCGCGTTTTCCGATTCTACTTCCTGACGTGTCTGTGGATACACTTTCTGCATTTATTGACGAGATTGAAAAGGCCGGTGAACTGGTTCGCATCACCCATCCGGTGCGTGTGCATCTGGAGCTGTGCGAGATCGCCGACCGTGTGATGAAAACACCGGGGGGGGGACCGGCGCTGCTCTTTGAGCATCCTGTGTTGCGCGACGGAACGCGCGCCGACATGCCGGTTGCCATCAACCTCTTTGGATCCATGCGGCGCATGTCACTGGCCATGGGTGTCGATAATCTCGACACGGTGGGCGACCGCATCACCGGGCTGCTGGACCTCAAAGTGCCCGATGGGCTCATGGCCAAACTCGGCTTTGCCTCACGCCTGTTTGAAGTGGCCAAGTTCCCACCGCGTACCGGTGGTAGCGGCACACCGGCGTGTCAGCAAATTGTGTGGCGCGGTGATGAAGTGGATCTCGACAAGCTGCCCATCATTACCTGCTGGCCCGAAGACGGCGGACCGTACGTCACGCTCACCATGGTGATTTCCAAAGACCCTGCGCGCGGCATTCGCAACGTGGGCATGTACCGCGTGCAGCAGCTGGGCAAGCGTGATGTCGCCATGCATTGGCAGCGCCACAAATCAGGCGCCGACCATTTGCGACAAATGGCGGAACGCGGCGAGACCATGCCGGTGTGCATTGCCGTTGGTGCCGATCCGGCCAGCATGTACAGCGCGTCGGCGCCGCTGCCGCCCATGATTGACGAGTTCATCTTTGCCGGATTTTTGCGCAAGTCTCCGGTCAAACTGGTCAAGGCCGTGACGTGTGATCTCGAAGTGCCCGCCGAAGCAGACCTGGTCATTGAAGGTTACATCGATCCCGCCGAAGCGCTGGTCATGGAAGGACCGTTTGGTGATCACACCGGCTACTACAGCGAAGCAGATTTGTATCCGCGTGTGCACGTGACGGCGGTAACGATGCGCAAGCAGGCGGTGTATGCCACCACGATTGTTGGCAAGCCGCCCATGGAAGATTTCTACCTCGGTCACGCGACCGAGCGCATCTTCCTGCCGCTGCTCAAGCTCACTTGTCCCGAGATTGTGGACTACCACATGCCGGCTGAGGGTGGGTTTCATAACCTGGTGTTTGTGTCCATCAACAAGCGCTACCCGGGACATGCCGACAAAGTCATGCACGCACTCTGGGGGCAGGGACTCATGTCGTTGTCCAAAGTGCTGGTGGTGTTGGACCATGATGTAAATGTTCGCAACACCACCGAGGCGTGGTGGAGTGCGCTCAACAACATGGATCCCGAGCGTGACGTGCGATTTACCATGGGACCGGTAGACGTGCTCGATCACGCCAGTCGCGCGTTTACGTATGGCAGCAAGATGGGCATCGATGCCACGCGCAAGCTGCCGGAAGAAGGCAGTACGCGTCCGTGGCCTAAAATGATTGCCATGGACAGTGAGACCAAAGCCAACGTGGACGCGATGTGGTCGAAGTTGGGCTTGCCCGCCGCGCTGCGCGACGTGGGCGTGCGATGAAGCAACCGGTTGGCATGCCGCTGCCGCCAGGCGCGCGCGATGGGCAGACGTTCGAAGGTGGATCGTTGCTCGTACGACTGGCCAACTTTGTGAAGTTGCCGCACACGGTGTTTGGGCTGCCGTTTGCACTGGTTGGTGTGTGCTTTGCGACAGCGGTCGCGCCGCTTTCGTGGCCCATGCTGGGCTGGGTGCTGGTCGCATTCACCGCGGCGCGATTTGCGGGCATGGGATTCAACCGCATTGTGGATCGTGACGTGGACGCACTCAATCCGCGTACGGCCATGCGAGAGATTCCGCGTGGTGCGCTTACCGTTGCGCAGGCAACCACCGCCGTGGCGGTAATGAGCGCGCTGTTTGTTGTGGCCGCATGGCAGCTCAACCCACTCTGTCTCGCACTCTCGCCAATCGCGCTGCTCTGGGTGCTGGGTTACAGCTACACCAAGCGCTTCACGCGCTGGTCGCATTTATGGCTGGGGCTCGGGCTGGGCATTTCGCCCGTAGGCGGATACCTCGCGGTCACCGGCGCGTGGAGTGATCCGGTATGGATGTTGTGCGCACTGTCGCTGGCCGTGATGACGTGGACCGGCGGGTTTGACATTTTGTATGCGTTGCAGGACGCCGAGTTTGACCGCACGCAGGGGCTGCACTCGTTGCCCTCGGCGATTGGTGTGCGAAAGGCCATCACAGTAGCGCGCGTGCTGCATGTGGTCACCGTGCTTTGCCTGGCGGCGGTGATTGCATCCGATCCGCTGCGGCTTGATGTGCCGGCTGGAAGTGAAGTTGCGCCAATGCTGCTCTGGCTTGGAGTGCTCATTGCTGCGGCGCTGCTTGTGTGGGAGCATCGCCTGGTCAAGCCCAACGATCTGTCCCGTCTGGATGCGGCATTCTTTACCATGAACGGTGTGATTTCAATGCTGTTTTTTGTCTGTGTATTGGCGGCCACCTGGCTGTCGCGCGGCGCGATGTCGGCGGTGGGCGTTTAATGTCGGGCGTGAATGCTGCCCACAAACATCCGGTAGTGCTCGCGATTACCGGCGCCAGTGGTGCGCCGTACGCGGTACGACTGCTACGGGCGCTGGCTGAGCTGCGTGTACCTACGTGGCTGATCGTGTCGTCGCATGGTTGGCGGCTGTTGCAGACAGAGTCCGGGGTGGCGGATCTCGCCGAACTCCGGCTCGCGGTTGGTGAGAGCGGATTTGATGAGAGTGTTCGTGTGTTCGATGACAACGATCGCGGTGCATTGCCCGCATCGGGTTCAGCGCGCACGTCGGGCATGATCGTGTGCCCGTGCAGCATGGGCACCGTGAGCGCGATTGCGCACGGTACGTCGCGTTCGCTGGTTGAACGCGCCGCTGACGTAACGCTCAAGGAACGCCGCAAGCTGTTGTTGGTACCACGCGAG
This sequence comes from Gemmatimonadales bacterium, assembly GCA_038258695.1. Taxonomy (GTDB): domain Bacteria; phylum Gemmatimonadota; class Gemmatimonadetes; order Gemmatimonadales; family Gemmatimonadaceae; genus JAABRT01. The sequence goes on along the minus strand of JBBSPO010000261.1, from coordinate 1,633 downwards.
ACACCGTTGTCGTTGGTACATCTGGAGAACCTTACAGCTGTTACCCGCGCGGGCGCGATTGTACTACCGGCTGCCCCCGGCTTCTATCACGGGCCACAAGCCATCAGCGATCTGGTGGATTTTATCGTGGCGCGTATGCTGGATCAGTTTGAGATTGAACACACCGTCGGCCGGCGCTGGGGCGACGCATCATGATATCACCCACAGGATTTACCACATGACACCAGTACCAATGGAAGGGCGCGGCGCCGAACACATCGTGATTGGTTTGATTTCCGACACGCACGGATTGCTGCGACCGGAGGTGTTTTCGGCGCTCGAAGGTGTGAGTGAGATCCTGCACGCCGGTGATGTCGGCGACGATGTGCTCAGCGAGCTCAATACCATTGCGCCAACGCGTGCGGTATATGGCAATACCGACGCACCAGGTCGCGCCGATCTCTCACAGCGTCTGGAGCTCATGATCGGTAATATCCGTGTGCTGGTGACGCACGGACATGAAGTTGGCGTTCCCACGCCCGAAAAGCTCGTGGAGACATACCCGACGGCTGAAGTCATTGTGTACGGACATACGCACAAGCCGATGGTCACGCGCGTTGGCAATACGCTGGTGGTGAACCCTGGCGCGGCGGGCCCAAGGCGATTTGAGCTGGTACCGAGTGTCGCGATTTTGAGCATCGCGCGCGGTGGTGCGAATGTGGAGATTGTGCAGCTGTAGGTGACAGTGGTGTCAGTCAGCTTTTGTTGTCGCGCCACGCGAGCAGAAGCAGCGAAAGCTCGCCGGTGTGAAACACAATGGCCGCCGCTCCAATGGAAGACAGCTGCCAGATGAGTACGGTTGCCGCGATCATTGCCCACGCGCCCGACAGGTAGCCGATTGCAAACAGCGTTGGCACCGGGCGCGCGAAGCGCCACCAGAGCACTGCGGCAGCAATCGTCACAAGCAATGCCTTGATTGTTGCCATGGCGCGCATCATCCGCACGAACGAAACCTCGCTGGCGGCAACCCGTGCGCCGTCGGTGGTCAACAGCGCCGTTGCGGCAACGGCGAGCATGCCTGCAACGAGCGCTGCGCGATACAATCGTGTTTTGTTGACGTGCGCGCGGGCAACGTCGCGTAATGGAAGAGCTGCGGGGTTTGCTGCGCGGGTTGCTGCGGGGTTTGCTGCGCGGGTTGCTGCGGGGTTTGCTGCGCGGTTTGCTGCGGGGTTTGCTGCGCGGGTTGCTGACGCAGGAATCCCGGACACGGCATGCCGCATTGCGGATGGGTGGGTAGCCTGATCGTTGATCATACGGTGCAAGTTAATCCCTTGCGATTGATGAGGCGCGGCAAGCTGATCGCCTACGCGTGATATCAGGCTGCAAGTAATCCGCTCCAGTTGCACAAGCCTGATCGTGCCTCGCGCCTAGGCAACATCCTGGCCCAGCACGCCCCGAACCGTGGGCGCCGTTCGCAACTGCTCCTCGCCGCGGGTGCGAAACCAATGCTCCAGCATGGTGAGCTCTTCCAGCGCGTCCACCGTGAGCGCTGTAGCGCGGGACGTCGGCGCCGCTTCGAGCGTGAGCAATCGGTCCACGCCATCAAGGTCACCAACTCTCGCGTCGCCAACCACACGCCCCTCACGCACGAGAT
>JBBSPO010000260.1:0-5524 GCA_038258695.1 Gemmatimonadales bacterium | reverse complement strand
GCCTTGACGCCCAGCAGCACCGTGCCTGCCGTGCGCGACACCATCAGGCAGTTCCTCGGCGATCCATCCCCGTTCGTGCGCGCAGCTGCGCTGAATGCACTCGCGTCGCGAGCCACATTGGCCGATTTACCGATTGCGATGCTGCGCTATGCCGCGGACAGTGCGCCCGATGCTCACGCTGTGCGTGCAGCCGCACTGCGGCTTATCACCTCAGTCTGGCGTTCCGATAGCGCTGGGGTGTCTGCGGCCATGGCGGAGCAGCTGTCCAGACTGGCACCGCCAGCGGATCTGCGTGCACGGCGCAGTGTATCTGCAGTAACACCACTGGCGGCGTGGGGCAGCCTGCCACCTGTCCGCGGCGCGTCAGAGTATCGACTAATCGCCGATCTCTGGTTGGACCCGGAGCGAGTTTCGCCAACGGCCACACTGCGCACAGATCGTGGTGATATCACACTTGAGCTGCTTGCAGCGGATGCGCCATTGACGGTAGAGAACTTTATGAGTCTGGCCGAATCGGGATACTTCGACGGTACGCGGTTTCATCGCGTGATCCCCAACTTTGTGGCACAGGACGGTGACCCCACCGGCACCGGATCGGGTGGGCCCGGCAGCAGTATCCGCGACGAGCTCAACCGGCACCGGTACGCACGGGGCGCCATTGGCATGGCACTTTCCGGTCCTGACACCGGCGGCAGTCAGTACTTCTTCACGCTCACTCCGCAACCGCACCTCGACGGCGGGTACACCGTGTTCGCTCGCGTCAAGAGCGGCCTGGACGTCATGGACCGCGTGCTGCAGGGCGATCGCATCATATCGGTGATCGTGCAGTGATCCCTTGGATGACACGCACTTCGGGCAAGTCCCGCAGTCTTCTGGTCCTGTTGGCCCTGACGTCGCTGGTCAGCGCCGGTTGTGCCCCCCGGGCACGGCCGCTGACGGGCATTGAAGCCCGCCGTGAGCTGCCACCAGCCGAGCTGGCGGCCGTACCACAACTGATTCGCTTCACTTGGGCCTACTCCGACGAAACGTTCGACGTCAAAGGCGATGGCGTCGTACGTTCGGGTCCGCCTGATCGGGCTCGGCTTGATCTGTTTGTTGCCAATGGATACGGCAACGGCATGGCCATTCTCGACGGCGACTCGCTTTTCGTACCGGGTATTGATCTCATTCGCCGGTTCCTTCCGCCACCGCCGCTCCTCTGGGCTGCGCTCGGACGATTGGCGCTTCCGGCCGGACGGGATACGCTGGTGCGTCAGGATGGTGATACGTTACGGGCAGATATTTCAGGTACAGAAACAGACAGGCGTACCTGGCGCGTGCACTTTGCCGACACTGCACTCACGCGCATTGAGCGCATTGAAGACGGACGAGTGGTTGAGTGGGCCGAACGCGTGCCGCAGGAAAATGGCCAGTTGCGTTTGCGGTATGTGCACAACACTAGCCGGCGATCGTTGCAGCTCTCGGTGTCGGAGACGCTAAACATAGATGAAGGATTTGATGATGCCATTTGGCGCAAACCGTAGTTGGAGTAGCGGGCTCACCGTGCAACGTGTGCGCAGGGTAGGCCGGGCGCTCGCGCTGACTGTTCCGCTCACCGTGTTGGCTGGCTGCATGTACGGATTCAGTGGCGGTGCGTTGCCGCGTGATCTGCGCACGGTGGCCGTGTTGCCGTTTGACAACCTCACCCCCGTGCCTGAAGTGCAGCTCGAGCTTTTCGAGGCCATGCGCAAGGCCATGACCGATCGACTGAACTTGCGCGATGCGCCCGCCGATCGGGCCGACGTATTGGTGACCGGTTCCATTAAGGAGTACGACGTCGATCTGCCGGTGGGTGTAACCGCCAATCCAGGACAGGCGAACAGCGCGCGCCGCAAGCTCCAGTTGGTGGTGAGTTTTGAGATCATCAATCAAAAAACCGGCGTGTATCTCAAGCAGCAGGACGGCGCGCGGCGCGAGGCGCAGTACGCCGAGGGCGGCGAGATCAGGGGGCGTCGTGACGCGATCGACCAGTTGATCAACGAGTTGATAGACGATATGCTCTCGCAGTGGTAGTGCCGTGCGTTTTCTCTTGGGTCGGCCATGACTGACCGTGTGCCGGGTCGACCAGCGGTGCAGAGTGTACCGGGTGTACAGAGTCTGCCGGGCGCACCGCGTGTGCCAGGTGTGCGGTCGCCCGCAGACAAAATCATGACTTGGCAGCAGTCCGCTGCGTGGCGCCTTCGCATTGCTGCGCCCATGGTGTTTACCAATGGCGTGTTCGACTTGCTGCATCCGGGGCACGTCGACGTGTTGCTTGGAGCCCGCGCCGAAGGGGCCGCGTTGGTGGTCGGTCTCAACAGCGATGCGTCGGTACAGCGTTTGAAGGGTCCCTCGCGTCCCGTTCGTTCGGCGGCCGAACGCGCATACGTGCTGGCGTCACTGGAAATGGTTGACGCCGTCGTCGTGTTCGATGAAGACACACCGCTGTCACTGGTGGAGTTTTTGCAACCCGATGTGATTGTCAAAGGCGGAGACTACGCACCTGATAGCATCGTTGGTGCCACCGTTGTGACCGCGCGTGGCGGGCGCGTAGTTGTGATTCCGCTCGTACCGGGCCAGTCTACTACCAGCATTATTGCAAAAATGCAGCGCAGCGCTGACTAGTTGCGGCGCGCTATTGCACCACCTCCTTCCTTGCGAGTGTTTGTTCCGTGTCGAGTTCTTCCAACGCCAGCTCCACGCACGCCGATTCAGCCGAACGCCGAACGTTCAATCAAATGCGTGACGTCACGATTGAACGCAACGCCGTGCCGTACGCCGAAGGGTCGTGCCTGATTTCTTTTGGCGAAACGCGTGTGTTATGCGCCGCCAGCATTGAGGACAGCGTGCCTGGGTGGCGAAAAGGCAAAGGGCTTGGTTGGCTCACGGCCGAATACGCCATGTTGCCGCGCGCGACGCGGACGCGCACGTCCCGTGAGCGGTCGCAGCTCGGCGGACGCACACAGGAAATCCAGCGACTGATTGGGCGCAGCGTGCGTGCTATGCTCGATGATTTTGCCTTTGGTGAGTTCACCGTACGCATTGACTGTGATGTGGTGCAGGCTGATGGCGGCACCCGGACCGCGGCAATCACCGGCGCTGCAATCGCTGTGGTGGATGCATTCGACTGGCTGGTTCAAACGGGTCGTGCCACGGTGTCCCCGGTCAAACGTCGCGTGGCGGCAGTGTCTGTAGGTGTTGTGAACGGAAAACCGCAGCTTGATCTCGATTACGATCAGGATGTGGGTGCGGATGTGGACATGAACGTGGTTATGAGCAGCGAAGGCAAGTTTGTGGAGGTGCAGGGCACCGGTGAAAACAGCACGTTCAACCGTAACGAGTTGAATACGCTGCTGGACCTCGCCGTAAAGGGCATCACGGAGTTGCAGGCCGCGCAGTTGGCCGCCCTTGCTATCCCGCGCACGTCGCCGTGACACCAGCGCCACTGGGTGGTCGTGCGGCTGGTGCCGAAAGCCGTCGGCCGGTTTCGATTTTGCTGGCCACGCGCAACGCCGGCAAGTTGCGTGAACTGCGCCCGCTTGTGGCCGCACACGGTTTCGCAGCCGTGGCGCTCGACGAGTTGGGACTCGGTGAGCGACCAGAAGAGGCGTTCATCGAAAAGTGGGACACGTTTGAAGAAAACGCGCTCGCCAAGGCACAGTATTTTGCAGCGTTGGCGACGGAGCATGTCGTGCTGGCCGAGGACTCGGGCTTGTGCGTCAACGCACTGGGTGGCGCGCCTGGTGTGCACAGCAGGCGTTGGGGGGGGGACGGAGCCACCGACAGCGCCAACAATGCGCGATTGCTCGCCGCTCTTGGCTCCAGGCCAGACCGCGCCGCGGCGTACGTGTGTTGCGCTGTGCTGTTGGCGCCGGAGGCGGTGCAGGCGGTGCAGGTGGCGGAGGGGCGAACCGTTGGGCGGATTCTCGAAGCGCCCTGTGGAACAGCCGGTTTCGGCTATGATCCGCTGTTCTGGTCCGATGAGTTGTCGGCGTGTTTTGGCGGGGTTTCGGCGGAGGCGAAGGCCGGCGTGAGTCATCGAACGCGTGCGGTGGAGCGAGTGCTCAAGAATTTCGGGCCAACCAGTTGACCCTGAGCGCGGGGCTGAGTAACGTCCTCCACCGCTGCGGGGCGTAGCGTAGCCCGGTATCGCGCCTGCTTTGGGAGCAGGAGGTCGCCGGTTCGAATCCGGCCGCCCCGATAGAAGTTATGAGTGCACGCGCGTCGGGGAGGAGCTGGCCGTCTGGCGAAGGTGTATTGCGCCAGTAGCTCAGGTGGATAGAGCGGCAGCCTTCTAAGCTGCGGGTCGGGGGTTCGAGTCCCTCCTGGCGCGTTGTAGACGTGAGTGGTTGGTGTTATGGTTGAGTTTGGTGCGTTTTTGGGAGTGTGTTGAAGGTTGTGTGTTTGGCGCCCTTAGCTCAATCGGTAGAGCAGCTGACTCTTAATCAGTAGGTTCTAGGTTCGAGTCCTAGAGGGCGCATGTGTACCTGGTGCTGGCAGCTGTTGGAGTGAATGCCGTAGTGGTTCACCGCGCTTTGCATCAGGGCGAAGGTTTGTGTGCTGGAAATGAGGTTTTTTGCCTCTTGCGCACTTTCAACAGATGTTGTACCTTCGCTTCCCCTCTCTGTTTTGCTGGATGACGGACTGCCGCTGGATGGCAGTTGGTTGGTTCAGGCGGGAGCGGAATCAGCACTGGTTCTGAGCCATCGCGAGTCGATGCAAGAATCTTTCTGCTGCCCCTTGCGGGGACAAGATTTGAAGGTTATGTTAAGAGACTGCCGCTGAAAACGCGGCGTAAAAATACAGGATTGATCGCGCGGTTTGCGCTGCGCTGATTGGTATGCTGATTGACAATCGAAGTCGAGATCATTGGATGTGCGGGGCGGACTTATTGATCCACGGATTCATCATCTGTGGGGAAAGTTCAACCTGATGATTCCGGTGAGTTGGTGGGGGTCTTCGGATCTCTGCTGACATGCCAGATTTAAGTGATAGAGCTAGCAAACACTCATTGGAGAGTTTGATCCTGGCTCAGGACGAACGCTGGCGGCGTGCTTAACACATGCAAGTCACGGGGGCCCGCAAGGGTAACCGGCGAACGGGTGCGTAACACGTGAGCAACCTACCCAAGTGTGGGGGATAGCCGGGCCAACGCCCGGGTAATACCGCATACGCTCTCCGAGAGTCATCTCTTGGGGAGGAAACCTCCGGGGCACATGGAGGGGCTCGCGGCCTATCAGCTAGTTGGTGCGGTAACGGCGCACCAAGGCTATGACGGGTAGCTGGTCTGAGAGGATGGCCAGCCACATTGGGACTGCGACACGGCCCAGACTCCTACGGGAGGCAGCAGTGGGGAATATTGCGCAATGGACGAAAGTCTGACGCAGCGACGCCGCGTGGGGGATGAAGCATTTCGGTGTGTAAACCCCTGTTGCTCGGGACGAACAAGCCTTTTCGAGGGCTCTGACGGTACCGGGTGAGGAAGCACCGGCTAACTCTGTGCCAG
>JBBSPO010000259.1:0-5528 GCA_038258695.1 Gemmatimonadales bacterium | reverse complement strand
CGAGGGCGCTGTCTCACGCGCGGCTTCAGTCAACCACTCGGGCGGCGAGGCCGTGAGTCCTGTCGCATCGAACCAGGCAAGAGCGAGGCGACGCAATGCCATAGCATCACTGCTGGTCGCGCGTTCAGTTTGCGAGTGCCGCATCGATCATACGAGTGGGATGGCGCTGCGGAGGTTGTTCGAGAAAGTGTAGTTGAGCAGCAAAAGGGTTAACGCGCGACACGGACACTTGCTCAAAGTTGTCCGATCAGGATAGTGCGTGAACATATCTCGCACGACATCGTACGCGAGGTCAGCGTAGATAAATGATATCGCCGAGCCACGCCTCACCAAGTCGGTCGACAAAAACATCTTCTCGCATTCTGATGCCTGCACTGAGATTGAAATCTTGTCGCGCTTCTGAGAGTCCACGCGCCCCGAGAAGCTTACTCGCACTCCCAGCGACGCAGCAGGCGACTGCAACACCAGCGAAACTTCACGCTCGATAACCTTTGCACTCCAATCAAGGAACTAACCATGCTCGTTCCTGTCTACCACGTATGGAAAAATCTTATGCTACCGGCGCTTCACATCCGTGGACGCGCATGCGTCGTTGCGCTGACTGTTACAGCGAGCCTTGTGTTGGGATGCACGCCTGACCCGAGCAAGGCTGTGGGCATCACAGGGCCTGACCTTTCGCTTCCTCGCTTAGAACAGCGACCAGCGGACGAGCTCTTGCCTCAGATTGACAACTTTTGGGGAAGCTATACGCTGAACGAGGTCGTAGGGCAGCCGGTGAACTATCGCCTGAACTGGATCGGCCGCGGTAAGAAAATGAACACTCTGATGCACCTCATTGTTGAACACCCTGACCTCCCCGGTGGTGGCACATTGAACAAGCATGATCAAGGTGAGAAGTCAATGCAACATGTGTTCTATGTTCATCCCGACTCACTTGACGGGTCGTTCGTTATTGCGTTGCCCCTTAGCAGATGCGACTATCGGACAGGCGCATTCATTCACGCACAAGCATCAACTTCCTGGTTCGGAGACTTCGGTCAGTTTGGGATAGGTGCGGGCGGCCCTGGCGGCGTGCAGCTGAGCTACACACCCCCAGCGATCAACGCTCTCAGCATGGTCTCAGAACCGTGGACTGTCCCAATCGAATCAACTGGAGGTACGTGCCCGGCACCGCTTCCTCCGAGTTTCACAGCGTATACCCCCAACTCAATGTTGAGTGCACCGGCAAGCGACACGATAGTAGTGGCAGACGGCAGCACAGGGATATTCGTAAGTGCGATTCGAACTGGGTCACCGCCATCATCGATTGAAACTGACATCTTCTATGTTGACGGTACTGAGGTTGGAACAGAAGGGGGCTTTGGAATGACCATCTATGGCCTTGGCGTGCACACCGTCCGGCTCGAAAGGACAAACATTCAGGGTGTGACTGCGGCGAGAGAAATCACTCTTATCTTCGATGATTCCCCCTGTGTAGGTAGTGGAGGAGGTGGTGTGCCCGATCAGCCCTCAAGCATGTCTCCGATGTACTCCACAACTTCGTGCACCCCAAGCGGCGGATCCGGTGGAGGGGGCGACGGTGGTATTGACTGCAGTGTTACGGGGGATTGTACAATATGCTTCGATATTGATTGGTATTGGGTGTACCCTGATGGAACAGAGGTCTATTCTCACACCACAGAAGAATGCTATCCGTACTCGGAGGAAGTATGATGACCAAAACAAGACGAGCCTACACGCTATTCCTCGGCAGTTTGGCTTTTTGTATGCTGCCTCTGAACGCTACCGAGGCCCAGCCCTCGCAGGATGTTGAGCTATTTAGCGTCGATACACTTCCACGCGGCGGCAGAACAGGAGCAGAGATCGAAGTGTCTGGTGATTTAAATACTCGACCAAAGATCTATTTTGCAAAGGGTGAGGCTACCGCACCAAGAATTCTTGGAGCTATCATGGCAGTTCGCTCCATTCGCAAAGAGGCGCTAAGGTCAGCACGGACAGCAAAACTGCGTCTAGCAACGTTTCCCGAACGGAGCCAGTTTTCGGAAGAGGCGCTCGCCTTCGGTGATAGAGAAGCAGTCACGTTAAACGCCTCAACCTCATCAAGAACGCGTCCTGCTGTGACGAACGCGCGTGCACCTCAAAAGCTTCTCAGAGACGGATATAAACAACCGTAGGCATTTGCCCAGGAAACGGTTGATTCGCGATCTTCGTCTGCACGTCCATTATTTTTAAACGGTAGCGAGATCGCTGATAGCCTGTGTCTGGCCGGAAGCGGTAGTTTTGCTCCGTGCAACTTACGTCGTTTCATAAGTCAAAACAGGTCGTTCTTGGATGTTTGACGACAGCGCTGTTGTACAAAGGGATTGCACTCGGAAACCAACCTGCATTTATGATATTCGCAGGTTGTGGCTACCGAATCGCCACATGCACGAGAGATACTCGGGGAGTCGAGCGCTGATGGCGTGCTAGCTCAACTAAACCTGCGCTAAACTGTTGTCTATCGGTCCTCGCCACACTTGTCAATTCTCCAATGCAACTGCTAAATCCGTCGCGCCATAAATCGCTCAGAAAGCGCTCGTCGAATAAGGGATGTTTTCGCCCGAGGCCGCTGCTGGAGTTGGGACCACAAGTCGTAACAGTCGCAATGTTTTCATTGATGTTTGCAACAGGATGCAAGCAAGCCATTGCATTGGCAGACGACCGGAGAGAAGCGTCCAGCAGCATAGTTGCACGCCAGGAGAGCGAGTGCGCCACCGTCCCGAAGGTTTCGAGTGGCGCTGCGCTGTTCACAGGAGAGTGGCCCGTTTGGTGGCTCGGAAAACCTCGAGTCACCGCCACGTCCGGAAATGCGGATCTTGTGCTGCGAGCCTTTTTGAATGACCCCTCGTTTCTGGAGGAATCCGGCACCGCGCGCGCTTCCTTGGTGCGAATCAAAAAATCCACCGTAGAAATCATTGGTTCGCCGCAGACGACGTTGTCCAGAAGCTGGTGGCCACTGGCAAGCGTCGTTGCCGGCGATACAGTGCACGTGGTCTGGCGCGACTCAACAACAAACATGCTGATGTACGCGGCGCACGAAGGAGGGCGTTGGACACAGGTTGAGAAGATTCCGGGCAGCGACTCACTCCAGTTCGATCAAGGTCGTACCGGCGCGCTGACAACAGACAGCGATGGCGTGGTGATAGTAGCGCGTCCCGGCTCTCCCACGCCCACAACTCTTCCGTCAACAGGAACCCAGGCGTGGCGCATTCTTCGACGGCGCGACAGCGCATGGAGCATCTCGAGCGTGCCGGCGTGGAAGCGTGAGCCGTTCTACTTCGCCCTCACACACGAGCCATCCGGGACTTCGCTCGTTGGGCTGGCTCCTGCGCTGCCTGGCTTCGCGTGGGCAGCACAGTTTCTACCAGATGACGTGGATCGCGTTGCGCCAACTATGCGCGAATACTCACTCGGCAAGCCTCGCGCGCAAAGTGCTGTGATGTATGCCGGTTCGGAATCGGGCACGCTGCTTGTTTCGGCAACTATGGGTTCGGCAAATGCGCAGGGTGCTGGTGGGAAAACGCTGTTGGTGGCCAACTTCGTTGCGGCAATCTTGCAACAGGTGGATTCGTTACCAGTGGCATCCGATCTTGCACTTTACGATATCCAATTCCTTGACGCTGATCAGCCTACAGTTTTCGCAGTGTTTTCCAATGGAACAGCGATCATGTACGCCGCACGCCGAGAAGGAAACGACCCATCAGATTCCGGTTCGCTGAAGTGGACGAAGCATCGTCTTCCCGGCGTCAAACACATCGCAATGCCTGTCGTGAAACGCTTCGGAAGCGAGCTGTGGATGTACGCTTCCGAGGTGAGCGAGGCCGGAGATCATCAGACCAGCGCCACTACGGTTGTGACGCGCGCCTATCAGATCAGCTGCAACAGCTTGCCGTAAACAGAGACGGAAAGTTCAGGAAAGCGGTGTTCACGCTCTCAGTACTTCCTCGAACACTCTTTGCACCGTTTGCACGAGACACGCGCAAACTTTAGCGCCCTACCCCGCCCGCGCATCAAGCACCCGCCGCACATCATCGAGCGTGACACCCACCGCACGCAGCGCTACCAATGTGTGATAAATCAGATCCGCGCCCTCCTCCGACGCACCTGATTTATCGCCGTCCAGACACGCCATCGTAAGCTCCACCGCTTCCTCGCCCAGTTTCTTGTGGCGCAAGTTGCGGTCGGTGAGCAATCGCACCGTCCAACTGGGCTTCTTCGGTGTGGAATCAATCGGTGCGACGCCTGACTGCTCGGATTGGTTCACATCGGCAGCAACAAGCGCTGCGCGTGACGCCAACGTACCGTCAAGCACACCCAGTGCATCAGCCGCCATCGCGGCATCACGAAAGCAACTGAACGTACCTTCGTGACACGCTGGTCCATTCGGTCGAACACGCGCCAGCACCGCATCACCGTCGCAATCGGCGGTGAGCGATACCAACGCCTGCGTATTGCCGCTGGTTGCGCCCTTGTGCCACGCACCGCACTCGTCGCCGAGGCGCAGCGCACGACTGCCCGCCTCTCCCTTTCCAGCGAGCTAAACATAAATGGGCAGCCATATTCATTGATTTGGACGAATCCTTCGGTACTGGAGGCTAACGTCACCGCTCTCAAGTTTTTCGCGCTGTTACAGTATGATTACTACAAACTGCACCCCGATCCTTTTCTTCGCGCTCATGCGCTGAAATGGTTACAGTTGGCCGACATGCTTGCGTGGATTCCCGCGGATTGGGCGTTTATGAACGGCTCGTTGATCAGTACCACTTCTGCGCCAGGTGTAGTCTTCTATAGTGCGGTTGCGAATGATGGAATCGTTCCGTGGAATCGTTCTGCATACCCAAGCGGTACGGTGGTGGAAATGCCTCGTTCTATTTTTGGGGACCTAGCACATACTGATCAGACCGCGAACGGAACCATGATAAATCAGGTACGTTCTCAACTACAGCAAGTTTTTGGCGTGGCCCCGAGACCGCTGGCACTTCAGGCCTCAATCTCTGGCGCTTCGGTTGTTCCTCCCAATGTCCTCTGCAACTACAGCGGGAGTGCTTCAAATGGCACGGCTCCCTACAGTTTTGAGTGGTATAGCGGCAGCACTCTTGTCGGAAGTTCACCGTTGCTGAGCTTATCAGTGCCCGAACCTGGACTGGAACTCAGTCTGGTGGTTCGGGATATCAACAATCAGGTAGCCTCAAGCGCGCTCTTTCTCTCAACCGACAACTATTCCAGCGGATGCTTCTGAAGCAACGAGCGACACTCGTGCTGGCGATCACAGGGTTGTGCAGCACAGCGTGCGGTGACGTCACGCCGCCTGGTGCCGGGAATGAGATGCTGTGGGAAGTAGACGGGGAAATGTCTACGGCGCCTACCATCGTAGACTCACTGGTTGTGATGGGGCTGGTCAACGGGCAGTTGATTGCGCGACACCGACTGACCAGCCGTACCCTGTGGCAAAGGACGTTTAGCGGGGCCGAGTTTCGCTCGGAGCGATT
>JBBSPO010000258.1:0-5531 GCA_038258695.1 Gemmatimonadales bacterium | reverse complement strand
GGCGTTTCACTCCTGCTGGCGGCGGGCTTCTCGCTCGGGGGCACCGATATCCACTTCCCACGCGTCAGATGCCCGCCCGGCCCATTTTATCTCATGCTCGGTGAGGAGCGTGACCAAGAGAACCTGGCCCTCCTGCAGTGCCTCCCAGCCGGTCCCTACCTTAATAAGCTGCTCGCGGGGCGCCGCACGCCACTCCGGCCAGCGGCGACACAACACCGCCAGCCTCAGCGACCACGCCTGAGCCACCACAGGAAGAGCGGCGAAGCGGCCGGCATCGTGAACAGCTGGCGTGATCATATAGTCCGACGTGGGGAAGCGTGAACCTCAGGAGCGCCGTATGAAGTGGTTTGCGGCGGGCGCGTGTCGGGTTCGAGCAGGCTGAGCAGCAATCGCATGTCCGTCTGGATATTCCTCCAAGCGCACGCGATGCCGCCGTCGGAATCATCGCCATTTTGTCACGACTGATGACCGCGTACACGGCGCGCTCGGATGTCGCTTATTTCATGACTATTATAAGGCACTACTCGTAGCTGTCATTGTATATCGTCGAGGGCGAGCATCTACTTGTGCGCGCGCATTCGCCCGTCGAATGAACGAGAGCGCGAGTGCAACAGGAGTTTGCGCGCATCATCGTGAGCGCGCCCACTTTGGCTTCTTCCGTGATGCATTGCTCACCTGGTGCGGGGACGAGCACGAGGACAGCTCGCTGGCCGAACAAAATGAGCGCCTGAACTATGGACTGCGCCAACGTGCCAGCGTATGCCCTCGCCTCCGCCCGTGCGTGGGTTGCCGACGGTGACTGGTGCGCGGTCGAAGTCGCTTGTACTCTTTCCATCGGTGACGTCGTCTGAGGCGAAGCGCAAATCCTCGACCGGATTTACGATTCATCTCGGAGGCGCCACCTGAATCTCTACACGACGCACCCGGTTGAATAGGAGGCACGACGAGTGGACATCGTATCGATTCAGACGGACGGCGAGAACGGCCTGCACGTCGACGTGACGCTGGCAAGCAGCACAACTGCGGATGAGAGGGCGCAGTTTTTGGCCTTTGCACGGAAGCGAACAGACACTCCGGTGGGTGAGTCCGAGTGGAGGGAGCCTCAGCGATACACGTTTTTCATACCGAAGGGCGACGACATGCAGCATCGCCTGCACCACCTTCGCGAGTGGCTGGAGTCCATTCCGTACGTTCGTCTGATCGTGATCGAGTACTACGAGACGCGGTACGAGCCCAGGGCGAAGTGAATGACTTGTCAAGAGTTTGCGTATACGGCGGAAACTATTCTCGCTTCCGCGAACTGCGAGGCCAGCTAGAACGGTTTGCATGTGCCTTCTTGGTTAGGGAAGAGGCCGCGAGTTTTGCTGTCTTTCGGAGTCGCCTGTGCGGACGCTCGAGCACATTCGCCGTGAAACCTGAGCGGCGCCCCCTTCGGAGCAACTGCGAATTCGAGGTCGACCCGCTCGCGTGTCCCACCTGCCGCAGCGCAATGCGCCTCGTCGCCTTCATCACCCAAGTGTCGGTGATCGACCAGATCCTCACCCACCTCCGCGCTCGCGCGGCGCCAGCGGCCCACGCCGCGCGGAGCCCCCCCTCGACCAGGGCCCCCGCGAGCCGGCGCACGGCACGCGCCGCACGCCCGGGCGCCGACGCCCCGACTCCCTCCTGAGGACGCGCCCCCCGACCCCCCGCGACCACGCGGGGACGCTCGGCGTGCGCGGCCGTCCCACAGAAACGTCACCGTGCGCGCCGCCGGCCCTGGCCACCCCCGCTGACCGCCGCTCGCACGGCGCGCACGGCGCCCGTGCGAGAGACAGGGCACGCCGCCGCCCCTCACGCGGTGCGGGCGAGGTCGGCGATCGCGCCGTACGTTCGACGAATAGTCGACCGACGCCGATTGAATTTCCTATCCCGTCGCTTCTCCCGCTGTACGATTTGTCGCTGCTCGGCCGCGCACACGCACCGGCGCTGGAGCTTGAACACGCCAACGGCGCCGTGCAGTCGCTCACCTTTGGCGCGCTCGAAGCACGCAGCAATCAGGTGGCGCACTGGCTCGCGGCGCGCGGGGTCACGCGCGGTGATCGCGTTGCGTTTTGCCTGCCCAATCGCCTGGCCGTTATCGATCTCTGGCTCGCGTGCATAAAGCTCGGAGTGATTGTCGTGCCGATCAATGTGTTGTATCGCGCACGCGAAATAGCGCATATCGTGACGGACGCCGCCCCGGTGGCGATCGTGACGTTTACAGATCGCGCGGCAGACTTCGGCGACGGCGTCCGCGTGTGGGATGTTGACGCACTCGAGCGTGAGGCGCACGCCATGCCGACGGCGCGCGCGGCGAGAGTCACAACCGCCGATACGCCAGCCGCACTTGTGTACACATCGGGCACCACCGGCACCGCGAAAGGCGCCGTTCTCACGCACGGCAACTTCGCCGCCAATGCGCTGACACTTGTCTCGGCGTGGGGCATCACATCGAGTGATCGCTATCTGGCCGCCCTGCCGCTCTTTCACGTGCACGGACTCGGCAACGGTCTCCAGTGCTGGCTCGTGAGCGGCTGTCACATGAAGCTCGTGGAGCGATTTGAACACGCACGGGCGCTGCCGTGGTTCGAGTCGTATCAGCCAACTCTGTTTTTTGGCGTACCTACCATGTACGTGCGTTTGCTGGACACTGCTCCTGAGCGCGCCCGCGCAATTGGCGAACACATGCGACTCTTCGTTTCCGGATCAGCGCCGCTCCCCGCGCATGTGCTCGACGCGTTTGCGGAACGGTTCGGACATGTGATCCTCGAGCGCTACCGCATGACAGAAACGCTCATGAACGTCAGCAATCCGCTCGTGGGAGAACGTCGTGCCGGAACCGTTGGACGCGCCCTCCCCATGTTGTCGCTGGACATTCGAAGTAGTGACGGCGCATTGCTTCCCGATGGCTCACCCGGTGAGCTCTGGGTGCGAGGCCCGAACGTCTGTGCGGGCTACTGGCAACGACCGGACGCCACGGAGCTGGTCTTCGTCAACGACTGGTTTCGTACCGGCGATATCGGTATGCGCGATGCGGACGGATACATCACGCTGCAGGGACGTCGCACCGATCTGATCATCTCGGGTGGGTTCAACATCCGGATCGTTGTCTTCGGCCAGCGTGCCCGGAATGAATCCGTAGTCGCACGGATACTGCACCGCCGACTAGAGCACGCGGTCCAGTCGGAGCAAGCCCGTGATCTTGTCCAGTTCGTACGTGTTGCGACTGCCCGATGGAATCTCGATCACAGCGGTGACCGCTTCCGGTGGCTGTGGACCGGGTGGAATGTCGTGCCAGAGGTTAAACATGCGGCGGATGGGGCAAGGAGGACCGGCGACGCAGGTCCCGACCGGGACTCGCCACCGCGAGGTGTCTTTCAAAGCTATGCGCTGCACGTCCGCCAGTTGACAATGACCGGAACCGGTCCTTCGGATGGGTGCGAGTGTTCATGGCGTTCGTGACCGGTACGATTTCAACGTACAGCTCAACTTCCGGCGTGGTCTATCCCACCTTTCTTCCCGCGATTCCCGGTCTCGTGGAAAAGCTGGGCGGCGGGAATCCGTTGCAAATCGCGTTCAGCATCAACGTCGGCGCCGCGCTCGTGGACGTCTCCCCGCTGTCTACGCTGGGCGCGCTCTGTGTGGCGGCGTTACCAGCGGGCCACGATCCGGCGCAGTTGTTTCGTAGTTTGTTGCTGTGGGGGTTTTCAATGACGGTGGCCGGTGCGCTGTTCTGCCAACTGTTCATTGGCGTCTTCGCGCAGTAGCGATACCTCAGTTCTCGAAAAGCCCGGAACGCAACCACGCTGCGCCGAACACGGCCACGATTGCTGTTGCGGGACGCATGAAGCGCGGGTTCGGCCGCGCCGTCTATGGAATCACGCGCCGCTACGAGTTCGCCAGCGGCGAAAACGCCGCCACGACAACGCGATGCCTGTCCACACCAGCACCGCACCGCCGGCGGAAATAAGGGTCGCAAGCGTTTGTCCGAAGAGACCGAACACTTCACCTGCGTGTCCAAATCGCACCCAGGCACGGATCTGTCGGGCGGTGCTCAGAGACGCGTAGTCGCGGTGCACCAGCACGCCGGCATCCGCGCGATCAAGTGTGAGCGTGCTGCGAAGATCGGGGCGATAGGTGTTGCCGGAAGCGACCGCTACGCTCACGGCGGTATCGACGGACGCAGGCATCGAGATCGTATAGCACCACAAGCAGCAGCGGGATCGCCGACCAAAAGCCGATGGTATTGTGCCAGTTAACGTGCGCTTTGTCGTACCACTCGGCGTGGGCGATGCAGATCGCACACTCTGGGCTGGTTGGGTAATTACGTCCAACGAGCATCGCGTGTATTACAGCGGCGACACGTCGCTGGACGACTTCATGATGGAAATCGGTGACCGCCTGGGACCGTTTGATCTCACCATGATTGAAGTGGGTGCGTACGACGCGCTCTGGGCCGACGTGCACCTCGGTCCTGAACAGGCGGTGCGCGCGCATGAACTCGTACGCGGCGAGGTGATGCTGCCCGTGCACTGGGGATTGTTTGACCTGGCACTGCACGGATGGACGGAGCCGATTGAGCGTGTGCTTGTAGCGGCGTCCAAAGCCGGTGTGCGCGTCGCCACACCGCGTCCGGGTGAACGGGTTGAACCAGGTGCGCTGTTACCGCAGAGTGAGTGGTGGCCTTCCCTTGCGTGGCAGACGGTTGAGCAAGAGCCCGCGTGGTCGAGTGGCGTGTCGCACCTGCAACGTGCTACAGCCGATACGCTACGCCCAGCGTCCAGTCCGCAGTGACACCGTTGCTTCGGCCAATGTATCTGACACGTAGCTCGGGCCGCACATCGATACGTGTGCCAGGTACCAACAACCGAAATCCAGCAGCGCCTGACGCGGAGGGTCGCACTCTCGGGCTTTGTGTGCCAAGCATCGCACCAACACCGATTCCCAGATATGGACGCAGAGACTCACCAGGCAATTGCAGCTGCATCTGTACGTCCGGTAACACATACGTGCGCTGCTGCATGAACTGTTCGTTTGGACGAATCGCGCCCACTGACGCTTCGAGCACAAGCCAGCGTCTTGCTTCCAACTCGGCGCGCACCGAAAACACGGTCGTTGATCCGATTCCGCTCAGGTCAAAGTAGGATATACCGGCACCCACTCCTAAAGCGCGAACTGGTGGTGGTGCAGAGGCGGTGCCTGATTGCGCTGCGAGCAACGGAACGCATGTCATGTGTATGAGCACGCACGCGAAGCTCAATGACACACGGGCTTGCACTGTGATTGGTGGCGTCATCAACATTGCTCTCCAGTGCGGCTGTTGGTAGTAAAAATACACTGACGTTCATCAGCTCTGCACACAACGATGATACATCTGCTATGTTCCACGCAGCAACGGTGCTCTGCATCGGATTGGCACAACCGCTAGTCGCGCAGCGCACGTTTACGTCGTTCACCATCTTTGGTGACTCGTTCTCCGATACCGGTAACCTGAGAGCGCTCACGTTCGG
>JBBSPO010000257.1:0-5541 GCA_038258695.1 Gemmatimonadales bacterium | reverse complement strand
TCCTTCACAGTCCACACCGCCATGGGCGGCGGTGCGACGGGGGCAGGTGGTACAACGTCTGCAGCCGACGTGAGCTCAGCGTTGCCCTCATCGATCTTCCTGCTGGTCACGTCACGCTGCACATCACCGGTCACATCATGTATCACATCACTTTTCACATCATCTGCGATGTGCGACGCACCCGGCTGATCTGACGCACTGTCGTCTGCCGCACTGGCGCGCACCGCAGCCGGCGAGTTTTCCTGGCTCACGGACCGATGGTGATGCCAGGCGGTGGCGGTGGCAACGTGATGGCACTGCCATCGGCGACGGCGCCGACTTTCTGCGACGTTTGCTTGACCGATGCCGACACAAAGCTGAAGAACGCGCGAAACGCATCGGGTGACATCTCCTGCATGAGAATTACGTTCTCGGTCACCTGCTTGAGCACGTTCACATCGGCCTGATCGCCGCAAGCCACGGCAATGATGTTGGCCGGACGACGCTCACGCAGCTGCTGCGCGTACATGGGCCAGTCCACATCGGTGGGTGCACCGTCGGACAGAATGAACACCAGTGGACGCCAGTCGCCTTTTACATCGGCGGTGGTGCGTACCAGCTCGCGATCAAAGCTCTCGAGCAACAGGCGCAGGCCGTCGCCAAAGTTGGTCACACCACTGGCCGACAGTTCGGGCGGGTTGAACTGCGCCACTTCGGTGAGCGGTACGACTTGCTGCGCCGAGTTGCCAAAGGTGAGGATGGACAGGTAGGCGCTTTCAATGGCCTGTGGATCGCCCAGCAGGTCACGGTGCAGCTGGCGAATGCCGGCCTTGACCGATTCGATGGGGGTCCCCTGCATTGAGCCGGAAACATCGGCCAGAATAAAGACGGGTAAGCGACGGGTCGTCACAGGACGGCTCCGGGGAAAAGCGGGAATACTGGGAATCGCGTTACATCACGCGGGCGAATAGAGCAGCGCACTGATCTGATAAAGTGAACGCGCTATTGGTGTGTGAGGGTTTCTGACCTGACGGTTCCGGGAGTTGTTTCTGGCCCAACTGCGTGGCCCACAGAACGCAGTACGCCCCGCAGCGCTTGAGCACCACGGGGCGTCGCAGAGCACATAACCGATGGTCAGCGCTGCGAACCACTCCGTGTATTGGCAGCGGCCGCTGTTCCTGAGGCCGCGCTGCCGGCAGACGCTGTTTCTTCGACGGCTTCGGACGTTGCCCCAATGGGCACTGCCACCGCCGAATCAGCAGGCACTGGTGCCTGATACAACCCGGGGAACGGTGTGCCGTTCCAATCGGCGCGTCCCCACATGGCCGGATAATCCTTGGCCATTTGGGCGCCGTAGAGCGGCTTGTACGCACCGTTGTGACACGTGACGCACTGGGCCTTGGGTGCATCGCCCATCGGTCCAAGTCGCACATCCGGATAGACAGGTGCCAGCGGTGCGAGGAAGTTCGTGTTGAGATCGCGCATCATCTGGATGCCGTGATACGCCGTCACACGCTGTGGTGGCGCTTCGGTCCAGCTGGAGAAGGCACGCGTGTTGTGACAGTAGGTGCAGTTGACGCCCAGCGCGGTGGACTGGGAGATCATGAGCGCGTAGGTGTGCTCCGTTTGCTTGACCGACGAACGATTGGCGTTGGACGGTGCCACTTCACGCGTGATGACGCGGGCGCCTTCGCGATCGAGATAGTTCCGCAGGTAGTCGTTCTGGTCGGCGTAGAACCACAGACCATTGGGCAGCGGCTTACCCACGTGACAGGTGTAGCAGGTCACGCCGGTGTTGGCCACATGCTGCGGGTACTGGGAGTTGATGTGGCGCGTCATCTGAATCATGCGACGGGCAACGATCTTGGTGTAGATCGGCTCGCCGGAGGGCAGGGTATCAGATGCGAAGTTCGCCAAGTTGTGGCAGTAGGCACAGTTGCCGGTGCCGGCCACCCAGGTGCTCATGGCCACCATGGTGCGGTTGAACTCCGCCTGCGAAATGTCGTTCAGCACCTGCACATTCTGCCAAGGCAGCGGTCCCCGCTGCGGTTCGCTTGACGCTGGTGGAAGCACCGCAGGAATCACCGTGGAATCAAACTTCCCTTCCACCCGACCCATGTCGTACGGCTGTGCCATGCCCGTGCCACGATACCCAGACTGCACCACCTCTTTGGGACCGAGGTCACACGCTGAGAGGATCAGGCTGGCGGCAATCACGCCGACGGTAAGACGGTGTGTGCGCGAGGCACTCATATGGTGTTCCTCAATCCCGGTGTGCGAAGCGTCGCTGTCTGCGCTGTTTGCAGCAGCGCGTCACCTGAGGCGTCGCCGGGGGGCGACGACTCGGGTGGCACAGTGGCTGGTGCAGCGGGTGGCACGGCAGACGTATCTGCGGCCATGCTGTCAGCGGCTGCGCTGTCCATTGGTGCCATGGTGCTGTCCATCATGAAGGGCACCACACCGGCGGACGGTGCGAGGTAGCTGGGGAAGCTGTCAGGCGACGTGCCCTGATAGCGTCCACGCAGGAACTCGATCTGATCGTCAGGCACAACGTTCTGCGCCGGATACGGCGCGACGATGCCATGTTTCTGACCCCAGAGAT
This sequence comes from Gemmatimonadales bacterium, assembly GCA_038258695.1. Lineage (GTDB taxonomy): Bacteria > Gemmatimonadota > Gemmatimonadetes > Gemmatimonadales > Gemmatimonadaceae > JAABRT01. The sequence continues at coordinate 2,960 of JBBSPO010000257.1, read as the reverse complement.
ACCAGTTGTCCACGACCGTTCCCGTGAGCAGGATGCCAATGCCACCGGTGAACGTTGTGAGCACGGCAAACCACCAGGCCCAGCGATGAATGGATTCCATTGTTGCGTTGAAACCCATCGTCCACCTCCAGAACAACATCGAGCGTTCGGCTGCAGTTCCGCGATCGGTGATCTGTTCGATTTCCCGCTCACCACCCATCCGTGACACTGCCAGGATAGTGGCGCCATGCATGGCAAAGAGCACCGCGCTGCCGTACAGAAACACAATGGACAGAGCGTGGAACGGGTTGTAGTACAGGTTGCCGTAGCGAATAGAGAACGCCGACGTCCAATCGAGGTGCGGGAAGAGTCCGAAGGGGACCATCTCGCTCCAGCTGCCTACGAGCAACGGCTGGAAGAAGAACGTGAGGTAAAGAAAGATGGCTGACGCAAACGCCCAGGGGAGGTGCGTGCCCATGCCGAGGGCCCGTGCGCGCTGATACGTGCGCACCCACCAGAGCAGGATGCTGAGCGTGAGGAAGAAACCGGCCATCAGATACCAACCACCCTGAGCGAGCGGCGGAACCCGTAAGCCGAACTGTGGTGGTGGTGGCTCAAGAGCCAACCACGGCAACTGCCTCACGAACTGGACGGTATCCCAGCCCACCGAGGCCCACATGTTCAGGCCAATGATTTCAATGGCAATGAACCCGCAGATGAGTGAGAGAATGCCCACCCATCCGAGATAAATCGGTCCGACCTGTGCATCGCCGAAGCGGCCGGCCAACGAGCTGAAGAAGCCTGTGCCGTAGCGCGCTCCGGTGCCACCCATGTCGATGGGTATTCCGGCATCCGGCGCATGCCGGACCTGGACGCGTGTAAAGAGATTCTGATACTCAAGCATTCGCGACTGCCTCAGCCGACAGGCCAAATGGGAAGATTGAGCCACCAGCCCCACCACTCAGGCCAGCCTTTCGTCCAGAAGGGACCAGAGATAATGATGCAGATCGCGCTCCAGATACCGGCGCTGACCGCCAGGAACAAACCGAGTCGATGAATGCCGATCGCACCGATCGAATAGCCGACCAGGTCACGGAAAAAGACGTTCTCGTGTTCGCTTGTTTTGACCGGCTCACCTTTTTTGGGATTCGTCACCGACAGGATCAGCGATCCGTGCATTGCCAGGGCAAGGCAGTTGGTGAAGAAGAAGGTGATGGCGATCATGTGCGCCGGATTGTAGTGGAAGTGGAGATACTGGTATCCCACGTTCGACACCCAGTCCAGATGCGAGAAAATGCCATAGGGGAAACCGTGTCCCCACGCGCCGAGTAACATCGGGCGGAAGATCACCAGCGTGAGGTACGCGACCACCGCAGCGCCGTAGGCCCAGGGGATGTGCAGCCCCATGCCGAGCTTGCGGCTTATTTCTGCTTGTCGCAGTGCCCAGCTGATGAATGCGCCAGTAGCGCAGACGGTAACCAGTTGCCAGAGCCCACCTTCGGCGAGCGGCGCAAAGCCGAGCCCGTAGGAAATGTCGGGCGGGGCAATGTTAATTTGCCACAAGTTCCATGTCGGTCCCATGGCAGCGCCCCAAACAAGCAGCAGCGTGCCGAGCACGGCAAAGAAGATGGTTGTGACTCCAAAAAAGCCCACATAGAACGGACCAAACCAGAAATCAAACAGATCTCCGCCGATCAGCGTACCACCGCGGACTCGATACTTACGTTCAAAACTCAGGGTCGCCATGGACTATCTCTCCGAGGCGGTCATCAGACACGCAGTCATTCGGGATATGCAAAACAAGAGGGACACCGTGGGCGCGGGAGCCGGGGTAGACGCGAAACCGAGCACCCCCCGGTCCCGCCCCGCGGTGAAGAGCGCCGAAATCAGCGGCCCGGGGGCAACGGTGACATTTCGGCAGCAGCCGCCGGGCCGGACGCCGACACGGACAGCTGGTCAGCACCGAGCGTCCCGTTTTCAATCCACGAGTAACGCGACGAGCTGAGCAGAATAAAGTGAATCAGAAGGGCAAGAACGGCCAGGAAGCCAAACAAGGCCACCATAACGCGTCTCGGGTCAAACGAAAGCCAAATGCGATGCATGGATCAGTTCCTCGCGAGTGGGAAATAAGCCCCGTCGCGGTGACGAGGGTGAAGATGTTCAGCCTCGCCACACGACGCAGCGGTCCTGAGTAACGACGGCAGGGAGCGTGGCGCGGGGCCAGTTGCAGGGCTACAATCCCGATTCTGAAACCCCAACGCCGCTCCTGCTAACGTGCTCAGTTCGGCTGCGCCGCAGCTGCCTTGGCCGCGTAGCTGGCCCGGACATCTTTTGGCCAACCAGTGATGCTGTACGCCCACAGATGGATGAACAACGCCAGCGCGCCCAAGAAAAACGCGAGGCCCGTCATGATGAGATGGGGATCAGTCCCCTGCCAGATTTTGTGCATGATTGCTCCAGTACCTGGTCAGTTGATCAAAGCCACGGACGCCACATCCACGCTGCCACATGGGCCACTACGGCCACCAGCGTGAATCCGACAAAACCCGTGATGAAGTAGCTGTTGAAGGAGCGTGCCTCCTCCTCCGTCATACCGCCTCGGTTCTCCATAATATTCTCCAGAAAGAACACGGCTGCCGTGCCAACCCGCACGACTGGGAAAGCCGCCCCGAACGGGGAATCGGCCTGACTTCTTTTCCGCGCTGTAAACTGTGCGTTACACTTCAAACCGTCAAGTTTTATTTACGCTTTTTCGCAACTTTTCTTCAAATATCCCCGAAATTGACTACCTGTCGGTCATCGTGACCGAGTTTTTACGCCTTCTCGCTCCCAAAACTGACACTTGGACTCGCAACTACCAACCAACTGGCCAAACGCCGCCGCCAGTCGCTTCCTGAATTGCTCCGGATTACGCTGGCATGTACAGATCGCCGAGCCGGAATCGAGCGCAGCAGACACGCCCACGGTGCTGCTGCTCCATG
>JBBSPO010000256.1:0-5562 GCA_038258695.1 Gemmatimonadales bacterium | reverse complement strand
TGTTGGAGCAGCTGCGCGGTGGGTCGGCGCTGGCGCTGATCAGTGATGCCGGGACGCCTCTCGTGTCCGATCCGGGCGAACGGCTGGTGCGCGCGGTGGTGGAGGCTGGAATCCGCGTGGTGCCGGTGCCGGGCGCATCGGCGGCGCTGGCGGCGCTGGTCGGAGCCGGATTGTCCGCCCATCCGTGCTCAATTCTGGGCTTTTTGCCGCGCAAGGGCCGATCACGGGCCGACATGGTGCGTTGGGCATGCTGCGCGCCGCATTCGGTGGTGCTGTACGAATCGCCCAACCGCGTGGCCGATACGCTGGCTGATCTGGCCGAAGTGGCAGGCGGCGATCGACCGGTGGTGGTCGCCCGTGAGCTGACCAAACATTATGAGGAGTTCCGCCGCGGAACGCTCTCGACACTCGCTGCGTACTACACCGAAGCGCCTCCCCGAGGCGAGATTGTAATAGTGTTATCTGCGGCGCCTCCGGACGTCGCTCCCACCGAAGACTCGTTGCGCGACACCGCCAGGGCATTGGCGGCTACTGGTTTGGCTCCTCGCGCTGTGACTACGGCGCTTATGGAGCAGCATGGCGCTCCCCGCAATCTGGCCTACCGCCTCGCTCATGACATTGCACCCGAATCCGCCGCACACACTGCAGCACCGTCAGCGACCGACACGTAGCCGCTCGCGCCGCGTGGGCGTGTGGCGTGGGATGGTCGCATGCGCGCTGGCGTGCGTGGGGCTGATGGTGGCCGTGCATGAGGTGAATGCGACGTCGGATGGGGTGGAGGGGGGGCGTGTTGGTGTATCGCCAGCCGCCGACTCGCAGGATGCGCTGCCCGCTGCCGCGCCAAACGCGAACTCACGACTGGCGATCGCGCGACTGCAATACGAAGGCGGCGGCGATTGGTACGCCAATCCGTCCAGCTTGCCCAACCTGCTGGCAGCCATCGCCGTCCGCACGCAGTTGCCTGTGGAGCGCATCGAAGGACGAGTGAAGCTCACCGATCCCACGCTGTTTCAGTATCCGTTTGTGCACGCCACCGGACACGGCGACATCACGCTGTCCGACGCCGAGATTAAGGCGCTGCGTGAATATCTCGCGCAGGGCGGTTTTCTGCATGTTGACGACAACTACGGGCTGGACGAGAGCTTCCGGAAAGAAATTGCGCGCGCCTTTCCTGACCGACCGCTGGTTGAAGTGCCGCTCACGCACCCGATTTACAATGTGGTGTACGCGATGCCCGATGGCTTGCCCAAAATCCATGAACATGATGGGGCACCGGCCAAAGGGTATGGCATCTTTTTCGGCAGCCGGCTGGCGCTGTACTACACCGTATCAACCGATCTCGGCAACGGTTGGGAAGATGTTGGCACTCATCCCGGCGATCCCCCGGAACTGCATGAACGCGCGTTGCGCATGGGAGTGAACCTGTTCATGTACGCAATCACCAGCCGGGTTACGCAATGAGTGCGCATCAAGATCAGCAGGAGCGTATGCTCTCGCAGCGTGTGGCCAATGAAGGACAGGCACTCACACTGCGGAAACGGCTGACGCAAGGTTTTGCCGTCGCCGCGGTTGTGTTGGTGCTGTTGACCGTTGGCGCGTTCACGCTCGGCGACGGGCGCTGGCTGTCGTTCTCACGCGTACTGCCGTTTGTCTTGTGGGCGGCGTTGTTTGGCGCGGCGTTTTTAGCCTTCCGGATGGTGGGACGTCGCGTGGGCGCGCCCGACAGCTTGCCCGATGTCGCGCACGGCATTGAACGGGAACGTGGACTGCGCCCTGGGGCATTGCGTGGGGCGCTTGAGATCATGAACACGGGCCCGTTGGGTGCGCGCGCGGCGGCTGATGTTGAACGGTTGCTTGGTCGCGATGCGATTCTCATGCCCGTGCAGCGCAAGCGTCTTACGCAACGCGTGGCGTTGGGTACCGGTGCAGCGGTGGTTGCGGGCGCGTTGCTGCTTGTGGCATCGGTGCGTGTGAATGACGGTGTCGCCGCCATGTTGCACCCGCTCGATGCATGGCGCGGATTGTTATTGCCGCCGCTGGCCTTTGATTCGCTGCCGCCGGAGATGCCGCGCGGTATGCCGCTCACGGTGCGCGTGCACGCGCCTGGTCGCGCACGCGTGGTGATGTCGGTACGCAGTGAAGGCGAAGCGTGGCGCGAAGATACCGTACCCGTACATGCGGCAACATCGCAGGCTGTCCTGGAAGTAGGCGCGGTACGTTCACCGCTTACGCTACGGGTTGACGACGGACGGGCCGCAATCCTGGAACGCACCGTGGCGGTTGGTGACCGCGGCTGGATTGGCGATGTGCAAATCGAAGCCGTGTACCCTGCGTATCTCGCACGCCCTGCCGAAGTGCTTGAACTGGGTGGTGTGATGCGTGTGCCGCGCGGCACTGAACTTCGTGTTCAGGCCGTGGCCTATTCCGGTGCGCGCGCGGTGCGATTGCGGCGGGGGGGGGACTCGGTGGCGTTCACCAACGTAGGTGCTTCGGCTATTGCGACACAGCTTGAAATCAGCGCCGATGGTGAATGGCGTTGGCTGGCCGATGCGACTGCACGCGACGACGGCAGTGCCTTGCCGGTCGAACTGCCACCACCCATTCGCGTGGGCATGATTCCCGACGCCGCGCCTGAGGTGGTGATTCTGTCGCCCATGACCGATACCACCATCAGCACCAGTGGTCGTTTGTCGCTGGCTGTTGCCGCACGCGATGATCACGGTCTGGCGCAGGTGGCCCTGGTGGTGCAACGCGAACGCGCCGATGGATCACGCGACGCGGCCAGTCGTGTGCTGCTCTCCGGCGATGCGCAACCGTTGTGGGATGGGGTGCATGAACTGGCGCTCGATGGTCGTTCGCTCGAGGCGGGCGACAAGCTGGTCGTCATGGCGCAAGCAATTGATGGTTCGCCGTGGCGTCAGGTAGCGGACAGTCGGCGTTTGGTGTTGCGTGTGCCCTCGGCCGAAGAGCAGCGCATTCTGGCGCGCGAACTGGCCGATTCGCTCATGTCGCGCGCCGCGCAGATTGCCAACGCTGAAAAAGCGCTACAGCGCAGCACCAGCGATGCGTCGCGTTCACGTGAGTTACAGAGTGGTGCACCGTCGTCGAGCGGTGCGGCGCAGTCGCAGCCACCGTCAGCAGGCGGCAAGGCGATGTCGTATGAGTCGGCCGAAAAAATGCGCAACATTGCCCAGCAACAGCGTGATCTTGGGTCACGTGTGGACGAGCTGCGCGATGGTGCCAAAGAGCTGGAGCAGCGGCTGAACGATGCGGGTGCGATGGACAATGAACTGGCGGCTCGCTTCAACGAGCTGCAGCGCATGCTGCAGGAAGCGATGACGCCCGAAATGCAGGCCAAGCTGGCTGATCTGGAGAAAGCGTCCGATCGGTTGAGTGGCAACGAAGTGCGGCAATCGCTGGAACAGCTGGCCGAGCAGCAGCGCAAAATGCGTGAGCAGTTGGAGAAGTCGGCCGAGATGCTCAAGCGTGCGGCGCTGGAAGGTGCCATGGAAACGCTGCGTGACGAGGCACAGGAGCTTTCAGCAGAAGAGCGCAAGCTGGCCGAGTCGTTGGCGAAACAGGCGGCGGGCAACAAGGCCGGTTCGCAGCAGGGTGATAAGTCGGGCGCCAAGCAGGGCGATCCGCAGGGTACGCAGCGCGGTGAACAGGGCGCGCAGTCAGGCGAAAAGTCGTCCGATCAGGCCGACGCAAAACGTTTGGCTGATCGCACCAAGCGGTTGGAGGACGAGGTCAAGGCGCTTACGGAACGCTTGCGCCGCGAAGGTGCCGAAGCCGGTGCGGATCGTGCGGAAGCAGCGCAGCCGCAGGTAAAATCGGCCACTGAGGCCATGCAGGAAGCGGCCAGGCAGTTGGGTGAGCAGAACAAGTCGGCTGGTGAGCAGCAGGGCGCGCAGCAGCAGGGGCAGCAGCAACAGGGCGCTCAGCAGGGGCAACAGGGACAGCGTCAGCAGGGCCAGCAGCAAGGGAAACAACAGGGCCAGCAGCAGGGAGGTCAGCCGCAGCAAGGCCAGCAAGGCCAACAAGGCCAGCAAGGCAGCCCGCAGAGCGCGGCCCAGCAGGCGCAACAGGCTGCCGACGCCATGGATCAGGCGGCGCAGCAGTTGGCGTCGGCACGCGAAGCGCAGGTCGATGCGTGGAAACAGGACCTGTCGCAGCAGCTCGATCAGGCGATCAACGAAACCGCGCAACTCGCGCGGCAGCAGTCGCAGTTGGCTGAGCGGGCCAAGGATGGTAACGCCCAAGGCATGCAGAGCGAGCAGGGGGCCGTAAGCCAGGGTGTACAGCAAGCCGCCGAACGGTTGGAGCAGGCGGGGCGCGGTTCTTCATTGCTCTCGCAGCGTTCGCAGCGCGCGATGGCCGAAGCGCAGCAAAAGGTGCAACAGGCCGCGCAGTCCATGAGCGGCGCTGGACAGCCGGGGGGGGGAGAGCAGGCGCAGAGCGCGGCCCAGGACGCCGCGCAAGCGCTCAATCAGGCGCTCTCCTCGCTGGTGCGCGATCGCGAGCGCGTGAACAACGCCAACTCGGCCTCGGGCTTTGGCGAGATGTTGGAGCAGATGAAGGAGCTGGCCAAGCAGCAAGGGTCGCTCAACGGGCAGATGCAGGGATTGTCCATGTTGCCCGGCGGTGCGCAGGGACAGCAGGCGCAGCAGCAGTCGCGCGCATTGGCCCGTCAGCAGCGCGGCGTAGCCGAAGGACTGCAGGATGTGGCCGATCTCGATCCCACCGGACGCCTCGAGGCCCTGGCACGCGAGGCGCAGCAGGTCGCGCAGTCACTCGATCGCGGTGGCCCTGACCCGTCCACCGCCGAACGGCAGCAGCAGCTATACCGCCGCATGCTCGATGCCGGTCGGTTTCTTGAGCAGGATCAGCGTGACGACCAGGGACCGCGTGAAGCGAAGGCGGGCGATGGTCGCGGCACCACGCGGGCCACAGGACCTGTGACGGGCCGCGATGGTGTGCGTTTCACGCCACCCACGTGGGATGATCTGCGTGGGCTGTCGGCCGATGAGCGTCGGCTGGTCTACGAATATTTCCGGCGGTTGAACAGTTCGCCCAACGGGTCGTCGAGCAGTCCGTCCGGCGGCGCCTCCGGCGGGTCGCCGGGCAGTTCGCCGCCGTGATGCGACGCACGCTGCGTTCGCTGGGGGCTGCGGCACTGCTGCTCGCGGCGGTCGTCGCGCCGGGCGCGGCACTGGGCGCGCAGAATTTCATGACTGAGGCGCTGGGGCACGAAGATGCGGGTCGGAATGCGGAGGCCATCGTGGCCTACCGCAAGCTGCTTATTCAGGCGTTGTCCAGCGCCGACAACAATGATCAGATCGCCCTCGCGCTCTTGGGCCTTGAGCGCGTGTACCACATGGCGGCGCAGCGTGATTCGGTATTGCCTTTGGTACAACTGGTGTTGCGGCAGCGTCCGGCCGATCCGATTGCACGCGGCATTCAGTTCCGTGCGTTTGCAGCATCGGCGCAGGATGCGGAGGTGCGCGCCGCGTTTGAGGAGTGGCGCCGCTCCGCGACGGACGACGCCGCGCCATGGCGTGA
>JBBSPO010000255.1:0-5573 GCA_038258695.1 Gemmatimonadales bacterium | reverse complement strand
ACGTCGGTCGTGCGGAAGTAGAACTGCGGGCGGTAGCCCTTGAAGAACGGCGTGTGACGCCCACCCTCTTCCTTCGTGAGGACGTAGACCTCGGCCGCGAACTTCGTGTGTGGCTTGATCGAGCCGGCCTTGGCCAACACCATGCCACGCTCGATTTCCTTCTTGTCCACGCCGCGCAGCAGGAGTCCGACGTTGTCGCCGGCCTGACCCTGATCGAGCAGCTTGCGGAACATTTCAACACCCGTGACAACCGTCTTCTTTTCGGCGCCGAAGCCAACCAGCTGGACTTCTTCACCGACCTTGACGATGCCGCGCTCGATACGACCCGTGGCAACCGTGCCACGACCAGTGATCGAGAACACGTCTTCGACAGGCAACAGGAACGGCTTGTCGATTTCGCGCACAGGCTCCGGAATGAACGTATCAAGAGCGGTGTAGAGCTCTTCGAGACGCGCAATCCACTTCGGATCTCCTTCGATGGCCTTGATGGCCGAACCGCGGATCACCGGAGCGTCGTCGCCCGGGTAGTTGTACTTGCTGAGCAACTCGCGGACTTCGAGCTCGACCAGGTCGAGCAACTCTTCGTCTTCAACGAGGTCGCACTTGTTGAGGAAGACCACGACCGTAGGCACGTTCACCTGGCGAGCCAGGAGGATGTGCTCACGTGTCTGCGGCATCGGGCCGTCCACGGCCGACACCACGAGAATCGCGCCGTCCATCTGGGCAGCACCCGTGATCATGTTCTTCACGTAGTCCGCGTGGCCCGGGCAGTCAACGTGCGCATAATGACGCGCTTCTGTCTCGTACTCCACGTGTGACGTAGCGATCGTGAGGATCTTCGTGCTATCGCGACGGCCCTGCGACTCAGACGCCTTGGCGACTTCGTCATACGCGATGTACTTGGTACCGAAGCCTTTGTCCGCCGAAATCTTGGTCAGCGCTGCGGTCGTAGTGGTCTTGCCGTGGTCGACGTGGCCGATCGTCCCCACGTTCACGTGCGGCTTATTCCGCTCGAACTTTGCCTTGCCCATAACGCGTCCGGTGTGAAAGAGGTCAGTAAAATGTTGAAGGCGACTTACGCCTTCACCTTGGTGATGATCTCGTCGGCCTTCGACTTCGGCACTTCTTCGTAGTGCGCGAACTCCATCGAGTAGACCGCCCGCCCCTGAGACATCGAGCGCAGCTTGGTCGAGTAGCCGAACATCTCGGAGAGCGGTACTGTCGCCGAGATTACCTGCGCCTCACCACGCTGATTCATGCCGGCAATGCGGCCACGTCGTGAGGACAGGTCGCCAAGGACGTCACCCATGTATGAATCAGGGCAAACGACCTCGACTTTCATGACCGGCTCCAGCAAACAAGGGCTGGCCGCACGAGCGGCTTCCTTGAAGGCCATCGAACCGGCGATTTTGAACGCCATTTCCGACGAGTCAACGTCGTGGTAGGAACCAAAGATGAGCTGCACTTTGACGTCTACAACCGGGTAACCGGCCAGCACGCCTGTTTCCAGCGACTCCTTGATACCCTGCTCCACAGGACCAATGTACTCACGCGGGATCGTGCCGCCTACAATCTTGTCTTCGAAGATGAAGCCCTGACCGGGCTCCGACGGCTCCATATTGATCACGCAGTGGCCATACTGACCCTTACCGCCTGACTGACGGACAAACTTTCCTTCGATTTTTTCGACGCGCTTGCGGATGGTTTCGCGATAGGCCACCTGCGGGCGACCCACGTTTGCGTCAACCTTGAACTCGCGCATCATACGGTCCACGATGATCTCCAAATGGAGCTCACCCATACCGGCAATAATGGTCTGACCCGTTTCCGCATCCGAACGCACGCGGAACGTGGGGTCTTCTTCGGCCAGCTTCTGCAGTGCGATGGCCAGCTTGTCCTGGTCGGCCTTGGTCTTGGGCTCAATCGCCACGTCGATAACCGGGGCCGGGAACTTCATGGCCTCGAGAATGATGGGCTGGTCTTCCGTGCAGAGCGTATCGCCCGTGCGCGTGTCCTTGAGACCAATGGCAGCCGCAATGTCGCCGGCGCGCACTTCTTCGATTTCTTCACGCTTGTTGGCGTGCATCTGCAAGAGACGACCTACGCGCTCGCGCTTGTCCTTGGTGCTGTTGTAGACGTAGCTGCCCGAAGCCAGCACGCCCGAATACACACGGAAGAACGTGAGCTTACCAACAAACGGGTCGGTGGCAATCTTGAACGCCAGCGCGGCAAACGGCGCGGTATCGGTGATTGGCGCGTCGACAAACGTTTCGTCGTGATGCGGCAGGTGACCCTTGATGGGGGGCACGTCGATGGGCGCTGGCATGAAATCAATCACGGCGTCGAGCAGTGCCTGCACACCCTTGTTCTTGAACGAGGCGCCGCAGAGAATCGGCACAAACTTGCCGGCGCACGTGGCGGTGCGAATGGCGCTCCGGATTTCATCGTTGGAGAGCTCTTCACCCGCCAGGTACTTCTCCATCAGCTTTTCGTCGTATTCAACCACGGTGTCGATGAGCTTGGCACGAGCGACTTCCACCGCGTCGTGAAACTCGGGCGGCACATCCTGCACGGCGAACGTCTTGCCCATTGACGCTTCATCGAAGATGTACTGCTTGCGCTCGATCACATCGAGATGGCCTGTGAACAGCTCGCCCGAACCCACGGGCAGCTGGAGCGGCTGGGCGCTCTTGGTCAGGCGATCATGAATCATGGCCACGCAGCGCTCAAAGTTGGCGCCAACGCGATCCATCTTGTTCGAGAAAATCATGCGCGGCACTTTGTACTTGTCGGCCTGGCGCCATACGGTTTCCGTCTGCGGCTCAACACCGGCCACGGAGTCAAGCAGCGTGACGGCGCCGTCGAGCACGCGCAGCGAGCGCTCTACTTCAACGGTGAAGTCAACGTGGCCCGGCGTGTCGATGATGTTGATGCGGTATTCCGGGCCTGCGCCCTGTTTGTCGCTCTGGCCATGGCGCTGCCAGAAGCAGGTGGTCGCGGCAGACGTAATCGTGATGCCACGCTCCTGCTCCTGTTCCATCCAGTCCATCGTGGCTGCGCCGTCATGAACCTCGCCGATTTTGTGCGACTTTCCCGTGTAATACAGGACGCGCTCAGTCGTCGTGGTCTTGCCGGCATCAATGTGGGCCATGATGCCGATATTGCGGTAGTGCTCCAGCGGGGTGGTACGCGGCATTCGTTTTAGCTCTCGGAGTCACGCGCGGTAGCACGCGCCAGCGAAGGTCAATTCAGGAAACTCGGGGGACACTCTTAAAAACCACCAGCAAAAAAACGGCTGGACCGGACGCCCCACGTGAGTGAGACCGGTATCCATCCGCCGCCGCCGGGTACATCGCGCTACTGCAACACGCGTGGGGACCCAAGCGCGCCTCTCGTATCATTGTGGCTCCGTGAGGAGACCCCGAATGTCGCGAGCGACGTCAAATTGCCTGCGTTGCTTCTCGGGAGCGGCAGCGTATCGCACGTTGCAGCCGGTGTAGCGTTGCTTCTCGATTTGGCCGGTGCTACTGGCCCGTATTCCGCGAAGCGCCCCCGTGCACGAAGCACAGGCCCATAAGGTGTCGGCGGCAGGTCGCCGACTGGAGTGCAAAAGCTCTTGCGAGCAAAAGTACGCCGTAGCCCAGAATAATCGCCGGGTCGTGGCCTCAAGTCAAGGCCTACTCAAACCGTTGTGGGTGAGATTGTTGTTCGATTCGTCTTTGCGGCCACACAGTGCCCTGAGGCCTTGTGGCCTTAAAGCCTCGGTGCCTACGTACAGCGGCGATGAGAGTGGATGGTGGCCTCACTGTCCGAGGCGTCCGGCGGTGCCCGGTTCGGCGTACGAAGCGGTTCGAGGCCATAAGGCCATAGGGCCTCACGTCACGAACCTGCCGTAAGACCGAATCTGACTGCAAACAAAAAACACCGGCGCGCCTTTGGGCGCGCCGGTGTTACCTCATCATGCTGCCTTTCGCTTCAGCGAGCGCTGCGACGGCGGCGGGCGATGATACCCAGTCCGGCCAGGCCGGCGGCCAGCAGGGCGATAGACGCGGGTTCCGGCACCAATACCGAGCCAACCGCAAAGCTTGAGATAAAGTACGTCTTCTCGTTCACCAAACTGTTCTCCCAATGCGCCGTGTACTGGGGCGTTCCCCAGTCTGCCACACTGATGCGGAAAAAGTTGAGATCGATCGCGCTCCACGGACTAAAGTCGAGCGGTGACAGCGATCCGGGCTGCAAGGTGAACAGCTGGCTGAACTGCTGCAACTCGGCGCCTGCATTGTCCACCTGATAACCGCTGATGCGCACCCGCGCATCGCTCCAGCCAGCCCCCATGAGCATCGAGCTCAGCGTGAAGCGCTCGCTGCGGTTTGTGCGCCGTACGGTCGCGTCTCCGAATCCCAGCGCTACGACAGAGGCGAGATTCACTCTGGGAATCTCACCGACACGCGTCGCGTCGGCATAACCATTGGCCTGCTGATTCAGCCAGCACTGCGACTGATAGTGCGGGATGTCGAGCGCACGCAGGCCTACCAAATCGAATCCTTGCTGCCCCAGGATGTCGATAGTCGGCGACCCGCCCCAAAGCGGAGATCCGTCCCCACACGGTCCGCTGTAGCCGAGTGAGGAGAACTCGACCGTCTGCGCCTGCAGAGACCCGGAGGCCACCGCCGCGCTGGCCACTACTGCTACGCCGGCTGCTATTACCACTCGTCGAAACGCTGTCATTGCACGCATATGATCTTCCTGAGTACGGGAGCCGGTCCACAGTGACCGGGATTACTCAAACATAGTGCATACACCGTGCCGCAAGGCAGACTCTGCCATAAACGCGCTTTTTGTGTTGATTTTGCCGAGGATGTGACGGTGAGTTGACGATTGTCAGCTACATGTGTTGAAGCAACCCAACACCAGCTGTCACTCGGACCCGGCTATTGTAGGACGCGCGCCACATCCCCGGTGCGTCTCCGCCCCTTCAACCGCTGTCACACACCACCGCCAATTAAGTCCAGCGCCCCCCCGCAGCTACGCAATAGCAACCAGATGCCGAGGCGTGAGCTGACGACCCAATAGCAGCAGCTCCAGAGAGTCCGCAATGCGCCTCGATGCCTGCCCGTCGCCAAACGGATTCGCCACGTTGGCCATACGGGCATACTCAGCGGGGTCTGACAGCAACTGCCGCACAGCGTGCACCATCGCGTCCACATCGGTGCCCACCAACCGCCCGGCCCCCGACGACACGACCTCCGGACGCTCGGTCACCTCACGCAAAATCAGCACCGGCTTGCCCAGACTGGGCGCTTCTTCCTGAATTCCACCCGAATCGGTGAGGATGAGCCGACAGTGCGACAGCAGCGCCAGCATGGGGCGGTAGGCCAATGGCGCGATCAGATGCACCTGCGGCAAGCCACCGAGCGCCGAGCGCACCACGGCGCCAACCTGTGGATTGGGATGCACCGGAAATACCACCTGAAGCTCCGGACGCTCGCGCACCAGCTGACGCACCGCCTCGCAGATGCGTGCCAACGGAGTGCCATGGTTCTCGCGACGGTGCGTGGTGAGCACAATCATGT
>JBBSPO010000254.1:0-5586 GCA_038258695.1 Gemmatimonadales bacterium | reverse complement strand
TGGTGCGCCGTTCCGCGTTGCGACACGCTGTCGATTTCCCTCGTTCACGCGCACGCGCTCCACGATCCCTATTGGTGGACCGCCAAACGACTCGCCCGCCGATTCCACGATCAGCGCGGAGATGATGGCCAGTGTGAGTGGAATGCGAATGCGCACCATTGCGCCGTGTCCGAACTCGGACTGCAGTTCCACCGAACCACCAATCGCTTCAATGTTGCTTCGCACCACATCCATGCCGACACCGCGGCCGGAGACGTTGGTGATCTGCTCAGCCGTTGAGAAGCCTGGCTCGAAAATGAACCGTAAGACTTGAGCATCGCTGAGCGTGTCCGCCACGTCGGCGCGTACGAGACCACGTTCGATCGCTTTACGACGAACGCGCGAGAGATCAATACCGCGTCCGTCGTCGGAGATTTCAATAATGACGTGACCGCCTTCGTGACGTGCGGCCAGGCGCACCGTACCCTGATCAGCTTTGCCAGCGGCGCGTCGGGAGACTGCGTCCTCAATGCCATGGTCGGCCGAGTTGCGCACCATGTGGGTGAGCGGATCCTGAATCGCTTGCAGGATTTGGCGGTCGAGTTCGGTGTCTGCACCTTCCATGACCAGGGCGATCTGCTTACCCGCCGCGCCGCTCAGATCACGCACGAGTCGCGGTAGTTTGGTCCACGCGTTGCCAATGGGCTGCATGCGCGTACGCAGCACCGCGTCCAGCAGATCGGTGGTCACACGATTGAGGTGCTGCACCGGGTGCGTAAATACAGACTGCTCATCAGCGGCGGCGAGTTGCGCCAACTGGTTGCGGCTGAGTGCCAGCTCGCCAACGAGATTCATGAGTTCATCGAGCAGGCCAACGCTGACACGGAGTGTGCTGTCAGCAAGTGGTGCGCGGTGCTCCGTGATTGGCGTTTCGGGTTCGATGCGGCCAGCGGCCAGCTCGGTGCCGCGCACGGTATCCGTTGTGTACATGTCCGTCGCACCAGAGGATGGAATGGGAAACAGCTCGTCTGTATGGGTCACGGGTTCCGTGTCGTCCGGTACAGCGGCGGCCGCGGCGTTCGGCAAGCGAGGTGCTGGCATGTCCGCCGGCGCGGTTACGGCACCGTGCTGTGGATCGTGCGACATCCACGCATCAAGTGTTGCGATCAGACGATGATCGTCGCCTGCCGGTTCGGCCTCGCTGGTTTCCAGGACCTCAAGAATGATCTTGATACGATCCACGGCCGCCAGCACGTCGGTAATAAGTGCATCTGAAACTGTGAGTCGCCCGCTACGCAGCGCGTCGAGCAGATTTTCGGCGGAGTGCGCGAGGGTTTCGAGCCGCGCCAGTCCAAGAAAGCCGCAGGTGCCTTTGATGGTATGAATGGTGCGAAACACGCTGTTGAGCGGTGTCGCATCGTCGGGCTGCCGCTCCAACGCCATGAGGTCGTTGTCGAGACGGGCCAGGTTTTCCGAGCTTTCTGTGAGGAACTCGCGCAGCAGGTCGTCCATGTGTCCGTCTCGGGAGAGCGATCGTACCGGACGCAGCGTCGCGTGGCCGTTGTGGTGATGGTATCGACCGACTGATACGAGACATTAGCCGTCAAACTGATGTTTTTTTCGTCAGGGATTGCCCTATTCAGAACTCAACCGGTGGCACCGACACTGTCTCTTCATGCATACCATTCGTCTCATCTACGCCAGCGTCGCGCGCCCTGAACACACCGGCTATGCCGACCTTACCGCACTGCTGCGTCGGGCAGCGCAGCACAACGAAACGCACGCGCTCACCGGCATGCTGGTATACGGCAACGAAATGTTTTTGCAGGTATTGGAAGGAGAACGCACAGCGGTGAACGAGCTCTACAACCGCATCGCGGCTGATCAACGGCATGAGCGCTGCACGTTGTTGTCGGCAAACGCGATTGCGGAACGCCGGTTCTCACAGTGGGCAATGAAACTGGTTGGCATTGACGACATGCCGACGGCGCCACGCCGTGCCACGTTGCTGCGCTTCTCCGGCCAATCGCACTTCGATCCGTTCCGGATGACGGATCAGCAGGCGTTTGGCTTTCTGTGTGCCATCAGCGAGGCTGAGCGTCAGGCAGCAGCCTGAACACGCGCCGGGCGCGGAAGACTTGCCTGACAGTGTAGATTCGCCTGTATGATTTTGATCATTCGCCCAGTGCTTGCCGCGAGTCAGTCTGGCGCGCCACTACCCGAGAGTTTCACGGGACGGCTTGAGTACAGCTTCACGCTGATCGCCGAGTTCGTGCCGGCGCTCTTTGGCGCGCTCGTGATCCTGTTTGTGGGCTATCTCTTGGCGAAGTTGATCGAAAAGGGCGCCCACCGGCTGCTGCGCCGCATGCGTTTCAACGAACTGATGGACCGCGGCGGGGTGCTCGAAGCGGTGGCCCGCTCAGGAACGCCCATCAATCCGGCGCGGGTCATGGCCTCGTTCCTGTTCTGGGCCGTGATGTTCTCGGTCCTGCTGATCGCCGCAAACGCGATTGGCCTGGAGTCGCTGGCTGGTGTCTTCAGTGAGCTGCTCTCCTACATCCCCGGTATCATTGCCGCGATCGTGATTGTGATTGTGGGCATCGTGCTGGGCGGTTTTGTTGAAGGGCTCATTCGTGCGGCGGCGGGGGCCGTGCATGGCGCGGCCGCGCTCGCCCGTGTGGGCCGCGGCAGCGTGATTGTGCTGGCCGTGTTCATGGCGCTCCAGGAGATTGGGGTAGCCACGAACATTGTCACCATTGCCTTTGGCATTCTCTTTGGCGCCGTAGCGCTGGCGCTCGGGTTGGCCTTTGGGTTGGGCAATCGTGAGCTGGCGGCGGAAATTACGCGCACCTGGTACGAGCGCTACCAGGCGGAGCGTGCGGCGATCGAGCGCGAGGCGGCGGCAGACGAGGCGGAGGATTTTCCTGAGACACAGGAGTTCGCCAGTGTGGCCGCAGATTTGCCGGAAGATCCGGGCGGCTCTGGTAACCGTCCCTGAAGTTGTTGTATAGCAACAACTTGCGAGATTGCTTCCGAGTTGATTTGTCCGTGCGCGCCGACTAGATTTCAAGGGTTGGCCCTACGATCGCGCAAATCGTGCGCGGCCCGTCACTTGGGCTCATTTCCCTGCCTCCCCACACTCCTCCATGACCGCTCCCAACGCTCGCGAGCGCATTCTGCCGCGAATGATTCACGAGGAAATCAAGGAATCGTTCATCAACTATTCCATGAGCGTCATTGTCTCTCGTGCACTGCCCGACGTGCGCGACGGACTCAAGCCCGTGCATCGGCGCGTGCTGTACGCCATGAACGAGCTCGGCCTGGTGCCGGGACGCCCTTTCAAGAAGTGCGCGACGGTGGTAGGCGACGTGCTCGGCAAGTATCACCCGCACGGTGACAGTTCGGTGTACGACGCGCTCGTTCGCATGGCGCAGGAGTTTTCGCTGCGCTATCTGCTGGTCGATCCGCAGGGCAACTTCGGTTCCATCGACGGCGACTCGGCAGCCGCCTACCGCTATACCGAAGCACGCCTCACGCGTCTGGCTGTGAACATGCTCACGGACATTGACAAGAATACGGTCAACTTCGCGTCGAACTTTGACGATCGTCTCGAAGAGCCCACGGTGTTGCCCGCCGGTGCGCCCAACCTGCTGATCAACGGATCGTCTGGTATTGCGGTTGGCATGGCCACCAACATCCCGCCGCATAACTTGCGCGAAGTGGTGGACGCCTGCATTGCCATGATCGACAATCCGGAGTTGGAAGTCGACGAGCTGCGCGGCATTGTGAAGGGCCCCGATTTCCCCACCGGTGGCTACATCTACGGACGCGCCGGCATTGCGGATTATCAGACCACCGGTCGTGGTCGCATTGTCATGCGCGCGCGCGCTGTCATTGAAGAACGTGAGTCGTCGGGCAAGTCGCAGATTGTCGTGACCGAAGTGCCGTATCAGGTCAACAAGGCCAAGCTGGTGAAGGATATTGCCGACCTGGTGCGCGACGGTAAACTCACCGGCATTTCGGCGTTGCGCGACGAGTCTGATCGTGAAGGCATTCGCGTTGTGATCGAACTCAAACGTGATGCCATCCCGCGCGTGGTGCTCAATCAGCTGTACAAGCACACCGCCATGCAGAGCACCTTTGGTGTGATCATGCTGGCGCTCGTGCCCGACGAAACAGGTCGTCTGATTCCGCGGGTGATGCCGCTTAAAACGGTGCTGGAGCACTACCTCAAGCATCGTCACGAAGTCATTGTCCGTCGCACGCAGTTTGATCTCGACAAGGCCGTTGACCGCGAGCATATCCTCGAAGGTCTCAAGATTGCCGTCGACAATATTGACGAAGTCATCGCGCTCATTCGTGCGGCGGAAGACACGCCAACAGCCAGCACGCAGCTGCAAACGCGCTTTGCCCTCAGCGAGCGTCAGGCCGACGCCATTCTCAACTTGCGCCTCGCCAAACTCACCGGGCTGGAACGTGAGAAGCTCGAAGAAGAGTTGTCCGAAGTGCGCGCGCTCATCGCCGAGCTGCGCAGCATTCTCGAGTCGCACGAGCGTCGCATGACCATCATGAAGGGCGAACTGCTCGAAGTGCGCGAAACGTTTGGCGATGAACGTCGCACGGAAATCGTGAGCGACGAAGGCGAGTTCTCCGTTGAGGATCTGATCGCCGAAGAAGAGATGATGGTGACCATCTCACGCCAGGGATACATCAAGCGTACTGCAGTGTCGCTGTTCAACAAGCAGGGACGTGGCGGACGCGGAAAGATTGGTGCGGATCTGAAGGAAGGTGACTTCATGGAGCAGATGTATGTCACCTCCACGCATCACTACATCCTCATTTTTACTGATGACGGGCGCTGCTTCTGGCTCAAGGTACATGAACTGCCGCAGGCTGGTCGTACCACACGGGGCAAGCCGATTGTCAATCTGATCAACGTTACGCCCGATACCCGCATTCGTGCGATCGTGCCGGTGCGTGAGTTCAGTGACGAAGAATATCTGCTCTTTGGAACGCGCAATGGCACGGTCAAAAAGACGGCGCTGTCGCAGTATTCCAACGTGCGCGTGAATGGTATCAAGGCCATCAAGATTGAAGACGGCGACGAGCTCATTGATGTGCAAGTGACCTCGGGCACCAGCGACATTATTCTGGGCACGCGTCAGGGCATGTCCATTCGCTTCCACGAACAGGATGTTCGCGAAATGGGACGCGATACCACCGGCGTGCGCGGCATTTCGCTGGCCGATGGCGACGCTGTTGTGGGCATGGTAGTGATTCGTCGCAACGAAGCCACGCTGCTGGTGTGTACTGAACTGGGCCTTGGAAAGTGCACGTCGCTTGACGACTACCGTATTCAGAAGCGCGGAGGCAAGGGCATTCTCACCCTCAAGCGCACGGATCGCACGGGACACGTGGTGGCGCTCATGGAAGTGTCGGCCGAAGAGGAGATCATGCTCATCACGCGAGGCGGCATTTCCATTCGCTCTTCCATGGCCAACATGCGCGTTGTCGGACGCAATACGCAGGGTGTGAAGATGGTCGCACTCGACGATGGCGATCTGGTGACGGCTGTGGCGCGTGTGGTACCTGATGATGACAAGGAAG
>JBBSPO010000253.1:0-5639 GCA_038258695.1 Gemmatimonadales bacterium | reverse complement strand
GGAGATCATCCGCAAAGCTTTCCAGCTCAGCGAACTCGGCGGTGTGGTCGTGATTGGCGACGTGGCCGTGCTGCGCCGTTCAGGCGCGGGCATGACGGCGGTGGTCGAGCATCCGGCAGACCTTGCCCTCGTGCCGCCGGCTTGCCTGCCGGTGTGCGTGCCATCGGGTCTGCCGGCGGGCCTGGCAGCGCTGCCGGTGGGCGTGATCGACGCGCGCAACGGCGCCGCTGCGGCCCGCTGCATCGAAGCGGCCGTGCGTTGGGTCCAGCAAGGCGCGGCAGCCGGCATCGTCACCGCGCCGATCCACAAGGAAGCGCTGGCTGCAGCCGGCGTGCCGTACCCCGGCCATACCGAAATGCTGGGCGCACTCGCCGGCTGTGAGACCACCATGATGCTGGCCAGTGACAGACTGCGCGTGGTGCTCGTGACCACGCACATTCCGTTGCGCGATGTATCTGACGCCGTCAGCGAGGCGCTTATTGTGTCTACCGCTCAGCGAACGCGCGACGGACTGCGCGCGCTGTACGGAATTGCCGAGCCACGACTGGCCCTGTGTGCGCTCAACCCGCACGCTGGCGACCACGGGCGATTTGGCGACGAAGACGATCGTGTGCTGGCTCCTGCGGCGCAGAAAGCCGGATTGGTGGGCCCGCTGCCCGCCGATACAGTGTTTGTCCGCGCGTTGCGTGGAGAGTTTGATGCAGTGCTCGCGCCGGTGCACGATGTCGGCATGACCGCCATCAAGGTGGCGTCGTTTGGTTCGGCGGTAAATGTCACGCTCGGGCTGCCCTTTCCGCGCACGTCACCCGATCATGGCACGGCCATTGATATTGTGGGGACTGGCCGCGTAGATCACGGCAGCTTTCGCGAGGCGATGCGACTGGCCGCTCGGCTGTGCCTGTCTGCCGGGTCGGGCACGGTACCGGTTTCCGTCACGTGAGCAACGTCAACGCGCCGCTGCAGTCAGGCAGCGCGGCGCCGTATGAGAAAGATGGGCCTGGAGAAACGCCGCGCATCCGCTCGCACGAGACCGCGCACACGCATGCGCACGGTGAAAATTGCGTGCACACCGCGGCGCTTAACGCTGTCCGGCAGGGCAATCCGGAGATCCGGCGCCGGCTGCTTGGTGCGTTTGTCATCACCGCGTTGTTCATGGTCGTGGAAGTGGTTGGCGGGCTGCTGGCCAACTCGCTCGCGCTGTTGGCCGACGCCGGCCACATGCTCACCGACGCCGGCGCACTGGCGCTTGCGCTCGCGGTCGCGTGGTGGAACGCGCGTCAAATCGGCCAGCCCGCTCAACACGCACGATTCGAGCGACGGGAGGCGTGGGCGGCACTCATAAACGCTGTAGTGCTGCTGGTGGTGTGCGCGGCGATTATCGCCGAGGCAGTCTCGCGCTTGCAGTCACCTGAGACGGTGGAGACCGGGTTTATGCTCGCGGTAGCCGTTGCCGGCCTGTGCGTGAACATCGCAGCGGCGCTTATGCTCAAGCCGGTGGTGGGCGAAAACCTCAACGCCCGTGGTGCGTACGTGCACGTGCTCGGCGATTTGCTGGGCTCCGTGGGCACGATTGTCGCGGCGCTGCTCATCCGGCAGTTTGGCTGGCTGGTGGCCGATCCTATCGCGTCGCTGATTGTCAGCGCGCTCGTGTTGCGCGCGGCGGTGTCGTTGCTGCGTGATGCGTCGCGGGTGATCTGGCCGGGAACGGTGCATCGGGTTTGACACCCGGTACACAGCGTGAAAGCGGGAGCGTCGGACGGGCCTGCGTACTCTCTCTGGCCGTGTCTGGCCCGTCCGACTGGTCTTCAGAGCGTTCGCCGCGGCGAACTACTCACAGCGGCGGCTCGGGCACGTCAGCCAACGGGGCGGCAGAGTCCGCCTTCATACCGAACTCACTGCCTATGTCGCCTCGTCGTCGCTCGTACTCCGGACGTTCGGCATAGCCATAGCCGCCGAACACTTCGCCGCCGCGCATGTAGTCGTGGCCATAGCCTCGGCCGGTGGGGTAGCGGGGGGTACTGGCCACGTGCTTGTCATTCTCGTGCATCGGACCGCCTCCGAGAGAACAGGTGGGACTCTACGGGTGGACCCCTACGCTAGGACGAACCGGCCAAATGAGCAAGGATCATTATTCCGTGACGTACCCCCCACTGCCCGAGCGGGGCCATGCGCGATATCTTTGAAGGCTATGGAAATTCGCAATATCGCCATCGTCGCCCACGTCGACCACGGGAAGACCACCCTCGTTGACAAGATGCTCCGCCAGGCCGGAGCGTTCCGAGACAATCAGGTTGTCGAGGAGCGGGTTATGGACTCCAATCCGCTCGAAAAAGAGCGCGGCATCACCATTCTGGCCAAGAACACCTCGGTGGTCTGGCGTGACACGAAAATCAACATCGTGGACACTCCAGGTCACGCCGATTTCGGTGGCGAGGTTGAGCGCATTCTGCGCATGGTGGACGCCGTACTGCTCGTTGTCGACGCCTTCGACGGTCCCATGCCGCAAACACGATTCGTGTTGCGCAAGGCGCTTGAGTTGGGTCGCACGCCCATCGTGATGATCAACAAGATCGATCGACCCGGCGCCGATCCACACCGCGTACACGACGAGGTGCTGTCACTGTTCATTGAGCTCGAAGCCAATGATCAGCAGCTCGACTTCGTGACCGTGTACGGCTCAGGCCGCGATGGTACCGCCACCATGGAGCTCGATCAGCCGCTGCAGGACCTCACGCCGCTGTTCGAAACCATCGTGCGCGTAGTACCGCCGCCGCCAAGCGATGCCGCGGCGCCGTTTCAGATGCTCGTGTCCACCATTGACTACAACGCATTTGTTGGACGCATTGCGGTTGGTCGCATTGAGCGCGGTACGGTGAAAGTGGGTGAGCAGGTACTGCTCAACTCCATGGACACCACCAAGAAGCCTGAACAGGCGCGCGTTACCAAGCTGTACGGCTTCTCGGGCCTTGATCGCGTCGAAACGGACAAAGCGGTAGCGGGCGAAATCGTCTGTCTGGCCGGTTTGGACGGCGTGGACATCGGCGACACCGTCACCGATCCCGCGCATCCTGAGCGTCTCGAAGGCATCACGGTTGAGGAGCCCACGATCTCCGTCGACTTCCTGGTCAACAACTCACCGTTTGCCGGCAAGGAAGGCAAGTTCGTTACATCGCGTCAGCTGCGTGAGCGTCTGTTCAAGGAGCTTGAACGCAACGTTGCCCTGCGCGTCGAAGAAACCGAAGCCACCGACACCTGGAGCGTGGCCGGTCGCGGTGAGCTGCATCTCTCCATTCTCATGGAAACGATGCGTCGCGAAGGCTTTGAGTTTCAGGTGTCGCGTCCCAAGGTCATTACGCGCGTTGGAGACAACGGGCAGAAGCTTGAGCCGTACGAAGAGCTCTCCATTGACGTGCCCGAAGAATACATGGGCGTGGTGTTTGAAAAGCTCGGACCGCGCAAAGCCGACATGATTGAAATGCGCAATCCGGGGCAGGGACTCGTACGCTTGCAGTACAAGATTCCGGCGCGTGGATTGTTTGGCTATCGCTCCGAGTTCCTCACCGATACGCGCGGCACCGGTCTCATGCACCACCGGTTCCTCGAATACGGCGAATGGGCCGGTCCGTTGGCCGGTCGCATGCGTGGTACGCTGGTGTCCATGGAGCATGGCGTCACGGTGGCGTTTGCGCTGTGGAGTCTGGCCGAACGTTCGGTGCTGTTTGTCGATCCGGGCGCCGCGGTATACGAGGGCATGATCATTGGCGAGAACGCACGTCCGGGCGACATGGATGTGAATCCCACCAAGGAAAAGAAGCTCACCAACATGCGTAGCAAGTCGTCCGATGAAGCGATGATTCTTGAGCCGCCCCGTCAGCTCACACTGGAGTCGGCGCTTGAGTACATCGAAGAAGACGAACTCATTGAGATCACGCCGCAGAGCATTCGTTTGCGCAAGCGCACGCTGCTGGCCAGCGATCGCAAGCGTACCAATCGCGATGCCAAGCGGGATCGGGCGTAGCAAGGTGTGACAGCCTGCTACAGTACATCATACGTCTGTAGCAGTCTGTAGCAGTCTGTAGCAGTCTGTAGCAGTCTGTAGCAGTCTGTAGCAGTCTGTAGCAGTCTGTAGCTGTCCTTGAACGGGAGAAAATATGATCCGGCGACTGACCACAATCGTTTTTGCACTCGGTGCTGCTGTCGCACTTGGAGCATGTTGGTCGCCGGACGGTGTCCCCGAGGCACCTGCGGGGCTCACCCCCAATCAGAGCCCAACCAACTCGCGTCGCGCCAACTCGGCGTTCGCCACCCCGGAACGTGCCGCAGCAGCTGCACCAAACGCCGCCCCGGTTTCAGACCGATCCGCCCCCGCGCCCTGGCCCGACAACATTCCGCGCGCGGACACACTCGCCGACACACCACACGGCGCGCAGATTCGCCGCGGGCACGCCATTCTCACGGCCACCAAAGACAGTCTGCCCGAGTACGTGGGCAACGACCTGCGCTGTACCAGCTGCCATCTCGATGACGGACGCCGAGCCAACGCGCTGCCGTGGGTGGGGTTGATGGCACGTTTTCCGCAATACCGCACGCGCAACGCCAAAATCAACACCATCGAAGACCGGGTAAACGACTGCCTTGAGCGCAGTCTGGTAGGTCGTGCGCTGCCGGCCAACGATCCGGCCATGCAGGCCATCGTCTCCTACTTCGCCTTTTTGTCAGAGGGCGTACCGGCCGGTCACCGAACGGCGGGTCAGGGAGCGCCGCCAGTGCGGCTGGAAACCGCCAACAAGGCACGGGGCGACTCGGTGTATGCCGCATCGTGCGCGCGCTGCCACGGAGCCGCTGGTGAAGGCACACCACTGGCCCCGCCTGTCTGGGGGGACCGCTCGTACTCACTCGGTGCCGGCCTGGGACGTGTGCGCACCATGGCCGCGTTTGTGGCGGCCAACATGCCCTACGACAATCCCGGCATGAATCCGCAGGACGCCATGGACGTCGCGGCCTACGTGAACTCGCAGAACCGTCCATCGTTTGCTCGCGCGTCGCTCGATTGGCCGTTCGGTGGCGCACCGGCCGATGTGCCGTACCCAACCGTTGGTCGCACGCCCATTCCCTGGTAGCACCGCCGGTCGCGCGGTGTATGATTTCTTTGCACCCCAGTTGCGATGTGCGCGCCACCTGTCGATACTCCCCCTGCACGGCAGAACCACCAATACATGTGGTAACTGTGCGGTGCAGGATGGTTGACTCGGCGTCCGCGTCTGGCACGTCATTTGTCACCTTCCTTCTGTCACTCTTCTGGAGATTACGCTCATGCAGGAGCTGTTCGGGTCGTGGTCGTGGGATGCGTTGGATGATGATCGCAACGCGTCGCGCTTGACCGACCCGCTCGTGGCTGGTCGCGCTTTCGGTTTCGCGTCTGACGATGATGACGACGAGTCAGGTGCCGACGATGATGACGTCGATTTCGATGACGATGATGATCTCGACGACGATGACGACGACGATGACGACGACGATGATGATGATGACGACGACGATGCTGACGACGACGACATGCTCGTAGATCTCGACGACGAATACGACGTTGACGATGACGAAGATGATCGGCCCGGTCGGCCCGTCGACGAAGACTGACT
>JBBSPO010000252.1:0-5647 GCA_038258695.1 Gemmatimonadales bacterium | reverse complement strand
TGTAACAAACGAGCCGTCGATTTTTAACTCATTAAAAGGCAAGCGGTACAACTGCTTAAGCGACGAGTGCCCCGTGCCATAATCATCAATTGACAAGCCGACATCCATCACGCGTAGCCGCGACAGGATATCTAAGCTCGCGGTTTCGTCAGCGCACACGGCCGTTTCAGTGATTTCTACCACGAGGCATGTCCCTGGCAGCCCATGCTTGTGCAGGAGCGCGTGCAGGCGCTCGGGCAGTTCTAAGTCGTTGAGGAGGGTGGGTGACAGATTGACTGCCACCACAAGGTCTTGGCCGGTCTTTTTCCAGGCGCTGATCTGCCCCGCGACCTGCCGAAATACGAAATCGGTAATTGGCCCGATCAGGCCGGATGTCTCGGCAATGGGAATAAAGGTTGCAGGTCTGATCGCCCCAAAAGTGGGGTGGTTCCAGCGGATGAGGGCCTCGGCGGAGTCAATCACCCAGCGAGGACTCTGGCGCGTAATCTGTGGCTGGTAGTGCACTTCCAACTCACCGTTGGCGATAGCCGCCCGCAGTTCCTGCTCCTGAATGTTGCCGCGCTCGACGCCGGCAGCGAGAATGAGCGTCTCCATCGCGCCCACCGTTGTCGGCTTGCGCAACACACCCGCGGTGTTAAGTCCCTGCGCACGGGCAAGTTCCTGAACCGTGCGCAACACGCGCTCGTCACAGCCGCTATGAAGAATAAGTTTCGCCTTACTCTGCTGGAGAGCCATTTGGCGCACCAGGCTCACGCCATCTGCCCCGGGCATTTGCAGATCAAGTACGATAATGCTGGGCGAAGCATCTCGAATTGCGTTCTCAAATCCGAGCGAGTCGGCCAATCGCGTGAGTATACCGGCGCCGTACGCATCTACAAACATGTTTTCGTCGCCGCCCGCGCCGTGCAATGCGACAACCAGTGGCGCCCCGGGTTCAACGGACGGCGGCACCACCAGTCGCACCGGGACACGGGTATTCCCGCCGGTCATGATCTCGCGCCACCAGTCACCACTGCGTCCGGCGTAGGGATTGGTTCCCGCCAGCAACGCCTCCACCTCACGAGTGACTGCGGCTGCGTGTGGCCGAGGATCAATGAGCATTTCGATGCTGCGGGTTGTTGATACCGTGTCGGTGAGCAGACCAGTGCGCGACATCGCTGCGGCACGCGCCTGAGCCAGCGCGCCGGTGCTGTCAACACGGCCAAGTTTTTCGCGCAGTGCACTGGCCACTACCGACGGTGCCCGTCCGTCAATCCGGCGCTGCTCGCCCACGGGTGGCGAGGCCACGGCTTCAGCGTCACCGCCGAGTGCACGCAGCAACGAATCGAGTCCACCAATTGCGGGTTCGTACTGGCGCATGAAGAACTGCAGTGTGGTACGGTCAAAGGCGCGATTAATGGCCGCGCGCTGCTCTCCGGTGTACTCGCGCGCCGACGTGATGCGGTCTACCCGCAAATACGCTTGTGCCAGCGCGGTGCGCAGCGTGTCGCCGGACATTGCTGCGCCCGCGGCACTGGGCTGCGCGTGCACGGTATCACGCGCGCCCAAAAGTGCAAGCGCGCTCAGGAGCAGCGTGATCCGGATGTGCGACTGCACGGGTGACGCGAAGCGGAACGGAAGCATGTGACTTTAGGGTTAAGCGATTGCGCACCGCGTGAAAACGGGCATATGCTGTGCGAACAAGGAGCAAGCTCATTTAAGTAACGTTCGGGGTTTCAGGGCGCTACAGCTCGCCTTTGCACATCGCCGGGCAGCTGCGATGGTGTCCCGCACGCACCACAGGTGTGTTGCAGTCCTGCATCAAACTACACGTTTTGGGGTGGAGCGAAAGCTGCAGTCAGTCATGAGCGAACCGTCGTGTCAGGCCGCGTTCAAGGCTGCTTAACGGAATTTACACACAGTGAGCTTGGCGGCACAAAACCTGCAGCATGGACGTATACTGGTGCGTCGTTTTCGCACCCGTTCCCACCCAGCCAAAGGAAAAGCGCATGCGTCAAACGATCTCTCGCCTAGCCACAGCTTTCATTGCGGTCACGCTTTGCACGCAGCTTGCAGGCGCCCAAACGTTTTTGGGTAGCACAGCTGGAGGCCCGACGTGGAACCGTCCGATAGCCGGAAACCCGCCAACACCGCCGGTCTCAGCCGTGGGCACAGCAGTGCCATTCGATGTTTTCAGTTTCCAGGTGTCGGTAGCGGGCAACTACGACTTCCTGAGCACGAGCCTGACATCGGGTTTTGATAACTAAACGTTCTTGTATCAAAACGCATTCGATTCGGGCAATCAGTTCAGCAACGTCATCATTGGTAACGACGATTTTCCGTCGATTGGTCTTTCCGGCTTTAACGGTGTTGGACTTTCCACCGGCGTTGACTACTTCCTGGTCACCTCCGGCTTCGGCAACGACGATTTCGGCGACTACCGGCTGGAAGTCACCGGCCCGGCTGCCGTTGTAGTCCCGGGTACCCCTGGTACAGCAGTGCCCGAACCAACTACGGTGGCCCTGCTTGCCGTTGGTCTTTTCGGCCTGGGCGCCGCGCGTCGTCGCAAGCTGAGTTGATCGTGTGATGCGGCCCTAGGTGGTCGCTCAATGTGAGTGAGTCGGGAGGTGCTGCGGACGCGGCGCCTCCCGTTTGTTGGTCCATGCTCGCGCTGCCGTCGGACAGTGGACAGATTACAGCTCCGCCGCTGCATCTCTCACACTGCCCACTGCCATGCCACTCGCGCTCTCGCACCGCTCCATACTGCTTGGTGCTCTGCTTTCCGAATTGCTGGCCTCGTCACTCAGTGCCACACGGCTGCAAGCACAAGCGCCCGCCGAACTCGCGCGCACGCGATGGGAAAGACTATGTCAGATCCGCCGCGACCAGTTTGATCTCATCCTGCCGCGCGCCATGCGCGATCACGGCGTGGACATGTGGATCGTGATGCAAAAGGAAAATCAGTTTGATCCTATGTACGACGATCTGGGTCGCGGTTACGTGGGCAGTGTCGCGTACTGGATTTTCACCGATCGCGGCGGTGATCGCATTGAGCGGGTGGCGATTGGCGTGAGTGGATATCGCATGGAAGACTGTGGTTACGATCTGGTGCGGGGCTTTCAACCGCTGTTGGCCTTTGTTGCCGAACGTGATCCCAAACGCATTGGCGTCAACGTCTCAGAAAACATCGGCGCCGCTGATGGACTCTCCAAAACGAGCTACGACCGACTCATCAAAGAGCTTGGGCCGACGTACGGCACCCGCGTGGTGTCGGCCGAAAAAGTGGTGTCGGATTTCCGCAGCGGTTTTACGGCATCGCGACTTGTGGCGCTGGGCGAGAATGGAGAGATCGCGCGTCGGCTGGCTGATCGTGCGCTGTCCAATGAGATCATCACGCCTGGTGTCACCACGCTCGAGGATGTGGCCTGGTGGATGGCCAACGAACTGCAGGTACGCAGCCTGGGCTCAAGCTTTGAAATGCCGTCGGTATACATCACCGGGCCCAAGGGCATTGAAGCGTCGTCAAACGATCGCATCATTCAGCGCGGCGATTTGCTCATGATCGACTGGGGCGTGGGCTATCTCAACACGTGGACCGATGTCAAGCGCATTGCGTATGTGCTCAAGCCTGGTGAAGTCGCAGTACCCGCTGGTATTCAGAAAGCGTTTGACAACGCCGTCGAAGTGCGCAACGTGATCAGGCGCACCATCAAAGCCGGACCAACCGCCGGTGAGATGCTCACGCAGCTGGCCAGCGAGATCGAGAAGGCGGGCTTTCGCATGCAAGGCACCTTCAACGAGACCACCGACGACGGCAAGGTGGAAGTGATGATCGGCTGTCACTCCATTGGTGATCGTGGACATGGCAGCGGCCCCAGCATTGCGTGGTTCAATCCGGGGCAACACAGCTTTCCCATCAAGCCGTTCAATCCGTTTTCCATTGAGTTGTTTGCGTGGACACCAGTGCCCGAGTGGGGCGGCGCCAAGGCCCGCATTCCGCTCGAAGATGATGCGATTGTCACCGACCGTGGGGTTGAGTGGTTTTATCCAATCAATGAGCGGGTTCGGGTGATCAAGTAGCTGTTTTTGGTTCAGGTGATACGTTTCACGCCATGGAAATCCCCGCCATTCGCCAGCTGCTGGCCCAGAGTCAGGGCCAGGGCACGTACGAAGAGTACGCCCTCGTGTATGAGGTGCTCACTCGGCGTGCGCCCTGTTCACTGCTCATCTTTGGTGTGGGCCGCGATTCGGCACTGTGGATGAACGCCAACGCTGGCGGACGCACCGTCTTCCTGGAGTCCATTCCCAAGTGGGCAGCCTTCGCTCGCGGGGCCACGCCTGGCATTGATGTGCGCGACATCAGCTACGGGCTGTGGCGTCGCTTCATGTGGCCCCTGCTGCGCCACGCGCCATCGCTGCTGGAGTTGCGCGGACTGCCGGACGACGTGCGCAACACGGCGTGGGATGTGATTCTCGTGGACGCACCACGCGGCACCACCTGGCGACGGCCCGGCCGCATGCGCAGCGTTTATACCGCTTCGGTACGGTCGGCCAAGGGTGCAGACGTGTTTGTGCACGATTGCCATCGCACGGTTGAGCGCGAGAGCGCCGATCAGTTTCTGGGCGAACACAATCTGGTAGCGCAGGCCGGCACCATGCGGCACTACCGCTCACGCTGAGCACCGTGCGCGTTGGTATAGAGCACCGCGGGTTCAACCCGTCTCAAACCGGACAACAGCGCTATCTGTGGCGACTGGCGCTGTGGCTGGCCGAACGTGGGCACGACGTGCACATCGTCTCAGCGCAGCGGGCGCGCAGCACTGTAGAGACGCCGCCGGGCGTGACACTGCACCCGCTGCACGGACTGTCTGCTGCGGCGATTGGGCGTCATGTTCGCGCGTTGGCGCTCGACGTGTTCCTGCTCAATCCGGAGCGTTCGGCGAGCTTCCGTGACGTTGGCGCCAACGTACTGCGGGCCGGATACGGAACGGAGCAATATTCGCAAAAGATGCGCTCCTTCCGGCGGCCGCTTGAACGTACGCTGCGTTCGGCATCCCGCTGGGTGCCGTGGGGCCTGTGGTACGAGCGCGTGGAGCGACGGTTCTACGAAGGACGCGTGCCATCGCCACATGTCATCGCGCAATCCACGTACATGCGCGGTGAGATTCTTCGCAGCTATCGCGTGCCGCCGGAGCATGTGCACCTCGTGCCCAACGCCGTCGATCACGACGAGTTTTCACCTGCCGAACGTCTGGCGCAGCGTACCGGGGCGCGAGCGCGCTGGGGCATTCCGCACGATGCGCTGTGTTTGCTCTTCCTTGGCCACAACTTTCGGCTGAAAGGATTGCAGCAGTTACTCACACTCTTACAGCGAACCGAGCCGCACGTGCACCTGCTGGTGGCCGGCAAAGGCACGGGCAACGCACAGCGACGCGCGGCAGTGCGTCAAACGGAGCAGCTTGGGCTGACGTCTCGCGTGGTGTTTGCCGGCGCGGTGCACCCGTCCATGCGGGCCTATGCTGCAGCTGACGCACTGGTGCACCTCTCGTGGCACGACTCGTTTGGCTTTGTTGTGCTTGAAGCCATGGCCTGCGGCCTGCCCGTCATCACAACTCCATGGGCCGGTGCATCAGAGCACATAACGCACGGTCAATCGGGCTTTGTGGTG
>JBBSPO010000251.1:0-5682 GCA_038258695.1 Gemmatimonadales bacterium | reverse complement strand
TTCTTGAGCTTCGTTTGCTGAATGAACAAATCGTGCTCAGCCTGCAATCCAGGAGCCGTCTGGGGGCTCTTGTAGTAGAACGACAACCACTCCTGAATGCCCTTCATGCCGGCACGATGCGCAAAGTCACTGAACAGCGCGAGGTCGAGGACGATCGGCGCCGCCAGAATGGAGTCGCGACACAGGAAGTTGACCTTGATCTGCATCGGGTAGCCCAGCCAACCCACGATGTCGATGTTGTCCCAGCCTTCCTTGTTATCACCGCGGGGCGGGTAATAGTTGATGCGTACCACGTGTGAAAAACCCTCGTACAGCTCGGGGTACATCTCCGGCTGCAGAATGTTGTGCAACACCGACAGCTTCGACTCTTCCTTGGTCTTGAACGAGGCCGGATCGTCGAGTACTTCACCGTCGCGGTTACCCAGAATGTTGGTGGAATACCACCCTTCCAGGCCCAGCATACGCGCCTTGATGCCCGGCGCGAGCACGGTCTTCATCCACGTCTGCCCGGTCTTGAAATCCTTGCCCGACACTGGCACGCCGCGCTCGACGGCCAGGTCCAGCAGCGCCGGAAAATCGGCCGACAGATTGGGTGCACCGTTGCAATACGGCACGTTCTCCATGATGGCCGCATAGGCGTACAACATGGACGGTGCAATGGAATCGTCATTCTCTTCCATGGCCTTTTCAAACGCTTCGAGAGTCTGATGCTGCGGACCAGCCTTGATAAACGTTTCGGTAGAACCGCACCACACCATGACCGCACGCTCGGCACCATGTTTGGCCTTCACGTCGCGGATATCCTGACGCAGCTGTTCGGCCAGATCGCGCTTGTTCGGTCCGGTTTTCACGTTCGTGCCGTGGAGACGCGTGACATACCGCGACTCAAAAACGGCCGGCATGGGCTTGATGCCCCGCAGGAAGTCGGCAATCGGCTCGAGATCTGACGGCTGCAACACGCCCGCCTTGACGGCCGCGGTGTACGCATCGTCAGGAATAGGATCCCACGCGGCAAACTCAATGTCCTGCAGCGCCGCGAGTGGCGCGAAGTCGCGAATGAGCGGACTGCGCTCATCGGTGCGCTTACCCAGGCGAATGGTCGCCATTTGTGTAAGCGAACCAATGGGAACGGACAAACCGCGGCGAACGCGTTCCACACCCGCAATGAACGTGGTTGCGACGGCGCCGAGGCCTGGCGTAAAGATGACAAGTTTCCCGGAGGCCGGGGCTATGGTAGCAGGGGTCCCGCTGGTGGTGTCGGACACTCAGGTCATTCTCCCTTGAGGGATGCACCGGGCACAGTGTTGAGCGCCGGAGAAATCGTGGATGATAGGGTGGGCGTAGCTGACTCGCTGCGCACCGATCCCGAAGGTGGTGGTCCAGCGGACGTTGGCGCACGACCGTCGGTCATGCGATAAACAAAGCTCATGCGCTGGACAACCGTAATCCAGGCGGTCACGCTCAGCAGCGTCACGATAGCCGCCAGCACCCAGCCATCGAGTGCCAGCCCAAAGAACGCTTGCGGCGCTGAGAGCAGCGTGATGCGTTCAGGACGTTGCAGCATACCGACCTTCGCATCAACGCCCAGCCCTTCGGCGCGCGCCCGTGCGTAGGAAGTCACAAACGCCGCAATCAAGCCCAGCAGCGTGATCACCAACAGCGGGGTGCTCCGATGCACCGGGTTGATGGCGTAAAACACTGCCAGTCCACCCAGCAACGCCCCATCGCTCAGGCGGTCAAGCGTTGAATCGTAAAAGGCGCCGAACTGCGAACTCGTTCCGGTGCGACGTGCAACGGTTCCATCGAGCACATCAAAGAGTGCCGTGAGCCCGAGAAACCAACCCGCCGTGCGAATGTGGCCCATCGCAAAGATGGCCCCTGCTATCACGGTACAGATGGTGCCGATCGTGGTGATCGTGTTCGGCTTGACCTTGTGACGCACAAGAAAATCGCCCACGGGACCGATAACCCGGAGGTAGCCTTTCTGAATAGCGTCCCACAATGCGTTCATGCCGACTGGGCGCGAAGTGATCTTACGGGGCAAGCGCTCACCCATGCTGCAGTGATCGCCTGTATCGTACCGAGCACCGCGGACAGAACCGAGCGCTCACAGTAGCACGACCGTGACAAAGCTAAGACACCGATCCAGCGAGCGGTATCGCAACCGCTCCGGGAATAGGAACTTCTGCGCTATCGGTACAGGTAATATTGCCTCACAAAGCGCTCGTATTCCACAATCGATGCCAGCTGCCGGTCGACGACCCGGTCCGGGTCTTCGCCGGCCACCAACGCCTCTCGCATGCTGGTGGAGCCCAGGCGCTCGTCCAGTCGGCGCTCGTTATACGTGAAATCCGTCTTGTGCACCCGGGCCAGCCCCCACAACAGGGCCGCACCGACGCGGGCCACCTGGAACCGATCCCGGTCCAGCACCTCAATCCGGACGCCGGGCAGCGACTGGCCATCGTACTTGGCGTCGCCGGGATTGACCGGGGTAAAGCGTTCGGCGCGAAAGCGGACCGCCGGCAGCTCCAGCGTTTGCAGCAGCGCGACCAGGCTGTCGGCGTTGAGCCACGGCGCACCAATGCGTTCAAACGGCTCCGCGGTACCGCGACCCACCGACACGTTGCTCGCCTCAAACGGCACCAGCGATGGATAAACAAGGGCGCTCGTGAGCGTGGGCAGATTGGGGGATGGCTTGACCCAGGGCAGCTTGGTCTCGTCAAACCACATGTCGCGCTCGTAGCCCACCATCGGTATCACCGAAAGCCGACCTTTGAGCTCCAGCTCCCGGTGAAACATCAGGGCCATCTCACCCATCGTCAGCCCGTGGCGCAGCGGCACCGGCCAGAGCGCGAACCCATTCTTCGGGTTGTCAGCCGTGGCCTCGGTGGCACTGGCAATCGACGAGTCCAGGATCGCCCCCTCCGCGCGCATTGCCGACAGCGGATTGGGTCGGTCGAGCACCAGAATGGTTTTTCCGTTCCGATCGGCCGCCTGCATGGCGTACAGCATCACGCCAACGTATGTCCAGGTGCGCGTGCCAATGTCCTGCAGGTCTACAATCAACACATCCACATTGCGCAGTGTGCTGTCCGGCGGGCCGATGGTGGATCGCTGATACAGGGAGTTGATGATCAACCCGGTTTTCGGATCACGCTCGTTGGGCAGGTTAGCGCGATCTTCAGTGCCGCGAATGCCGTGTTCCGGCGAAAACAACGCCGTGAGTGTGACGTTGGCGGCCTTGACCCGCGGATCGCTGTGCAAAAGATCCAGCGTGCTCCGGCCCTCTTCATCAATGCCCGTCTGGTTGGTGATCAGGCCAATGCGCTTGCCGCGAATCAGATTGAGACTGTCGGTAATGAGCACCGAGATTCCCGGACGCACTTTCTCAGGACCACGCGCGCCGGGCGGCAGCGGCAGGCCGGCCGCATCGGTGCGAGGGGCAGCAGCACACGCAGTGCCCAACGCCGCCAGGCTTACGCCGAGGAGCAACGCACGCCATGCGGGGGTAAGATTCCAGAGTGGTGAGCATCCGCTCACCCGACTATCTGCGTTTGCAGTCCTCTCCACGCCCCGCCCATGCGTTCCTTTCACGCTGTCCTCGCTTCAACAATCGGTTCTGTTCGCGCTGATGCTGGCATTCGCCAGCGCCAACTGATGCTCATGCTCGTTCTGCTCTTGCCGGTCGCCGCGTGCATGCCAGGCTCGTCGGCGTCTTCAACCGGTGCCGCGCCCTCCGCTGCTCTACCCGGACCGATGTCGCTCGATCCGACGGTTCCCCTGCCACCGGCGCACCGGGCCTGGGTAGAATCTACTCTTACATCATTGTCGCTTCGCGCACGTGTGGCGCAAATGGTCATGGTGTGGGTGTTGGGCGATTACACGGGCGCGTATGAACCGGGCTTCGCCGATATCACGCGCCAGGTGACCGACATTGGCGTGGGTGGTGTGGTCATGTCGCTCGGCTCGCCCGTCGAAGTAGCAGCCAAGGTGAACTACCTGCAAGGGCGCGCGCGCATCCCGTTGCTGGTCGCATCTGATGTGGAGCCGGGACTGGGACGACTGGAGGGCGGTGTCTTTGCGCCATCGCTCATGTCGGCCGGTTCGGCCACGGTGTTGCCCAGCAACATGGCCATTGGCGCCGGTGGACGCGAACAGGACGCCGAGGCGGCCGGACGCATCACGGGCCGCGAAGCCCGCGCGATCGGTATTCATCTCGCGTTCGCGCCAACGGC
The DNA here is from genome assembly GCA_038258695.1 of Gemmatimonadales bacterium. Classification (GTDB taxonomy): domain Bacteria; phylum Gemmatimonadota; class Gemmatimonadetes; order Gemmatimonadales; family Gemmatimonadaceae; genus JAABRT01. The sequence continues at coordinate 1,447 of JBBSPO010000251.1, read as the reverse complement.
CGACGTCAACAACAATCCGTCAAATCCGGTCATCAACACCCGCTCATTCGGTGAAGATCCGGCGGCGGTAGGGCGTCTCACCGCGGCGTTTGTGAAAGGCGTACAGGATGGAGGGGCGGCGGCCTCGCTTAAACACTTTCCGGGCCATGGCGATACAGACGTCGACTCACATCTGGGGTTGCCCGTAATCAACGTGCCGCGTGCGAGGCTCGACGCAATGGAGCTGGTACCATTTCGCGCCGGTATCGCAGCCGGTGCCGCGAGCGTCATGACCGCGCACATTGCACTGCCCGCCATTTACGGCGACTCGGTGCCGGCCACGCTACGCCGCGATGTGATGACAGGTTTGCTGCGCGATACGCTCGGGTTTCGTGGACTCACCGTCACTGATGCACTCACCATGGACGGGATCGCACGCGGGTACGGCGTGGCCGAAAGTGCGGTGCGAGCCGTACGCGCGGGCGACGATATTCTGCTCATGCCCGGCAATGTGGAAGAGGCGATAGATGCGGTAGTCCGCGCAGTGGAAGCGGGAACTATTGCGCGCGAAACGGTAGACGGTGCGGTTCGGCGCATTCTTGAACTGAAGCTGCGCACCGGCGCCGTGGCGCGCCCCATGGTTTCCCTCGAAGCCTTGCGCGAAGTGGTGGGCTTGCCCGAACACACGGAGACCGCGCGCGAGATTGCATCACGGGCCATCACGTTGCTGCGTGACCGCGGTGATCTGGTGCCGCTGTCACGCGGATTGCGCACATTGCTGGTGGTGTACGCACCAGATAACGATCTCGCCGCGGGCACCACGTTTTCATCCACATTTACAGCGGCCATGCCCGGCACACGCACGGTGCGCGTAACGCCGCGCACGGGACAATCGACACTCGACTCGCTCGTGCAAACGGCGCGCAGCATGGAACGTGTGGTGGTCTACACGTACACACGCACGCTCGAAGGCGCGGGTCGCTTTGCCATTGCTCCGCGCGTTGCGGAATTCATCGAAACAGCCGCGGAAACCGGCCGTGCCATCGTTGTGGCCGGCGGCAACCCATACGTCATCAAACAGTTCCCCTCGGTGTCGAGTTACGCCGTGACGTACGGCCGCGGTGACGCGCTCGAAGAGGCAGCGGCACGCGCCGTAACCGGTCAGATCTCCATTGGCGGTCGCACACCGGTTTCTTTGCCGGGCTTTTTTCGTGCCGGAGACGGGCTGTCGCGCGATGCGGAGAATCGGCCGTGAGCGCACTCGGCATGCCGTGCAGGGGTGACGCACATCGCATACGCCGCGCGCACACTGCACGACGTCTGTCCCGCACCGTGGCCCTCGCACTGAGCACCCTGACTTTTGCATCCGCCTGTCGCAGCGCCGCGGTGCGACCGTCTGTTGATCCGTTGGCCGCCGCTCGTCTCATGGAGCGGCAACAGCGTGTAATCACCGACTCGGTGCGGGAAG
>JBBSPO010000250.1:0-5725 GCA_038258695.1 Gemmatimonadales bacterium | reverse complement strand
ATCGCACCCGGTTTCGCTCAGCCGCGGTGGACGCCGAGGGCGGTATCTGGTCGGGCGGCGAACGCGGCCTCGTGATGCGTCGCAGCAATCAGATCAACGGGTGGTCAACACTCAGTCTGACGCCTGATTTGCTTGATGTGTGGAGCACCAGCGCCACGCATTCGATTGCGGTTGGTGAACTCGGCTTCATCTTCCGCTATGATGGAGCGGCCTGGACGCGACAGGTTGCGCCGACGCTTGAGCGTCTGAACACCGTGTGGGCGCCGTCCACAACCGATGCGTTTGCTGGCGGCGACAACGGCGTGATTCTGCGATATAACGGTACTGCGTGGGAAACACAGAACTCGCCCACCAGCGAACACATTTACGCCATGTGGGGCGCGAGCAGTGACGAGGTCTGGGCCGTGACAGACGGCGGCGAAGTGTTGTATTGGAACGGCAGCTTCTGGAACGTGGCGCACTCTCAGGCCGAGCCGCTGTACGGTGTGTACGGCACGAGCGCGCAAAACGTGCAGGTGGTGGGCGCATCCGGCTCTGCCTGGATATGGAACGGCACCACATGGACGTCGCGCAACTCAAGCGTCTCGGACATTCTGAGTGCGTTGTGGTCTTCCGATTCGTTGAATACGTGGGCCGTCGGCTTGCGCGATTTTGTGTCTGGTGTGGCGCTTCGTTACACCGGGTCGTGGACCGAAACGAGTACCGGCACAACACGCGCGCTCAGCGCCGTGTGGGGACCGATTGGCTTTGACTTGTACGCCGTGGGCGACGTTGGAACGATCGTGCGCTATAACGGTGTGTCATGGGAAACGATGACATCGGGCACGAGCGACTTCCTCTGGGCCGTAACCGGCGCGCCTGACGCAACCGGTGCGGCATTTGCGGTTGGACTGAACGGCATTGTGGTGCAGGGTCAGTCGAACAGCGTGGCGGGGCGTGTGTGGGGCGGTGGAGCACGTAGCGTCGGTGCTACCATCCCACTGCGGCGCGGGAGTCTGGAGCCTGCGCGCAGCGCTGTGCAGCGCACTCAGGCCGCTCTCCCACAGGGTGCGGCGCGCAAGAAGGTGGGGCGACGACGCTGAGTGCGGGGTTCGCGGTTACCACGGAGTGGCATCAGCGTTTACAACAGGCGTCGACACGCGGAGAACAGCGTTTACCACAGAGTCGCCGAGGCACGGAGAACAGCGTGTTGATTGCCGGCATTGGTGCGCATCGGACGTGATTTTTAGGGTGGAACAGCAACAGCACCACTAAAGAAATCTGTTGCGGTTCTCCGTGCCTCCGCGACTCTGTGGTCCATTGTACTTCGCTGTAGTTAACCGCACTTCACTTGCTGCAGCCGCAAGCAGTTATCAGCGACGGAATGCCGCCAGCGTTGGACCGATCGCATCGATCGTCTCCCGCGCGTTCCAGCGATCAACACCGTTGTACAGCAGCGCAAACGCCAGCAACTCCCCGTTCTCTGCGGTGACATAGCCGGACAGCGAAATTACTTCGTTGGTGGTGCCTGTCTTGGCGTGCAGGTTGCCCTGCGCAGCGGTGTTGCGCATGCGGTTGCGCAGCGTTTCCGACTCGCCCGCGACCGGCATGGACGCGTGAAACACACTCGACCAGGACGCGTCGTGCGCGTAACTCATGAGTTGCACCAGCGAACGTGGCGTGACTCGATTGAGCACCGATAATCCGCTGCCGTCGGTGGCTACCAACCCATTGGGGTTTACACCGAGCTTTGTTTCGGCAAACGCTCGTAGCTGCGCGTATGCATGATCGGCCGTGCCAGGTTCGTCGCGCAGCGGTCCGCGCGCAGCGCTACGGAAAATCTGTTCGGCGTAGTGGTTGATGCTTTCGCGATTCATCACTGAAACCAGTCGCGACAGCGGTGGCGATGGCAGCGAGGTCACCGGTAACGCGCCGTTTGGAGTGCGACCCACTTTGAGCTCGCCGGCGACCTCGATGCCCTGCGCGCGCAGTGCTTCGCGAAATGCGCCGGCGGTGAAGCGCACCGGATCGGCTACCACGAGCTGCACACGGTGCGGCGACGCGGATGCACCTATTGAACCCGTCACCACCACCTGCGATTCGCCAACCATGCGCACGCGGATTTGGGTGCTGCGACCATTCACTCGTCGCACACTCGAGACCACCTGAAGGCCGCTCGAAGCCGGTTCGAGCTGTACTGACACGTCTCCCGACTTGCCCGGATAAACGCCGACAATCACAATGTTTTCGTTGAGCGACAGCGCACTGAAGGGCGCGGCATAAGCAGCGCCCGACCAGCGAGTGAGCCAGCCCTCAGGAATCAGCCGACCTTCCATACCGCTGGCGTCGGCGATGATGTCACCGTCTACGCGTTTAACACCTGCGCCAGCGACAAAGCGTGCCAGCATCTCCATGGGTGCGTCAGGGCCACCGCGCACAAATCGCGGTGAGAGTGACGGATCACCGTCGCCGCGCAGAATGAGATTGCCATGCACCACCCCGTCAGGACCGAGTGATCCGTCGCGCAACACATCGGTGGAAAAGGTGTGATCCGGACCCAGCCGCTCCAAAGCAAGCGCCGCCGTAAACGCCTTCATCGTGGACGCCGGGACCATTGGCTCGTCGGGCGCAACGGAAAAAAGCGTATCACCGCGTGAGAGCGATACAACGATCGCGCCCCATTCTCCATTGCGCGTCTTGCCGTTGAGCATCGCACCAACATCCGCGGCCAGCGCTGCCGCACCCACCGGTGATGTGGGACGCATCACGGTGTTGGCGCTGACGGGCCGCGTAGCGGGTTTGCGGGCGGGCGTGGTACGTCGCGGTGGTTGCGTGGTGCGCGCCTGCAGCATCGTGACGCTGGCGTGCCCCGCAGACACGAACTCAGGCGTGAGCGCAGGCACGCGCGCACCGGCGCGTTCGCCGGCGTGCAGTGCGACCGGAAGCGCGATCAGGGCGGCCGCCAACGTCAGAACGGGCCGTCTCGCACGCACCAGAAGTGCGCGTGTGATTGCGTGGGAGCGGATAGAGCCTGTAACCATGAAATAACCAGCAGAAGTAGGCAGAGTGTGCTGCTACCCAACAAGTCTCGTCACGTGCCGAATCGCCGGACAACTGTCAGTGGTGCTCAGTGTCACATTCGTAACGCAAAGTGTCACGTGAACTGCTCACAGCTTGACGATCATTCCTCGTTTCTGCAATAACGAGAGGATAAGGTACCATACACCGACAAAGGCCAGCGCGTATAGAAGCGAGGCATTGCGCGGTGCGAGCCACGATGCAAATCCTTCGCGAAAGATGACCTGTTGCAGCGTGACTCGCCCTTCACTGGTCGACCACGCAATCATGCCGCCAAGCATTCGCGCCATCAGTCCTGACCCCAGAAACGCCACCAGCGGATTGACGCCGTACACTTCAAAGAAACGCGTCCACCCGCGAATCTGCATGACGTCTATCACCCACAGACAGGTGGCCAGCGTTACGGCCGCCATGCCGCCGGTGAGCAGTACGTACGAGCTGGTCCACAGCCCTTTGTTAATGGGAAATATCCAGCCCCAGCACGTTCCCACCACCATGAGCACGCTACCCACGGCAAAGAGTGCCGCCAGACGCTCATTCAGCGTCCGTTCACGCGCGCCAATCCACGCGCCGGCCAGCGCACCGAGCAGCACGGTCCCAACGGCGGGCACGGTGCTGAGCAGCCCTTCCGGATCCCACGTGCGCGTGCCTGAATAGAGATGTGCTTCGCCCAGCAGCGTGCGATCGAGCCACGCGCTGAGCACCATGGATGGGTCATCGAGCAGCGCGGCGCCGATCTGGCCGGTGCCCGGGACGGGCACAAGCGTCATCAGCGCCCAGTAGCCCAGCAAAATGACTGCGGTGAGCGCAACCTGTGCACGCCAACCGGTGCGAATGGTGAGCAGCGCTCCGATCGTGTACGCCAGACCGATTCGCTGCAGCACACCGAGGTAGCGAAGATTGGCCAGCCGGTGCAGCACGCGATCAGCGAAGCTGGCGTCCGGCATATCTGCGATGGGCAGATACGTGAAGCCGGGAAACCAGGAGAGAAACAGTCCGCAAAGGAAAATCAGCGCACCGCGTCGCAGGATCTGTCGCACGATCTGTGACGTGTCATGCCCCTGGGCACGTCGCGACGCAAGTGATAAATGGGTCGTGATGCCGACAATGAACAGGAAGAACGGAAAAATCAGATCGGTGGGCGTCCAGCCATGCCACGCGGCGTGCGCGAGCGGCGGATAAATCGCACCCCACGTTCCGGGATTATTGACCAGCAGCATTCCGGCGACCGTCAGGCCGCGAAATACATCGAGCGCAAGAAGGCGCTCGCGGGTGCTCATAAATCGCTGCTGCCCGAACCGTCGGTCATGACCCATGTCGCGACTGAATCGACCTTGCACTGTACGCTGTAGCGCTTTTCGGGGCTTTCGAGTGCTTCGTGTGGCGCACCTACGTAGCGTCCGCCAATGCGCAGCGTGTGGGTGCCCTCGCCGTCGTCACTGTTTTCGCGCATGAGCACCAGCATCGTGGCCCAGTCGCCGTCGCGGGCGAGTTTGTCGCGAATCTGGGTTTGCGACTTTTCGTCTGTCAGCCAGTAAAACGTGGGTCCTTTTTTTTGCACGACTTCAAACGCGGGTTCCGAAAGCGCTGAATCGGTGGACACCGCCGTCAAAAATCGCCACGGCTTGGGCTCTGCTGTCGATATAAAATCGAGCACGGCCATCTGATCAGGGGTGGGGCTGAGTGTGTTGCACGCCACGGCCGCATCAAGCTGGCCGGCATCGCCGCCAGACTTACCAGAGTCGGCCGATCCGCCGCAGGCCGCGGTCAGAAGCAGTAGCGCTGAGGGTACAGCGCAACGGAGGGAACGCTTTGAGGTCATGCGGTGGTAGTAAGAAGGATCAGTTGGTGACGCGATGGTGATGAGCTGTCAGGATTCAATCTGCGTGCGCGCACATTGCTTACGCCACCGCTGGAAGTTGTGTTGTTGGAATCGCCCCAGCCTCTGGCGAAACAGGGGTCCCGCCTGAAGATTCAGTTATCTATTCACGCGCGCCGGTTGGCCTGGTTTGCCAAGACCGAGTGTACGCCGCCCGCCCAAATACTGAGGAGGCCAGCAGTTTATGTCGCCAGACAGCAACTCGATTGTTCGCGAAGGAGTGTCGGCGGGTCTGATTGGCGCCACCGCCATCGCCGTGTGGTTTGCGGTGGTCGATGTGTTTACGTCGAGCCTTCTGGCCACGCCCATCATGCTCGGTCGTTCCCTGGCGACGCTGTTTCTGAATGGCAGTGAGGCGAGCGCCCCCGCGTCCTTTTTGCTGTACACGTTGTTCCACTACGCGATGTTTGTGGGCATCGGGCTGTTGTTCGCGTGGGTGATCAACCTGGCCGAAAGGACGCCGTCGGCGATGATCGGCTTCATTGGCCTGTTCGTCATTTTTGAAGTTGGTTGGGTGGGGTGGACGTCAGTGCTGTCGCAGGGCTTTGGAGATTTGACGTGGCTGCAGGTGTTCCTGGCGAACATCATTGGAGCGGCGGCGATGGGGTACTACATGTACCGTCAGCATCCGGGGTTGCCGGGGAAGGTGAGGCGGACACTGGTGGCGGCCGAGTGACGGAAGACGGCGCGTTTGACAGCGTTCACGGTGGCAGTTGACGGTGAACGGTTTGGGTGGAACAGCGCGTTTGACAGCGTTCACGGTGACAGTTGACGGTGAACGGTTTGGGT
>JBBSPO010000249.1:0-5767 GCA_038258695.1 Gemmatimonadales bacterium | reverse complement strand
TCCCCGTACTACATTCCGGGGCGCACGCTCCGCGGCAAATAAAGGAGATCATCGGTGGAATACAGCCTGATGGAAAACGTGACCGCAGCGGCCGTCTTTGCGGGGCTGGGCGTGGTGCTCTTTGTCGTGGCATTTGTCATTCTTGACCTGCTCACGCCCGGCAAACTCTGGCATGAAATCGGTGAAAAAAAGAACACGGCCGCGGCCATTCTCATGGGGTCGGCAGCGCTTGCACTCGGCATCATTGTTGCCGCTGCCATTCACTGACGCACCGTGTCGGCTGCGCCCGGGAGTTGAGGTCACATGAACGCGGCGTTGTTTGCACCCGTGTGTCTCATTGCGGCGTGCGGTCTCATTTATGAGCTGGTCGCGGGCGCCCTCGCGTCCTATCTGCTGGGCGACAGTGTCACGCAGTTCTCCACCATTATTGGCACCTATCTCTTTGCCATGGGCGTGGGTAGTTGGCTGTCACGCTTTATTGTGCGCGGTGTGGTGGTGCGCTTTGTGCTCATTGAACTGCTGGTGGGGCTGATTGGAGGGTTCTCAGCGCTTATCCTGTTTTTGTCGTTTACGTGGACAGATGTCTTTCGTCCCGTGCTGTACGGTTTGGTGATGCTCATTGGTGCGCTGGTGGGCCTTGAGATTCCGCTGCTCATGCGCATTATGCGCGAGCGCTTTTCGTTTAAAGACGTTGTGGCCAATGTGCTCACCTTTGACTACATCGGGGCGCTGGCCGCGTCACTGTTGTTCCCGTTGCTGCTGGTGCCGCGCCTGGGGCTGATCCGTTCGGCGCTGCTGTTTGGCTTGGTGAATGTGGTGGTGGGCTACTGGAGCACATGGCTGTTCCGCGATGTGCTGCCCAACCGCAAAACGCTGCAGTTGATGTCGGTGGCGTGCGCACTGGTACTTGGTGTGGGTTTGTGGAAAGGGCAGGACATTACCACGTTTGCCGAAGAAGGCATGTACGCCGATCCGGTAATTCTGGCCAAGGATACACGATACCAGCGCATCATCCTCACCAACTGGAAAGATGATCTGCGGCTGTATCTCAATGGCCACCTGCAGTTCGCCTCGCGCGACGAATACCGCTACCACGAAGCGCTGGTGCACCCCGGGTTGGCGGCGCTGCCCAAAGCGGCACGCGTGCTCATCCTGGGCGGCGGCGATGGACTGGCTGTGCGCGAAGTGCTCAAGTACGCACACGTGCAGTCAGTGACGCTGGTTGACCTCGACGAAGGCATGACCACGCTCTTTGCGTCGCACAACCGGCTTACTTCGCTCAACAACGGTGCACTGAATGATCCCCGTGTCACCGTGGTGAACGCGGATGCCTTTATCTGGCTCGATCAATACAATGGCAGCTTTGATTTTATCGTGATCGATTTTCCTGATCCGTCCAACTATCACGTGGGCAAGCTGTACACGAGTGCGTTTTACCGTCTGGTACGACAGCATCTGGCCGACGACGGATTCATGGCCGTGCAGAGCACGTCGCCCCTGTTTGCGCGTCAGTCGTACTGGAGTATCGTGGCCACGTTGCAGGGAGCCGGTCTGCGCACATTCCCGTATCACGTGTACGTGCCGAGCTTTGGTGAGTGGGGCTTCGTGTTGGCGGGGACCGTGCCGTATCAGCCACCGTATTCCTTGCCAGACAGTTTGCGCTATCTCACGGTGCGCGGCATACCCGCGTTGTTTGATTTTCCTACTGACATGAGCGCCGTTCCGGCCGAACCCAATCGACTGAACAACCAGGTACTGGTGCGCTATTACGAGCAGGAGTGGGAGGCGATCAACCGCTGATGCACAGCAATGCGCCGTCGAGCGATCCGCCGTCGAGCGATCCGCCGTCGAGGGATCTGCCGTCGAGCAACCCGCCGCCTGGCAACCCGCCACCGAGCGACCGCCGCCGGTTTCTGACACAGTTGTCGGGCGGCGTGATGGCCGCCGTATCTGCGGTGGCATTGCCGCTGTACGCATTGCGCAGTGATACCATATCGCGGGCCGCGGGCCTGCCGGAGTCTCCGGCACTGGTTGGCCTGACGCGGAAAAGCGGACGTACCATTACCGGCGGTTTTGCAGAAGATGACGCCGGCGTTGGCCACGCGTTACGCGATGGCGTGTTTGCGAAAAATCCGTCACAGCGTGAACGCCGGCGTACCCGTGTGGCCATTGTGGGTGGTGGCATGGGTGGCCTGTCAGCCGGTTGGCGCCTCGATGCGCTTGGACTGCGTGAGTGGGTGCTGCTGGAGCTGGGTCAGGAGCCCGGTGGCAACTCGCGCGCCGGTGAGAACGCCATCACGAAGTTTCCGTGGGGCGCACACTATGTGCCGGTGCCATCCAAAGACGCCGAACATGTGCGTGCACTGTTGCGTGAAACTGGTGTGTTGCAGGCCGATGGTCGCTGGGACGAGCGAACGCTGGTGCACGCGCCACAGGAGCGCTTGTGGCAGCACGGGCGATGGACGGAAGGGTGGGAACCGTTGGACGCGGCTACGCGCGCCGAACGTGCGCAGTGGGAGCGCTTTGACGCGCAGGTCGCCGAATGGCGCGCCACCGGGGCCTTTCGCGTTCCACTGGCGGGCGCGCCCGACGCAGTCGGCACTGCTGCGGCCGCACGCACACAGGCAATGGACCGTATCACCGCGCGCACGTGGCTTGACATCAACGGCTTCACATCGCCAGCGCTGCGATGGTGGGTGGAGTACGGGACGCGTGACGACTACGGTGCTTCGCTCAATCAGGTCAGTGCGTGGGCGGCGGCGCACTATTTCGCCGCGCGCGATCCCGCTGAGCAAGGTCCACTCACGTGGCCCGAGGGCAACGGATTTCTGGTGCGATATCTGGCCCAGCGCGCCGGTGAACGCATCGTGACCGGTGCGCCGGCCTACACCATTGAACAAACTGGCTCGCGCTGGCTGGTGCGCACGCCCGCGCTTGATGTGGAGTGCGACGTGGTGATATGGGCGGCACCATTGTTCGTACTGCCGCGTGTGCTCAAGTCTGCTACACTGCCTGTGCAGCTGGACTATGCACCGTGGGTGGTGGCCAACATCACGCTTGACCAGCGCCCTGCAGAGCGCGGTGCGCCGTTGGCGTGGGACAGTGTGATATACGGCAGCAGCTCACTGGGTTATGTATCGGCCACGCATCAATACCTTGGCCGGCCAGGTCCTGACAGTGTATGGACGTGGTATCATGCCGTGGTGAATCGCGCATCGGCCGACGCGCGGCGCTGGCTTGAGGCCACACCGTGGAGTGCGTGGCGTGATCATATCGTCGCTGACCTGGCGCGCGCACATCCCGACATTGCGGACTGTGTCACGCACATTGATGTGAAGCGTTGGGGGCACGCGATGGCGCGTCCGACGCCCGGTTTGCTCACCAGAAATCAAACGCTTGCCACCTGGACACCGGCGCCGCGTGTGTACGTCGCACATGCGGATATGAGCGGCCTGTCACTGTTTGAAGAAGCGCAGTGGCACGGGGTGCGGGCGGCGGAATCGGCGGCGCGGGTGCTCGGCGGGTGAGCTTTCGGCCGTCGATCCCGCTGACCAACCGGCCGCTCACCCCACCGACTATCCGTCGCCCACCCTGGCAAACAAACGGTCAGGTTGAGTAGTACGCCGCGTTCTCGTCGATGTACTCGCGCGAAAGGTCACAGCCAAACGCCGTCGCTTGGCCGGTACCGACGCCGAGGTCTACTTCCAGCTCCACCAGATCGCGGGTGAGCGCAGCGCGCACGGTGCCGTCATCAAACGGCAGGCGCAGACCGCCACGAACCACCGGAAAGTGATTGATCCACGCGTCCGTGAGCTCGGGCCGGATGTCGCAATCAAAACACTTGCCAACCGCCATGAGCAGCCGACCCACATTGGGATCGGCGCCATGCACCATGGTTTTGACCAGCGGAGAATTCACCACACTCTTGGCCACCGTGCGCGCGTCAGCAACAGATGCCGCACCGCGAATGTGCACTCGCAGCAAATGCTTGGCGCCTTCGCCGTCACGCGCGAGCACCTCGGTCATGCGCACGCAGCCGGCGAGCAGTGCGGCACGAAAGCCGTCTTCTGCAACAACACCCGCTTCGCCGTTGGCCATGAGCACACATGTGTCCGAGGTGCTGGTATCACTGTCTACCGACAGCATGTTGAACGAATCGGCCACCGCGTCGCGCAGCATACGGTCCAGTGTGGCCGCATCAAACTGTGCATCGGTGAAGATGTACACCAACATGGTTGCCATGTTGGGTTCGATCATGCCGGAGCCTTTGGCTACCCAGGTAATCGTTGCGTTTTCCACCGACACAGAGAGCGCCTTGGGATGCGAGTCGGTGGTCATGATGCCCTCGGCGCCAACCAACGGATTGAGTTGCAGCTCCGCGCTCATACCGGGAATGCCGGCTTCAATCATTTTGATGGGCAGCGGTACACCAATCACGCCGGTGGAGCTCACGAGAACGGCGTCGGCGGTCGTGCCAATCTCCGTGGCCGCGGCCTGCGCCATGCGGCGTGCATGCTCAACACCCAGCTCACCGGTGGCCACGTTGCTCACTTTGCTGTTGGCAATGATCGCGCGCAATCGTCCGGCGCGAATGATCTCTCGACCAAGGATGACCGGGGCGCCGGGAAAGTGATTGCGTGTGAACACAGCGGCGGCCGCTGCGTCAACGTCACTGACAAAGAGCGTCACGTCCTTGGCGCTGGGCTTGAGCCCCACGTTGCGGCTGGCGCAGCGAAAGCCGCGTGGAAACACGGGCGCGTCGTGAAAGTCCATGTGAACGTGTGCGGAATGCGTGTGGAGTGTAGTGGAACGCGGGTAGACAAGCCACGCGTACTGCGGGCCTCCGCATGCGGCTGAGTGCAGCAACGACGCATTGAAAGATAATCGCGCATCACGGTCTGGGTGTTAGGTTGCGACAATGCACCTCCCCCGCCTTGCCTCAATCTTCGCGGTGTCGTTGCTCATGGCATTCCCGACCGCCAGCGCCCTCGATGCGCAGCAGCAGCCCACGACGCGTGCCCGGGCGTCCATGCGACCCGTGGCCGCACCATTCTCCCGTTCCCTCTCGGCCGATGTGGGCTACGTCTCCACCACCGGCAATACACGCGTCAGCACGTTCAACATCGGTCAGAAGCTGAATCTCAAAACCGGATATTGGCGCTTTGAACAGCAGCTGGCTGTGGTGTACGGCGAGAGCGACGGAGAGGTCAACAGCAGCTTTATCAGGGCCAGTATCGGCGGAGAGTATGCATTGCGTGCGACCATGGGAATCACCGCGGGTTTTCTGTTTGACAAAAACCGTTTCTCCGGTGTGCTGCAGCGTACCGAGGAGTATTTGGGGCTGGTGTGGCGCGTCGTTGAACTGGAGCGTGATACGCTCCGACTCGACGCGGGCGGATCGTTCACGCAACAGCGCAACACCGATGGCACAACGCGCAACTTTCCCGCTGCGCGCACCGCGCTGTGGTACAAGCGTGGTCTCGGAGAAAAGGCATTTCTTCAACAGACCGTTGAGGTAGTACCGAACATTGAGACCAGCGAGGACTATCGCGTCAATGCCATCGCGGCGTTGGTATCACCGATCTCGCGCTCGTTGGCGCTCAGGCTGGAGTATCAGGTGCGCTACGACAACCTGCCCGAGCCCGACTTCGCGGCAATGGATCGCATTTTCACCACCGGCATTCAGCTGTCATTTTAGGCGCGCTGCGGCCGTTGCACTCGCGGCGCGGTGCAGCTAACGCGTGATCGTAGTGGTGCCAGCAGGGCT
>JBBSPO010000248.1:0-5777 GCA_038258695.1 Gemmatimonadales bacterium | reverse complement strand
CCGATCACGAAGCCATCGCACTGGCCATGGGCATGGAAGAAAAGGTGTGGTGGTCACGCATTACCGGTATTGGCGGTCCGCGCGCGAAGGGCGAGTTGTCCCGCATTGTGGGTGGCAAGTGTGTGCTCGCGCCGTCAGCGGACGCCCGTGTGGGACAGCCGCGGGACACCGAACTGCTGGATTTCGCAGTATCGGCGTTCCTGAGTATTGAAGAAGCCGGCGGCATTCACCTCATCACCGGGCAGGACCTCGGCCACGGTACGATGTCCACCGGCGAGAGCTCGCTCGACTATCTCAACGCGCGGTACCGAGGCAGCGTGCAGGCCAACACGTCCAGGCCCACCGGCGAAGGCAACGTGCAACTGCTGCTGGGCATGCTGCGAGGCGCCGGCATCGCGCCCGCCAACGCAACGGTGGGGCTGATTGGCTGCGGCAACATCGGCATGCATGTGGTGCAGCGGCTGCGCGCGCTCGGAGTGACGCTGCTCGCGCTCGAATCCAACCCAGCCCGTCGGGCGCAGCTGGAAGAGCTGGACATTCCATTGTGGTTGCCGGAGCAGAAGCTCGAGTTTGTGGCGCAGCCCATGGACGCGCTGGTGGTGAATGCGTTGGGCGGTTCGCTCGATCCGGACGCAGTGGCCGTGTGCGTGGAAAACGACCGGCTGCGCGTGATCTGCGGCAGCGAAAATCTGGTGATGCCCGATCCGTCGCAAGCCAACGTGCTGCGCGATGGCGGCAAAGTGTATGCGCCTACTGAACTCGGTGGCATGGTGGGCTACCTCACCGCGGTTGAGGAATACCTGTGCAAACAGGCCGGCGCACCGTTTGCGGTGGAGGACATGTTCGCAGCTGCGGCGGAGCTGGAGCCGGTAGGGTTTCGCGCGACTGAGCGCGTGCGTCTGGGCGGGGGTATCGAGAGCTTTGAATCGGCGGTGGTGGCGTTGTGTTCGGCAAACCCCCGCGCTTGAGAACACGGAGTACCGTGCGCCGTGCGCGATCAGTACGCGTAAATGGGCACCGTGCGATCCAAGGCCCATAAACCGCCACGCCAAACGAATTCAAACCGTACGCGCACACCGACAACAACCTCGTCACGCGGGCGTGACTCTGATGTCCACAAAATGTTGACAGTGGCGGACGCGGAATCTTGTGCGCTGGCTACCGAGATCAACTTCGTTAACACACCTCGGTCTTTGACTGAGCATCGGCGGGTTCCCTCGATGCACGACGTGGCGCTGTCAGATGCGATGAGCGTTGCGCGATGGTCGAGCGCGGTCAGGACCGCGTCCTGAGAAACGTCAGGCATGGCGGCCCGCCATGAGCTGGAATCGATCAGGAACGGAGCACCGCTTGCAAGCGCCGCCTTCGCGTAGTCTGTCGCGCTTTTAAGAGTAGCGTGAGCCAGCAACTCCTCGCTCGCCAAAGCCGTTTGCGCGGACGTGGGCCCAGCAACAAAGGCCGAGAGAAGCGCAAGGGCCGTCAGCGAGGTCTGGACTTTTGCTCGGAAATCGTTTTGGACTTTCATCTGAACGTTGTCTCGCGGAAGTTGCCGACCGTTTGGGCAAGCTCCCCAAACCCGTTTACCGCTCGCATGTCGCTTACAGCGACGAACTTGCATAGGATGAAATGTGACTTCCCTTCCGCAATCGAGCGATGTACCAAACACAGAATAGTCCGTTGACAGGCGCCATAATGAGGACAACTGCAACGTGGATCATGGTTGCGAAAGGAAACGCAAACACTCCTGTCGCGCCGGCAATCCAGAAGAAAAGAGCACCCGCAAAGCCACCCCATCCAGTGACAATCAGAAAGATTGAGCGGTTTGATATCTGATCCTGACTTAACATTGCTCCTCCGCCACGAGTGGAAAGACGCTGGTGGGTTCCCGATGACAAGTACAAAAGCAAAATGCCAAAGCGGGTCCGGAAGTCCTACCGCGCCCGAAACGCCGCGATTGCCTTGGACGTAAACTCCGACAACACCATCTCACCGCTCATCGCCGCCCGTTCCGCCAGCAACGGCTCCCACTGCTCGGTGCCGGCCCAGAATACGCGCTTGAGCTCCCGCATGGCCTGAGGATTGCTGCCGGCCAGCGTACGGGCCAGATCGGCAACAGCCGTATCCAGCTGCGCTGTGTCGTCTACTACACGCGCGTACAGCCCGTGCCGCTCACCCCATGCCGAGTCGCGCCAGTCGGCGTCTACCGACATGGCCGCAAACGGACCGTGGCCAATGCGACGCTCCACCACCGTGCCCACCACAAACGGTCCGATACCCACCGCCAGCTCGCTCAGGCGGGCCGCGGCCGACGAGACGGCAATCGCATAGTCTGACGCCGCAATGAGCCCCACCGCTCCGCCTGCCGCCTTTCCGTGCACCCGCGTAATCACCAACTTGGGCGAGCGAATCATGGCCAGGATCACGCTCGAGAAGCCGCTGAAGAACTGCGCGCCAGCGATTGCGTCGGGAATGGTGGCAAACTCGTCAAACGACGCGCCGGCGCAAAACGGACCGGTGCCGCCGCTTCGCAGCACGATCACGCGCGCATCGGTGTTCTCTCCGAGCGCAGAAATCTGCGCCGCCAGCTCGCGCAGCAACGCGCCTGGCAGGGAGTTTCCCTTGGGATGGAAAAACTCAACTGTGCCGACACCGTCGGCAATGTGCACCGTGACCCGACCCTCGGGCACAGAATTGGATGGAGCGCTATTTGTCATATGGGGTAAGATACAAGCTGCACACGATTGTGAAATTCCTGTTTTTTCCGGTAGATTGCCACTATGACACAGCCTACGACCGTCAAGCCAACCACCGTGACCGCCGACGATTCGGCCCTCGTTGCCGCCTTTGAGGCGCGCATTGCTGCTGGTGAGAGCATCGAGCCCAAGGACTGGATGCCCGAGCGATACCGCCGACAGCTCATCCGGATGATGTCGCAGCACGCGCACTCCGAAATCGTGGGCATGCTGCCCGAGGGCAACTGGATCACGCGTGCTCCGTCGCTGCGTCGCAAGATGTCGCTCATTGCCAAGGTGCAGGACGAAGCGGGCCACGGGCTCTACATCTACTGTGGGACCGAAACACTTGGCGTCGATCGGCACGAGCTTAACGAACAGCTGCTCGACGGCAGGGCGAAGTATTCCAGCATCTTCAACTACCCCACGCTCTCTTGGGCGGACATGGGCGTGATTGGCTGGTTTGTGGACGGCGCAGCAATCGTAAATCAGACGATTCTGGCCAAGGCTTCGTACGGTCCGTACGCGCGCGCCATGGTGCGCATCTGCAAGGAAGAAAACTTCCACAAGCGCCAAGGCTTCGAGATCTGCACCACGCTGGCCCGGGGCACCGATGCGCAGCGAGAGATGGTGCAGGACGCGGTGAATCGCTTCTGGTGGCCGTCGCTCATGATGTTCGGGCCCAGTGACACCGATTCGCCCAACTCGGCCGAGCTGCTCAAGTGGCGCGTGAAGCGCAAGACGAACGACGAGCTGCGTCAGCGCTTCATCAATCTTACCGTGCCGCAGGCAATCGCGATCGGCGTCACGCTGCCCGACCCGGATCTGCGTTACAACGAGGAGACGGGCAACTGGGACTTTGGCGAGATTGACTGGGAGGAGTTTTTCCAGGTGATCGGCGGCAACGGTCCGTGCAATCGTGAGCGCATTGCCGCGCGTCAGAAGGCACACGACGACGGCGCCTGGGTGCGGGCGGCGGCCGAGGCGCATGCATCGCGCCAGCGACGTGACGTGCAGGCGGCTTGATGGCAGGCGTGCGCACAGCTGATCCGTCCGGCACCTCGGCGAACGGTGAGACCAAGGACGGACAGTGGCCGCTCTGGGAAGTGTTCACCCAGGCCGGCCGCGGCGCCCCGCATCAGCATGCGGGCAGCGTGCACGCCACCGATGCGGAGCACGCCATGCAGAATGCGCGTGACGTCTACACCCGTCGAGGCGAAGCAGTGAGCCTGTGGGTTGTGCCCGCCGAGGCGATCATTGCTTCTGCGCCAGGCGACGCGGGTCCGTTTTTCGATCCCGGCAACGACAAGCCGTACCGTCACCCGCACTTCTACAAGGTTCCTCTCGGCGTGAAGGTGTTCTGATGGCGCTTGACACTGATCACGAGCTGGACGTTACCAAGCGTGCCACGGTTGCCGCCGACGAGATCAGCGTTGCGGGTTCGCGAGGGCCGACGCTGGGCGCACCGCTGTTTGAGTATCTGCTCCGTCTCGGCGATGACCGGCTCGTGCTCGGACACCGGATGTCAGAGTGGTGCGGGCATGGCCCCGTGCTCGAAGAGGACATTGCAATGGCCAATGTTGCGCTCGACCTCGTGGGCGCCGCCAACATGCTGCTTGGACTGGCCGGTGAAGTCGAGGGGCAGGGGCGTGACGCCGACGCGCTGGCCTATTTTCGCGACGGCGTGAAGTACCGCAACGCGCTGCTCGTGGAGCTGCCGCGCGGTGATTTCGCTTTCACGATGTTGCGACAGTTCCTCTTCGATGCGTACAGCGTGTTGCAGCTCGATGCGTTGGCCGGATGCGGGCATGAGGAGCTGGCCGGCATTGCCGCCAAGTCGCTCAAGGAGGACAAGTACCACCTGCGCCACTCCAGCGAGTGGGTGGTGCGCATGGGTGACGGCACCGATGAGAGTCACCGACGTGCGCAGTCCGCGCTCGACGAACTCTGGCGCTACACAGGTGAGCTGTTCCTGCGCGACGGTGTGGACGACGCGGTGGCGGAGCACGGCATCACGCTCGACTACGGTGCGCTTGAGGCCCGCTGGGCGGCGATCGTGGGCGACGTATTGCAGAGAGCCACGCTCACCCCGCCCGCCGATGCCGTCATGGTGCGGGGCGGGCGCGTAGGGCGCCACACTGAACACCTCGGACACATGCTCTCGGCGATGCAAAGTGTGGCGCGAGCGCATCCCGGAGCCACGTGGTGAGCGCGATGTCACTCACTCGTGAGCAGGTGTACGACGTACTGGGCACTGTCATGGACCCCGAAGTGCCCGTGATCAGCGTTGTGGAGCTGGGCATCATTCGTGATGTCGAGGTGGAGAGCGCCACTGACGCGGCGGGAGATCACGCTGGTGAAGGTGCCGCAGTTGAAGGTGCCGCTGCGGGTGCGCAGATCACGGTAACGGTCACGCCTACGTATTCTGGCTGTCCCGCCATGCGCGAAATCGAAGACGATATTCGCAGCGCGCTGCTCAAGGCGGGCGCGCGCTCGGTGCATGTGAAGACCACGTTTGCGCCAGCGTGGACCACCGACTGGATGGGCCCCGAAGCGCGCGAGAAGTTGCGTGCTTATGGCATTGCGCCGCCGGGACGCGCGGAGCAGGGTGGACTGGTCACGCTCACCCGTCGTCGTGCTCCTGTCGCGTGTCCGTTTTGTGGGTCAAGTGACACGCGACTGCAGAGTGAGTTCGGGTCGACGGCGTGCAAGGCTATTCATGTGTGCAACAGTTGCACGCAGCCGTTTGATGAGTTCAAGGCGATTTGAGAGCCTCGTCTCTCGACCTCAGCGCTACAGCGGGAGTAGACGCGCTGTTGGAAGTCGTGAAAAATCACGATCGAACGTGAGGACCTCGAGGCCGTCTTTGTCGTAGTCGGCACAGATCAGTCGGTCAATCAGCCCTGGCTTGGTAGGGACTCGCTCAACACCAGGTCAGACACCACGGCTGGCGATTGCAGCGCGCTGACATAGGATAGCGCCGCGGCAGCTTGCGCCGCGGGCTCTCCGGTGAGCAGCCGCAAGACGACAGAAGTGTCGAGAGCT
>JBBSPO010000247.1:0-5794 GCA_038258695.1 Gemmatimonadales bacterium | reverse complement strand
TCCATGCACACCTGATAGGCGCTTTCGAGCAGCCCGGGCCCGATGGCGGAATGCACCCGGATCGCCGCATCGACGATTTGGCCCGTGATCGCATTTGTTTGATCATCGACTCGCATGTCAAACACTAGCCGAGCAGTCCGCGCCAGCCTTCACCATTTCCTCGTGCGTCACATCCGCGCCTCCGAGCCTCCGCGGTCCATGCCGCCCGTGGGTATCTTGCAGCATGGACATCGAACTGATTACCATCGGTGACGAGCTGCTGCTCGGCTTTACGGTTGACACCAATGCCGTGCACATCGCGCGCACCCTCGCTGACCTTGGCGTTCGCGTAGTCCGGCGGGCCACCGTAGGAGACACACCCACCGACATTGTAGACGCCGTACACGACGCGCTGGCGCGGACTGGTGCGGTGCTCACCACTGGTGGACTTGGTCCCACCGCTGACGACCGTACACACGAGAGTCTGGCCACCGCCTTTGACCAGGAGCTCGTACTGCACACGCAGTCGCGTGACGCCCTCGCTGAACGCTGGCTCGAGCGGTTCGGCAAACCGATGCCGGAGAGCAACGTGCGTCAGTTTATGCTGCCCGCATCTGCAGCGGTGCTCACCAATCGTCATGGTTCAGCGCCCGGCATCTGGATTGAGAATGCTCAGGGACAGTTCGTCGCAACTATGCCTGGTGTACCGCGCGAGATGCGAGGCATGCTGGTCGAAGAAATCGTGCCACGTCTGATGCAGCGGCAGCAGGCTGGTGGTGTCTCGACGGAGAACGCCGCCGTCGTTCGCTCGCTGACGCTGCGCACCACCGGGATTTCTGAATCGGCCGCCGCCGACCATCTCGCTGAGTTTCGCGGGGCGGTGCACGACGTGCCGCTGTCGTATCTGCCCGGCCTCGACGGCGTCGATTTGCGGCTGACCGTTTCCGGTATGACATCATCGCAAGCGGACGCCGCGCTCGATCGCGCTGCCGAGACGGTGCGGGAACGTGTGGGGTCGTGGATTTATGGCGAAAATGAGGACGACCTCGCAGCCATTGTTCTCGCACAGCTGGCTCAGCGCTCGCACACGATCGCTGTCGCCGAAAGCTGCACCGGTGGATTGCTCGGCGGTCGCCTGACGGCCATCCCCGGCTCGAGCGCGCATGTGCTGGGCGGTGTCATTGCCTATGCCAATCGCATCAAGGTGGAGCAGCTCGGCGTCCCAACGGAGCTCATCGCCCAACACGGCGCGGTGAGTGAGTTGGTGGCGCGAGCCATGGCAACTGGTGTACGAAACCGATTCGGATCGGATGTGGGTATCGGCGTGACCGGGATCGCCGGTCCGGGCGGTGGCAGCACCGAGAAGCCGGTGGGTACAGTGTGGATTGCCGTGGACGTACAGGGGGAGGTGCACGCGGTGCGGCCCGTGTTGCCCGGAGATCGCACCGAGATTCGCCATCGCGCCACGCAGATTGCGCTTGATCGCGTCCGGCGTGTTTACGCTGGGGATGCAACGTCGCCCGGGTGGTCGGTGTCGGCGGCACGATAGTCGTTGCTTGGCCCCTATGGGCCGCGATCACGCAAGAGTTCTGTCATGAACTGTCTGGCCGCCGATGGCGGGGCCGTTTACGCGTTCAGGGCTCTGGAACCTGGGCTGATCGGGCAATAAATGTGATGTCGGGTGAGACAGCACAGTATCGGCAGCACTATTGTGACAGGTCGCGTAGATTGCAGGGATGCCGTACGCTCGGAGGTTGCACGCGCCGGTCTCGCAGGCGCCGATCTCGCACGTGCGGCTCTCCCTCGCGTAGGCGTTCGCGTGTGAGCAGACGCGGGTCTTCGATCTCACTGTCGCGTCCGAACGCTCATTGGTCGTCTACCTTGTTGAAGTGATTTCGACTCTCCCCAGACTCCCCGACCTCATGCCCTTTCTGCCCAGATTGTTTTCCAGCGCTGTTCTCGCCGCCACGAGTGTTGTGTTGCTGAGCGTGAGTGCGTCGCCCGTCCTCGCGCAGGGCGGCAATCAGCCGCCGCGCAAGGTCATCCCCATGGACTCTGCGCGCGCCGAAGACTTGTACGTCAGCAACCGGCACGAAGACCATCCGTGGTCGAACTATCAGTCCGCCATCGATCGCAAGGCGATCACGGATTCCATTTTTGCCGCTCGCAGCGTGGGCAAAATGCAGTATGCCAAAACCAGCTACAAGAGCGCTCCCGATGGGCTCGAGATTCCGGCCTACGTGTTCAGTCCGCTCAACCCTCGCGGTGATGGTGCGCATGCGGCCATGGTGTGGGTGCATGGCGGCGTCCATGGCAACTGGGACCAGAACTATCTGCCGTTCATCATTGAAGCGGTGGAACGCGGCTACGTCATCATTGCGCCAGAATATCGCGGCAGCACGGGCTACGGTCAGGCGTTTCACGAAGCCATTGATTACGGCGGCTACGAAGTTGATGATGTGCTGAGTGCCTATGATTTTGCGAAAACGTTGCCGTATGTGGACACCGCGCGTGTCGGTGTGATGGGTTGGAGCCACGGTGGATTCATCACGGCGCATCTGCTGTTCCGCGGTGAGACGCCATTCAAGTCGGGTGTGGCCATGGTACCGGTCACCAACCTGTTCTTCCGCCTGTCGTACAAGGGCCCCGGTTATCAGCGCTCGTTCAGCACGATGAAGCGCGTTGAGGGGCTGCCGTTTGAGAAGCGTGAAGAATACAAGGCGCGCTCACCGTACTATCATGTAGACAGCCTGCGCACGCCAATGCTCGTGCACGTGGCCACCAACGATACTGACGTCAACTTTGAAGAAGCGGAACCGCTCATTGACGCGTTGCGCGCACGGAAGTCCAACTGGGCGGAAACCAAGATTTATGTTGATCCGACCCCTGGGCCTGCCAGTGGCGGCCATACGTTCAACCGTCGCGTGAATCGCCAGACGCTCGAACGTGATGACTCTCCTGAGCAGATCGACTCGTGGAACCTTGTGTGGACGTTCCTTGAGAAACACCTCAAGCCGTAGGCAATCGCCACTATGACTGATCCAAACACACCTCATTCAATAGACGATCCCATGGCCACTGGTGAGCAACCCGCCGTCACGGAAACGCCCGAACCGACCGAGGAGATTTTGACCGGCGACGAAGCGCTTCGCATGGAAGTGGAGCAGACGCGCGAACGCATGCTGCGCGTAGCCGCTGAGTTTGACAATTTCCGCAAGCGGGCCGTACGTGAGCGGCAGGAGGCCGGTTGGCGTGCGCAGGGTGACCTGGTGCGCGGCTTGCTCGACGCGCTTGATGACCTGTCGCGCTTTGCGTCCGTCGATCCGGCTGTGATGGATTCCAAAACCGTGATTGACGGCGTCTCGCTGGTGGAGAAGAAGATTGTCAAGTCGCTGGCCGGACACGGATTCGAGACAATCAATCCGGTAGACCATCCCTTCGATCCCAACCTGCACGAGGCCCTGGGCACGGCGCCGGCGGCTTCGGAAGAGGAAGACGGGCTGGTTGCGTCGGTGTACCAGATTGGATACATGATTAACGGACACTTGCTGCGTCCAGCTCGCGTATTGGTCAAACAGTACAACGGTGACGCAAGCGCGTGACGTACGCGTTCGTCGCTAAACCCCGTTAATCACTCGTTCCGGTTCCGCTGCACGCATGGCCAACGGCAAGGATTTTTACGCAGTGCTCGGCGTTGCCGCATCGTCAACGGCTGACGAAATCAAGAAGCAGTACCGTCGCCTCGCCAAGCAATATCATCCCGACAGCAACGCTGGTGATCCCAAGGCTGCCGATCGCTTCAAGGAAATCTCTGAAGCGTACGGCACCTTGGGTGACGCCGACAAGCGTAAGCAGTACGACGAAATGCGCCGGCTTGGTGCGTTTGGTGGCTTTGGCACGCGCGCCAGCAGCACGGGCAGGCCTGGTGGGGCGGGCGCGGGCTTCAGCAGTCCGCGACCGGGCGGTGCGCGGCCTGGCGCGGGTGGCAGCAGCTTTGACTTTGATGTGGGCGGGATTGGCGGGCTCGGTGACTTGTTCAGCACCATGTTTGGCGCAGGCGGACGACGCGCTCGCGGACCGGAGCAGGGACAGACTATCGAGCGCACGGTCGAAGTGCCATTCCGCACGGCAGTGGTAGGCGGCAAAGTGCCCGTTGAACTCGAAGTACAGGAAGAGTGCGCCACGTGTCGTGGCAGCGGTGGCGCGCCTGGTGCCACCAGCAAAACGTGCGACGAGTGCAGTGGTCGTGGTGTGATCTCGTTTGGACAGGGGGGCTTTGCTGTTAATCGCCCGTGTCCGGCGTGCATGGGACGCGGACAGATTCCCAGTGAGCGCTGTCCCACGTGCAGCGGCGCCGGCAATGTGCGCGCGCGTCGTAAAGTGCTTATCACCGTTCCCGCGGGTGCCGAAAGCGGTCTGCGCGTCAGTCTGCGTGGGCAGGGTGGGCGCGGTGCGTCAGGCGGACAACCGGGTGACCTTATCATCACGTTCCAGGTGACGCCTGATCGCTTTTACACGCGTGATGGACTCGATCTGATTGCAACGGTGCCAATCAATGTTGCGCAGGCGACGCTGGGTTCGCGCGTCAGTGTGCGCACGATTGATGGCAAAAAAGTGGCCGTGCGGATTCCCGCTGGCACCGCGTCGGGTAAACGGTTTCGCGTGCCGGCGCAGGGTGTCAGCAAAGACGGGAAGCGCGGTGACCTGCTGGTGGAAGTAGCGATTACCGTTCCGGAAACGCTCAACGAGGCGCAGGAGAAAGCGATGCGCGATTTTGCTGAGGCCAGTGGACTTAAGTACTAAGTCGCCACGCGGCTTGGCGACGCCATGGTTGCGCCGGTGCGGTGACCTGCAGGCTTCGCGCACGCGTGTTGCCGTACTGGTCGCAGCGTTGCTGATGGTCCTGTCGCTGCCTGTTTTTTCGCTGCTTTCACAGGTCCCCCCCCCGACACCTGTCGCACCGTCCGCCAACCAGCCTGACGAGGCCGATGACAAACGCTGGCGTGCGCAGCGCTGCCTGCTCGGCGTGTCGTACGGCTCACCACTCAAGCTGTACGTGGCTGCCGCTGCGGGCATGCGGCGTGCGTTCGACTCGCGCTCCGTGTGCAGCTACGGCGCAGTGCACCTGGGACTCGGTGGTGTGCGCGGCAGTGTTGGTACGGCGGTCACGTTTGGTCGGTATGGCAGCGCGCTTGGTGTGAGCGGTGGCATCTTGCGCACCTTTGGCAACCCGGGCGGTGATGCCGATCCGCGGCGATCGTACGTTGGCGGTAGCGTGCATTTGTGGCCGCTGCTGGCGCTGCACACGGAAATTGGCGCGTACTCCCGCGTGGCACGCACCGGTGAAGCGGCGCAGCGCATTCTGCTGTGGAGCGTAGGCTTCGGGTACTGATGGCGCAGGCGACAATCTCGCGCGCTTTGCCAGCGAAGTCAGGGCCGCACACGTAGCATTCGGTACAGCACCTCGCCTCCTGTCAGCGTCCCACGCTTCCTGCATAGCCCCCGCCTGTGACTTCTACCACCAATCCGTCTGCCCCGTCTGCTGCCACCACTGCCGCTGCGTCTGACCGTGCTGCGGCGGCCACTGCGCGCGCTGATTTTGATGCGGCGCGTACGTTGGTTGCGTCGCTCGACGCCGAGATTGGCCGTGTGATTGTAGGGCAGGCGCAGGTGCGCCGTGAAGTGCTCACCTGTCTCATTGCCGGCGGACACTGTTTGCTGCGTGGTGTGCCAGGGCTGGCTAAAACGCTGCTCATCAAAACGCTGGCCGACGCAGTGCACCTGTCATTCAGTCGCATTCAGTTCACGCCCGATC
>JBBSPO010000246.1:0-5838 GCA_038258695.1 Gemmatimonadales bacterium | reverse complement strand
TTTCGATGCGCAGCGCCGACGGATTGGGAGGCGGCCCGGAGACCGAGTCACCGCCGCCGCAGGCCGACAGAACGCCTGTGAGCAAAAAGACGGTGAGGACGCGCATGGACCATGCGCCGCGGGCAACTGAAGTGGAGTCGGCCATGGCCAGCAACAGAGGAAGGGAGGACAGACGGCGAACAGCGCCGGCTACATCGGCATGAGCGTGGGGTACATCAAGGAGGCACTGACCGTCCTGATGTGTTGTGGCAAACCCGCTGAGTACATTTCACCCTATGTCCGGTTGCTGTGTTCCCCAAGAGCCGCAAAAGTTGTACAGGCCTGCCCAGAGTGTGCTCGTGAGAACGGGCGGTGGTTTGCGCTACGCACTCTGCGCGATGGCCCTGGGCGGCACCGTGGCTGGCACTGCAGGCTGCGCCGGCGAACGCGCACAGTCCATCCGGCAAAGCGCCGAGGCGCTCATTCCGAGTGCTGCTCCGGAGTTGGTGCCCGTCATGCTCAACGAGACCACACCGTTCAGCTACCCGCTGTCGGCGTGGGAGCAGAAAATTCAGGGCAACGTCATGCTCCGCCTGCATGTGAACGCCAACGGGCGTCCGGTGCGCGACTCCACCACCGTCGCGCGTACCTCCGGCGTGCCCTCGCTCGACTCGGCGGCGGTTGCGGGTTCGGTCGAATTGCGCTTTCGTCCGGCCAGACGTGATGGTATCGCGACCGGGGTGAGCTTGCTTTTCCCGGTGCACTATCGTCATCCCGATGGACCACCGTTTCCGGGCGACAGCGCGCGCTAGCAGCATGTTTCAGCAGTGTGCGATAGCAGCGTTCACCAGCAGCGACCGCTGGCGCACCGTTTATTGACTGCCCACTCGATTGATTCTGCTTCGATTCTGAGAAACACAACCCCAAGGATTTCTGTCATGGCCACGCTTCAGACTCCCTCCGTTCCGGCCTCCTCGGCCCGCACCGATGCCAACCCGGGTAGCGCGAGTGGCTCCATAGAGCCCGTGATCCGTCACCGCCGGCCCTATGACACGGTGCTTGACACGATTGGGTGGACACCACTCATCCGTCTCTCGCGTGTCACGCGCGGCATGCGCACGCCGGTGTTTGGGAAGGCCGACTTCTTCAATCCGGGCGGGTCGGTAAAGGACCGTATTGGTCTGCCCATGATTGAGGCGCTGGAGGCATCGGGGCATTTGAAGCCGGGCGGCACCATTATCGAGGCCACGAGTGGCAATACCGGTGTGGGGCTCGCGCTGGCCGCCGCGATCAAGGGCTACAAGTGCATTTTCACCATGCCCGACAAGATGTCGCAGGAGAAGGTGCGACTCATGAAGGCGTTCGGTGCCGAAGTGATTATCACGCCCACCGCGGTGCCACCCGACCATCCGCAGAACTATGTCCAGTGGGCCAAACGCTTGGTGCGCGAAACACCGGGCGCGGTGCTGGCGGGCCAGTTTGAGAATCCGGCCAATCCGGCGGCACACATGGCCACCACGGGTCCCGAGCTCTGGGAGCAGACGGAGGGGCGCATCACGCACTTTGTAGCGTCAGCCGGTACCGGTGGCACAGTGTCTGGCGTGGGTCGCTACCTCAAGTCAAAGAATCCCAACATCAAAATCGTCGCGGCAGATCCAGCTGGCTCCGTGCTGGCTGAGCTATGGCGCACGCATGGCCAAGGTCATCCGTCCAGCGCGCCGTACAAGGTGGAAGGTGTGGGTCAGGATTGTGTGCCGCAAACGCTTGATATGAGCGTGGTGGATGAGTTCATCACCGTGGGCGACAAGGACGCGTTCAGCATGGCGCGCCGTCTCACGCGCGAGGAAGGGCTGTTTGTGGGCGGTTCGGCCGGCATGATTGCGCACGCCGCGCTCACCGTGGCCCGTCGTCTTGATGACCCCAACGCCTACGTGGTCACCTTTTTGTGCGACACCGGCGAGCGTTATCTGAGCAAGCTGTACAACGACGAATGGATGCAGGAAAACCAGATGCTGGACGCGCCGAGTACGGCGTTGTCGGCGGTGCTGGGGCATAAGTCCGGATCGGCGCCGGTGGTTGTGAGCGTTGGGCCGGGCATGAGTGTGCGACAGGCGCTGGGGCTCATGTCATTGCACGACGTGTCGCAGCTGCCGGTGATGGAAGGCAGCGTGTGCGTGGGCAGTGTGGCCGAGAGTCAGCTCACCACGCGGTCATTGTCGAACGCGAAGGTGCTGGACCAGGCCGTGGCCGATGTGATGGACGCGCCGTTTCCGGTGGTGGATGTGGACCAGCCGGTGGAGCAGGTGGCGAAGTTGTTGTCGAAGGCCAATCGGGCGGTGCTGGTGAAGAAGGAGGGGGTGGTGCAGGGGATTGTGACGCGGTTTGATGTGCTGGAGTTTTTGATGGGGAAGTGAGGGCTGTTCTTGGGTGACTCCGACACGCGCGTGGTAGTGTCGCAGCAGAATAGAGACACCGCGTGTAGCGATCTGATTTGTCGCAATGCGTGTCGCATATTTGTCGCAAAATTAGGTTGCGACGGTTTGGATCCAGGCGCATGAGTAAGCGAGTGATCAAGCCAAGCCGTGTCACCACTAACAACGAGGTCTCGAATGCGAGCTCATCTCCGGGTTCGTTTCAACTGAATCCGTCGCAAGAGCTTTCCGCCGTTCCGGGCGCCACGGGTTTGACGGGGGGGGGGCGCCAGTACTGACGTGCTCCGTCATTCGTGAGGACGCGCTGTTTGGTGCCTCGCGCCAGGTGGTGCTGATCCGGGGCAGCGCCATCCCATTGGATGTTTCGCCGGATCGTCTACGAGCGCTGTCTGGAGGCACGGTAGGTGCCGTGCGTCGTCAGTCTGTGCCGGGGCGCAGTGCGAAAGAGCTTGCTGGTCGCGTGGTGCGCGGATCTCACGCGTTGCGCATCATGTGCCCGCTCGGTGAATCGCTCACTCCCCAACAACTTGAGCTGCTCATACGCGAGAGTCGCGAGAGCACCACGTGGGCCGCGATTGATTCGGCACTCACCCCACGGCGTCTCCGGGTCGCCGCTTTTTCCTCCAGTTCAGCGCTGCGCGAGGGAACGAGTGCCGGTGTGCAGTTCAACTTCGGCGACTGCGACGGCAACGGTGAGGTGTTGCGGACGCACGAAACGCGGGCTGATCGCGTTACGCGACAGATTCGAGTGCGTTCGCGGAACGGCTTGAGCGCGTTATCGGGCGATTGCTGCGATGAGACGCCTGTGGCCGACATGAATGCCGCGCACACGGCGAGTAGCATGGGCGGCGAGTGTGACCCGCCGATGATGGTCACGGTGACGGTCACTGCCCCGCCTGACTATGCCTTTATGTCGCACGATACAATCATTTGCCTCGTGTTCGGGAGATGCGCGTCCGGTTGGGGCTCAGACGACCCATGGTGGGGTGAAGCTGAGCTTTGGGTACACTATGACGGCGAGGGATCGAGTGGCGGAGTATGGGGAACCGGTTCCGAGCCTGCGGCGCCACATCCTTGGACGCCGGCCGAATTCGGAGCGCTAACAGCAGGAGAAAAGGCATTGGTGCGGCGCGATCCTATCAAGTGGGGGCTCCGAGCACTTCAGATGCGCGAGCCTAGGGATTCTGCGTATTCGCAATCAATGCGAGTGACCGGGACAACTGATCGCGTGGATAATACGCGTCAGAATGCTTTTCAGCATGCCATCTGGAGTGCATCCATGAAGCGTGCATACGGTCATTCTGACGCGCTTGTGTGGACCACGGCTCACGAAGACCTTGGGAAACAACTCAATGCGACTGAGATCCTCCAACGAGACATGGATCTCCACAACAATGCCATAGGGCTCAGCCAAGCTGGGAGCTCAGGAGTCAATGGAAGTGCAGAAGCGGACGTAATGGCTGGAGCTGGCGGGCTATGTTGGCTCGTGGGTAGTGGGGCCAGCACAACCTGCGGTGGAGGATAACAAAAAAATGCGCTCACTGCGAAAGCTGATCTGCATGACCGCTATGCTATTCGCTTCTGCATGCAGTGACACCGATGCGCGAGACCATCTGCAGACAGCTGCGACGCAAGCGATAGACGCCGGAGCCGGAACGCAGCTGGATCTCAACGCTGCGTTACCGTTCCGCTGGGACACGCTTGTGATTGTGAACCCGTACGCTTCGGCGGAGCACATCGACGAATCGCTGGGATTCCGCTGGCGCGACAGCCGACGTGAGACGGTCATGCACAACGATCACGCCAACCTGCTTGTCTTCCTCGAAAGAGGCAGTGTTGTTGACGCTGTGCTACTGGAAAGGCGCTTCGGCGACTTCTGTTGTGTTGAGCAGAACGGGCGCTTCGCACGCAACGAGGCAGTGTTCGTTGTCACTCAGGATCAGCTCGGCTTGCGACTGTACCCGAAGCGTGTGGGAGACAGCGTGGCTGCTGCGGCATCCGCCGCGTTTCGAGTGCAACGGAGATAAGCCGTGATGAAATGTGCTTTCACAAGTCAGAGAGTTCACGCCACCAAACTGAGGCCGCGCTGGTCACTGTTGCGAGTGGTGATATACGCGGCAATCGGAATCGTTCTCATTTCCTTGCTTGCGAGCAACACGGAAGCACAGTCTGCGCCAAACCACCGCCTGGGCACGCCGTATCAACTGCCAGACTCCGTGTATGAGTCGCACGTCGAGAGACGATCGCGCATGACAATCTCGCGGTCTGCGATCACACCGTACGAGCGGGAGCTGTTGCAAATCGCCGAACGGATTTTGCCAGACAGCACGGTGTACACAGGCCTCTCATTCACCCCTGAACACCGCCGCGAGTTCAAGCGCCAGGCGTCCGGGATTGCCCGGACGGTACCATTCGTTCGTGCGGTCGATCCGCGACCGGCTGGACTCACCAACGAGCGATGGTGGGAGATGGATTTTGACGGCACATTTACGCCGCTTGCCATCACGTCCGGTGCGGTGATGTACTACATGGAGCGTTTTCATGACATCGTGCAGGGCCGAGGGCAGTTCAGTCAACCAGGAGTCACTGCTCAGGACCGGGTCAACTTCAACTACACCGCCCGCGTAGAACAAACCACTGATCATGATGCACAGCACGTGGTGGTGCTTTCTGTTCGCTGGTACTATTGGTGCAGCAGTATGTGCAGCATGTCATTCTCACATACGCGCCGTGTGTACTTCGATGCACAGGGCCGCGTGGTGCACGTACAAGGTGACTGGTCTCCGAGCGTTGTGGTGTCATGATGTAGCATGCGGCGGCGGCAAATCGAAAGTGATTGAGATCAAAGCCCTCACTGGCATTGCCAACCGCAGATTGCATGTAGATTTCCCCGTATGAGCGATACACTTCCTTCTGCCGGTAGTCCAGCTCAGCTGCGTGGCGAACCGAGTACAGACAACGAGTCTGAGCTTTCACAGATTGCCACGACAAACCTCCAGGTGGCGTATTCATTGCGCGCTACGGCATGGTCGTTGGCTGAGGCTGGACTTCGTACATTCCGGCCGGAGCTAAGCGAAGAACAAGTCCAGGCGGAGGTGCGCGCGATGTTTCGCCGCACGTCGGGCTGATCGGGTTTGCCATGGATCTGCTATCACGCTTCGTATCGCCGCTCGCTTTACTCGGTCTCCCATACATGATCACCGGAGGAGCTGCGGCCATAGTATATGGTGAGCCGCGGCTTACGAACGATCTCGACGTCGTGCTGCAAATGACACCTCGTGATGCAGCGCGGGTTGCAGAGGCGTTTGCTGCCGCAGACACGTATGTGCCTCCGATTGAAGTACTGGAGATTGAGGCAGGTCGACGTCTGCACGGGCCCTTTAACGTGATTCACGGCCCGACATCGCTTCGCGCCGACGTATACGTA
>JBBSPO010000245.1:0-5847 GCA_038258695.1 Gemmatimonadales bacterium | reverse complement strand
CTGGTCTCGCACGCTGAACGTTTTCCTCGCCAGCAACCAGCAACCAGCAACCAGCAACCAGCAGCCAGCAGCCAGCAGCTGATTACCATACGACATGCGGACGATCTAGCGTCCCTGTTCGACGCGTTTGACTACGCGGGACGATGCTGTTTGCTCGTGGACGTCTCGCTGGCGATGACTCACCTGCAACACCAGGCAGCGCGAGCCATGGTGCAGTCGATGCACGCGCTGGTGAGCTGCTGGGACTGCAGCGTGCTGATCGTGGGGGTGAAAGAGTCGGAGGCTCTGCAGCCGCTCTGAAAACTCCGGCGTGTCGCCGTTGCGCGGTGCTGGAGCAGCACAACGTCACCGCCGACAGTTTGGCGCTGACGTTGCGCCATATGCAACACGTTGCGATGCATCTGAATCCCACGCAGCTCCTGCTGCCGCTCACGTCGCAGCAGCCGAGCGATCGCGTCCCAACGGAAGTCAGCTGTTTCGACAGATAGCGCGAGAGCCCGATGCGTGGACCGTCAAGCGCGTAGCCGACATGCTCCAGGTGACTCGTCGCTCGCTGGAGCGAATGCATCAGAGATGGGGGCTGCCTGCGCCTTCCGAACTCTTGAGACACTTCGCTGACCAGCGACGAAACGAATAAGACC
Source organism: Gemmatimonadales bacterium (assembly GCA_038258695.1). GTDB lineage: Bacteria > Gemmatimonadota > Gemmatimonadetes > Gemmatimonadales > Gemmatimonadaceae > JAABRT01. The sequence continues at coordinate 5,206 of JBBSPO010000245.1, read as the reverse complement.
ACATAATAGAAAAAGTCGCACTGCCTTCGCGCACAATCCCCCCGGACAAGCGGGGCCGCCAAAAGCGACCAGCCCATGCCGGAGCGCTGCCGCGTGCTCTTCGGGGGAGACGCGTTCCTCTGCGCACTATGCGTTGGTCGAAACAACTTGCCGAGGTACGACAGGCACACCCCGAACGCGTGGAACAATCGACCAAGCACTCGGCTCAACTTCATCCAGCCGGAATGCCGCAGCAGATCACCCTTGGTACACGTTGCCGCAGCACCGTGCGCTGCTTCTGGCTCTTTACGTCGCGCCCCAAGCGCAACGGGGACAAACGACCATTGCGCACGTGGTTTGTGGTGAAACAATCAAATCAGCAAGGAAAGGATCAATCCTCGATCAAGGTCTTCGCGGCAAGCAACTGCCGACGCAAGATCCTACGTTCGGCGCTGGCCGTGAAGACCATGATCGATCCCGAGGTAGCACTCCGCACCACCACGACGGGTGTCGCGGTGATACCCATTGTATTCAGGACTCGAACGGAGCCTTTGCGAAGATTGACGTGCGACCCAGGTTCCAATTCGAGCACTCTCGCAACGAACTGGGCGACGGCAGGCTTCGCTTCGCGACCATTTTCGGGTAAGAGTGCAACATATGACGGTCGAATCACGCTACGAATCATTCGCAGATCCGACTCACGCGATAAACATTCGCGTTCTTGCACAATAATCATGACTGCGTGCGCCTGAGAGTCAGCGAAACCTAGAGAAAGTTCGCGAAGAGTCGTCGCTTGCGATAACTCTGCGCGACAACCAATACTGCTCACCGCAAAAAGCACTGCACAAGCCGATGTCCTTGCTGCGGAAAGCTTGGTTGCATTCATGGCGAGGAGCTCCCCTGCGCCGGCTATCGGGAGGCGCGAGTCGCGGATCTGCGTCGGAGGTGAGCGATCCGGAAATAACCCTCCTCATCTTCCATCAGCAGAGTAAGCGAATGAGCAGAGCCTGTCGCGGATGTGATTCGGTGCGGAGCGAGATGGGTGCCCACATACGAGAAATCCGGCAGGGAAAACTCGTCGATGAGGCGAAGCTTCTCGGTCGAGCTGCCTTCAAACACAATAAATGCTGACTCACCAACGATTGCCACGTCCCCCCACCCATACACCGCGTCTCTTTCAACCCTTTTTCTGGTGACGCCCCCAGCGAGCGCCTGCGTGTCCACGGTAACAGTGGGAACACGCTCTCGAGCTTGGACTCGCGCGACGACTTGCAACTGCTGGTCGAACACCTGCGCCTCCGACGGCCCGAGGATGGGCACGAGTGCACACTGCGATGTCGAGATTTGCGTGAGGCGAAACTGGCCCGCCACAGTTTCAAGCTCATCCAGGTAGGCAAGCCACGGCGCCTCCACCTTGTGCAGCGTGTCTCCCGTTGCTGAGAGTCGAAGCAACGCCGGATTGCGGCCTCTGGAGCCAGCTATGAAAACGTCGGTGCCAAGCTGACAGACACCGATCACGACCGAGGGAAGTTCGGCGCGCGTTTCACGAGCAAACGTACCATCTGCGCTGAGCGCGCTGATTCTCTGGTTCCTCGCATCTGCAACGCCCAACATTCCGTCAGCCGTCTTGAAGAGTACAGGATAAATGAATTCTCGGGGACCATTGCCTCGTCTACCAGCGGTCCACCGCACCGATCCCGTAGCGGCATCCATGGCGAGTACCACCCCATTGCCGTACTCAGCGACGTAGACGGTGCTGTCTACCGCAAGCACCGCGAGCGGATGAAGGAACACGGTATCCGATAAACTTCCGCTCAGTGTCCACACAGTGTCCCACGACTCCTGAAGGAAGACTCGATCTCCAGCCAGTAATTTGTTCTCGCCGCCAGCCTTTGTCTTCTTAACCGCGGTTTCAGATGTGGCCACGCTGGCAGTGCTGGGATCGCGATTTCGGGGGACACTCTCCTGCTTATCGACCGGCGTGGTGCATGCAGCGGCGAATAGCCACAGGCTCAGACCGATGCATGCGATCCTGCGCGGGCCGGACATGAACGGACGCAGACCAAAACACGTTGTACCAATGCCCATTGCATGCCGGTCCCGCTGAGAGAAGGTCGTAAGCTTCACGTGCTCGCAGTTCATTCCACCGTCAATTCTTTCCCAGGAAGATCGCGGGACGACGCGGGAACGCATCCGTAGTCTGGGGTGCACACTTCAGGGTAGTGAAGCGTGGCGCAAATCCCAGCCACGAGTTTACACTCAACCGACATACTGCCGGTGTCTGCTGCAAGATCGGTCACTGCTCCTGTTGCAATGAATGCTACAGCGACCGCGACTGCTCCAACCAGTGCATACTTTTTCCGAGTGAGAGACATGTTGTTCTCCAAAGTAGATGTGTCGGTCTTTGGGCAGTCGAGTCAGACAAAGACAGCGACCGGCTACGGAAGACCCACGCCCAAGTGCGCAGAGGAAGTCTGCATTCACATCTGGCAACTTCACGAGCGATTCACGCCTTGTCAATCATCATTATGCGACAGCCTATGCGACTTTTTTCGCTGTGGAAACGCGGTGTCGCACATGCACGCGGCGTTCTGATGCATGTGAAACCCGATCGTTTCTTCATCGCTGTGCAGACTGCAGTATTGCTCAGCGCGTGCGTTCAAGCAGACGATCAAGCCCCTGGCGGTAGATCAATTTCACCTGGTTCTACATCAGAGTTCGCGGTCGACTTGTCAATTGGAGATTCAGGTGAAGCAGCCGGGCTTCTGTCGCAAATTCTCGCGTTCGCCGAGGACGGATTATCGTCTCTGATCCCAGGGAACGCGCCGTCCGGATGTTCGATTCGGCCGGCTCACTCGTAAGGGCACTCGGTCGCGAGGGCGCTGGCCCTGCAGAGTTCCGCCGCATGAACGGCATTCGCGTTGACGCACGTGATAACATTTATCTGTACGATCCGCGCCAGCAGCGTTTGCTCATTTTCGATAGCGCGGGTGTGGCAGTGAGCACGCTGGGTGTTGGCGGCTATTCGTTTGGCGGTCATTGGGACGGAGGGATTGACCAACAGGGGCGATTGGTTGATCAGCAAGTGAGATCGAGTCCGGCGGTGGAGACATTCGTGAGACGGCGCGACTTGAAGAGCGACGCTGAGGAATGGTTTCCATACGGCAGATGCAAAGTGGACTCACCAGTGATCGAGCATCCGTACGGTATGCTCGGCGTGCCTTACGGTGCGGAAGAGTTGCAGTGAATTGACATCACGCGCGGCGGTACGTGGTGCGCGTCGACCCGCGACTCGGTGTTGTACTTCACCGCATTCGGTGCCAGATCACACTCCGACTCGCTCGTTGTTTCTCTTTCGAAAGCTCCAATCAGCGCGCCGGAGAGAGACAGTGCAATCGCACGCATGAACCGACAGGTTCCTGATGGGTTCGATATTTCGTCGTTGGTAAGTCAAATTCCCGAGACCAAACCGGCCCTTCGAATGCTGAACCGCGATGATGAGGGGACGCTCTGGTTGCTATCTCGGGAAGCGGATGGAGACGTACTCCACTCGTTCGATGAACGCGTGCGTCGCGCTCGTCGGCATGTGATCGTGGGTGGCAGTGTCGACAGCTGGATGTTTGTCACCAGGTCCGGACGGGTCTGATTTACGTCCGAAACGCCGGATGGACTTCCGATAATTCAGCGAGCCACACTCAGTAAATAGTACGGCTGCTCGTATTTCCTGCCGAGCACAGTGGCCGCACAGTTCATTCCCTGGTGTTCCTACCGGGAGCATCGCATCAGATTTCGTGTACAACGAAAGGCGCACGTTTTACATCCGCAACTCAGCGCACGATAGAGCCCGCGCCCTCGTTCAAACCAATTGCAATGCACGCACGCTTGAAGAATCGCAAACACACTTGCGACACCACACATTGGGCTGTTCACGCGATAAGACCAGGTCGCGCTCTACAATATAAGTGGCGCGCCGGTAGTGTGTCGCTGGGCCTCATGTTGAGCGTCGCCATGGCGAGCGTGCTCATGCTGCTCGCCGTATTACTTGCCGTGCTGCTGCCCCCGTCCGCTCGTGCAGCCTATGCACGACCGCTCGCCTGTCCGGACAATGAGCGCATGACATGGACCCCCGACGCGCCGAGTGCGGGTTCAGTCTTCCGCGTGCAGTTGGCGCCGCTAAACGCCAGCGAACTCGCACAGCTCACCACCGCTCGCTTGGCCGGCGAGCCGCTGCACTTCGCGCTGCAAGGTGACACCGCTCACGCCTTGGCTGCAGCACCTGTCGATTCCGGCAACGGTCTGAATCTCGACGTCCTCTGCGCGGATGGTTCGCGGCAGACAATTCGCATTCCAACCGTCACCGCCACCTATCCGCTCGAGCGCCTTCGCGTTGCTCCTCGTTTTGGTGCGGCACCCGACTCGGCACTGGCCGCCCGCCAGCGCCGAGAATCGCAACGCGCCGCCGCTGTCTCGCGTGAGTCGCACAACACACCGCAACTGTGGAGTGAAGAGTTCATCACGCCACGCGCCTCGCGCATTACCAGCGGCTTCGGTGGCGGACGCACTTTTAATGGCACCGTCACCAGCCGACACATGGGCACCGACTTTGCCGGCGCCGTTGGCACTCCGGTGCGCGCCGCGAATCGTGGAATCGTGCGTTTGGTGGATGCGTTCTATCTCGGTGGGAACGTGATCTACATTGATCACGGTGCTGGCGTGGTCACCGCGTACCTGCATTTGAGCAAACAGCTGGTGGCAAAAGGCGACACCGTGTCGCGAGGCGACGTGATTGGTCACGTGGGCGCCACCGGTCGTGTGACCGGCCCACATCTGCACTTCATCGCGCGCTACGGCAAGATCACGGTGGACGGGACCACACTCATCGGGCTCAGGTAGCGCGCAAGGAGCCGCTGTTCTCTCGCGGGGACAGTTATTGCAGTGCCTGCATCACGCCCGTCCGTCATGGCGCCTCGGGAACACCATACGCCCTCCGCCTTTTTATCGCGTATGACTGACACAACAACTCCATCATATCTCCTGCTCGGCGGCGCGGGCGGCATTGGCGCCGCTACAGCCCGTCGGCTTTCTGCAAGCGGCGCCCGCGTGTTCCTGGCCGGCCGCAGCGAAGAGCCGCTCGCCGCACTCGGCTCGGAAATCGGGGCGAGGTATTTCGTGGGCGATCTCACCACGTTTGACGCCGTTGACGCCGCTTTTGCCGCCGCAACGGAGG
>JBBSPO010000244.1:0-5869 GCA_038258695.1 Gemmatimonadales bacterium | reverse complement strand
TGGTGCGCACACGCGAGTATTCGATGTGAGTGTGACCACGCTGGCCGGCTGGAGACAGGCGTTTGAGCTGGAGGTTTCGTCGTCGTGGCACGCGCGATACCTCCCTTTGCGCAACAGCTGAGGGCGCGCGAAATCACCATGCACGCCAGTTCCCTCGGTCAAGCTGCGACCGGTCTCTCAACATCGGCTCCGGATTTCACGCGACAGCTCAGATGGCGCCTGCTGCTGGTTGGTGCATTCTTAGCGCTTGATCTGGTTTTCCTGATCGCGGGCGGTGGTGTTTCGAGTTGGCCGGTCATCATGGCCTACATTCCCTATTTGCTGGTCATTGGCACCATTCGTCTGCAAGCTGCGCGAGTGGCCAGGCAAGCGCTGGAAATGCCGCTACTGGTGGTCGCCTTCGCGGCTGATTTTGTATTCATCGCTGTCCAATTGCATCTCAGCGGTGGTGGCTGGTGGCACGGGGCGTCGTTTTATGTACTGGTGATTGTCATGGCGGCCAGCACCGTACCGCCTCGCGCGTTGGTTGCGGTTACGGCATTCGGTGTGTTGGTGTACGTCGCGAAAGGCTGGTTTGAGGTGACGGGAATCCTCGCGCCACCAGTGTGGGGCGATTTTCCGCGTCCAATCGGGAACATGTCGTTCCTCTGGAACTACGCTGGTTTTGGCGCTTTGATCATGATCGGTGCTGCCACCATCCAGTCACGGTTGGTGGAGCGCATTCGTCAGGCGCAAGCACGCTACCGTACGGTTGTCGATGCGTCCCCATATCTGGTGTTGACGCTCGACAAAGACGGCGTGATCACCACCGCCAGTCGCATTGCGGAACACATCACGGGTATTCCAGCGGGAACGCTCGTCGGTACCCCCATGCACGCGCTGTTGCACCCCTCGGAGCGCGGGGCGTTGGCCGAGAGCCTTGCCCGTGCCAGCAGCGGCGAGCGGTTCCGCCAGGAGTTTCGCGGGGTCGGCGACGGTGGGCCGGAGTGGTACGGCATGGGATTGGCCGAGGTCGTTGACAATCAGACGAGTGATGCGGTTGTCGCTGTCATTCGCAACATGACGGCTGAGCGCGCGCATGCTGAAGCGACCGCGCGTATGCAGTCTGAGCTCGAAGAGTCACGTCGTCTGGAGTTGGTAGGCCGACTGGTGTCGGGCGTTGCGCACGAACTCAACAATCCGTTGTCGGCCATATTGACGCTGTCCGAACAGTTGCAGAACGAGGATACGGTGCATGGCGGCGATGAGATGCGCGTGATTCACGAGCAGGCACGCCGCGCGCGGTCCATCGTTCGTGATCTGTTGCAGGTCGTGCGTGCAAAGTCACCGAATGCGCGCGACGTGATTGATGTGCGCACCGCGGTGCAGCGCGCGCTGGACGGGGCAGCCACTCGTCCCGAGGCGCAATCAGTCGGGGTGACGTTTGTGGCGCCGGATAGTGCGTGTCTGGCCGAGCTCGAAGAGGGGGCCATGGAACAGGTCATCACCAACCTGGTGGTCAACGGCATGCAGGCCGCACCGGCCGGAGGAATGGTCAGCGTGAAAGTGCAGGCATCAGAGTCCAGAGTACGTGTTCAGGTGCAGGACACGGGTCCGGGAATAAACGAAGCAACGCGCTCGCGCTTGTTTGAGCCATTTTTTACAACGCGCGCGCCGGGGCAGGGTACGGGGTTGGGGCTGGCGGTTTCCCGGGCCATTGTCGAGCGCAACGGAGGGACACTGGTTGCCCATGCCAGCGCGCCCGGCAAGGGTGCCACGTTTGTGGTGCAACTGCCCAGAGTGAGCTCGGCGCCGGTTGCGCCGGGAGCGGCTGTCGCTGGTGATCCCGTTTGCGCCCCGGTCAATGCCGAACAGACCAGTGCACCGGTCTTTGGCGCGGTAGCAACGCTGGCGAGCGGAGGACCGCTGCGCCACGTGATGATTGTTGACGACGAGGCCTCCATTCGCAATGCGCTTGCACGCTGGTTTACGCGAACCGGCTGGGCGGTCACGCTGTGCGAGGACGGTGCGCAGGCGCTGCAGCTGGTCCGGAAAGATCGTGAAAAATTTGATGTCATCCTGTGTGACCTGAAGATGCCGGGTCTTTCGGGTATGGATGTGTATCGGGTGCTGCAATCGGAAAATCCCATGCTGCTCGAGCGCTTGATCATTGCCACGGGCGACGTAGCCAGCTCGGACGTTGCGGCGTTTCTCTCGACCGTTCAGGTGCCGGTGCTCGAGAAGCCGTTTGCCCTCGACCAACTCGCCACGGTGCTCCGCCAACTCGAATCCGCTCAGCACGTTTCTGACTGAGCTGTCGTCGGCACGGGTGTTGCGGCGGCCGGCCTGGCGCCGTCATCAGGTGTGGACGCAGTCGGGTACTCAGTTGTTTTCTGGCAAGAGTGGTCGATACTACGCAGTGTTCCCTGCGCGCCTCGCGCCTCGCAGACCATAACCGATAATGACGCTCGCTCGTTCGGCCAGTTTACCACGCCCATTCGACTATCGCGCCGACTTCTGGTCGCGCGAGTTCGCGCATCTGAATCGGCGTCGCTGCACGTGGATTTCGCTGGCGCTGCTGCTCAATGTGACGCTTTTCGCAACCGGATGGGGTGAAACTAACACCGCCGTTGTGGTTGGCTATGTCACGTGGCTGCTGAGTGTGGTGGCGTTTGATGTGATCCGTCGATTTGTTGTGGTGCGCTCGACCGTTGTACTCTGGAGCACGGCCGCGTTTTTTGTGGACATCGCGATGGTCACGCTCCAGATGTACAACAGTGGTGGCGGATGGTGGCTCGGGGCTGGCTTCTATGGCGTGATTGTTGCCATCGCCGCGCTGGGATTGCCGCGACGCGAGGGCGTGGCGGTATTCAGTGTGGCAATCATTGCGTGGACCACCTTGTATGGCATCCTGCATTTGAGTTCGTCACAGCCAGTGCCGTGGTTTGGTTTGCCATCAGTGATTGGCAACACCTCGTTGCTGGCCACGCAGTATCTGCTGGGACTGTTTTCCCTCTGTGCTCTGTGGGTCTTGTTGCGCACGCAACGATTACGCATGCGTAAAGCGCAGGAGTCCAACCGGCGCATGGTGCAGTCAGCACCGTATGCGATCTTTTCCATGGGACGCGACGCCCGGGTTCGCGACGCCAATCCCGCCGCACTCAAACTCACCTCGTACGCGCTCGAAGATATTCTGGGACGCAGCTTGCTGCGCTACGTCACCGCCGAACACCAGGCACTGGCCAGAGAATCGTTTGCTCGCACGCTGCGCGGTGAAGTCGTGCACTTTGAACACGGTTTCACATGTGGCGACGACGCCGAACGATGGTTTAGCGTATCGTACTCGCCTATCAGCACAAACGCTGGTGAACAAGCCGTACTCGTCATTGCGCGCGACCTCACAACAGAACGCGTGGCCACACTCGAAGCAGAACGCATGCAGCGAGAGCTGACCGAATCACGTCGCATGCAACTTGTTGGGCGTCTTGTTTCTGGTGTAGCGCACGAGCTGAACAACCCGCTTGCCGCTGTCATGGCGTTTACCGAGCAGCTTATTTCCGAAGCGGAGAATGACGATACGCGGAGCGCGCTCTCGGTTGTGCATGCACAGGCCAATCGCGCGCGTGAAATCGTCCGTGACCTGCTGCAGGTCGTGCGTGATCGTGGCGAGCGCGCACGCACGTCCACCAGTTTGCACGATGTGATTACGGGCTGCACAAACGGGTTGCGTCCGCTGGCCGAACGAGCGCAGGTGCAGTTTGCAACAACACTCGATGTCAGCGCGCCACGCGTGCTCGTGGACGCCGTAGGCATCGGCCAGATTGTGGACAATCTGCTCAGCAACGCCATTCTGGCCTCGCCACCGGGCAGCCAGATCATGGTGTGTTTGGAAAGCAGCGCCACCGGCTGGGACATTTCGGTCCGTGACCAGGGCACAGGAGTGTCGGACGATGTGAGGGCACATCTGTTTGAGCCGTTCTTCACCACGCGGGCGCCGGGAGAAGGCACCGGACTGGGGCTGGCCGTGTCGCAGGGTATCGCGGAGCAGCATGGCGGTACGCTACACTTCCAACCACCACCACCCGAGTTCGGTACGGGTGCAACGTTTGTGCTGCGATTACCCGCGTCGCTGTCGCTCGAGGCATCGACCGACGGCGCGCTGGCCGCGGTGGGGAGCAACCTCTTTCCTACGCTGCCGTTTTCTTCTGAGTCGCCGGAGTTTGTTGATATGCCACAAAGTCGCCGCCTGCTTCTGATTGACGATGAAGCAGCCATTCGCCTCGCATTACAGCGTTTCCTGACACGGCGAGGATGGACGGTTGATTTGTGCGGATCAGGGGCCGAGGGACGTGATCTGATCATGTCGCAAGCCATTGAAGATGGTTACGACGCGGTTGTGTGCGATCTCAAAATGCCGGGCATGACGGGTATTGATCTCTACCACTTTCTGGCCGAACATCGGCCGGACTACATCAGTCGTCTGATTCTGGCCACTGGTGATGTGGCCTCGCAGGACGTGGCAACGTTCCTGGATACCGTACGCTGTCCCGTGCTGGAAAAACCGTTTGCACTCTCTCAGCTGGCCGATTGGTTGGAAACCATAGCACCGACCACGCCGGTTGAATGAATCGGCACTGGTGTGAGTGGTCCAGCCAGCAAGCAGTGCGTTAACGCAACCAGTGGTCGCGATGCTCGGCCACCCAGTCGTCATCGGTAAGCTCCGGGTAATCGCGGATCACTCGTGCGATCGCCTCCGACTGCCCGTCGCTCAGTCGTTCGTGCGCATTGAGCGTCCAGCTACCGCGCACCAGTCCCTGGCGCCGCAATACGTCAAGAATGCCAGGCAAGCAGCCGTCAAAACCGTTGGCGGCGTCAAAAATTGCGGCGTTGGCTTCGGTGAGTTTGGCGCCCAATGAAAGAAGTGAGCGCGGAACAGGTACGCCACCTTCGCGCAATGCACGTGTGTGGGCAAGCAGCTCAACCGCCCGTCGCGTCCACACCGCCCACTGCCCCAACAAGCCACCAACGATCGTGCGATACGTGGATACCCCGCCTACGGTGACCGGAAAATCGGTAATCAGGTCAGGAATAATCGCATCGTCGTTGCCCGTGTAGAGCGCGATGTCGTCACGCGTGCTGTGCGCCACCGCACGCACCACGTCGAGCGTGGCGTAGCGATCAAATGGCGCGATTTTGATGGCCACCACGCCTGGAATCTCGGCGAACTCACGCCAGAACCGATATGGCAGCAGGCGTCCACCAACTGCCGGTTGCAAATAAAAACCAAAGAGCGGAATCGCGTCGGCCACATGCTTGCAGTGCGCCAGAATCGCCGACTCCGGTGCGTCTCCCCACGCGCCCAGCGATAGCAAGCCGCAGTGATAGCCCAACTCGCGTGCGATCGCTGCTTCGCGAACTGCTTGCGACGTATCGCCCAGTACACCGGCAATGCGTACAAACGGACGCGGATTGTGTGTCAGCCAATCAGTCGCCGTTTGTGCCGCCAGCTCAAGAACCGGACGATAGAGGCCCACGTCTGGGTCGTGAATGCGAAAGCCGGTGGTGTGCACGCCTACCGCCATGCCACCGGCACCGGCGTCAACGTAATAACGGGTAAGCGCGCGCTGATGCACCTCGTCGAGAGTGCGCGTGGGTGTGAGCGCCAAAGGGTGCGCTGGTATCACCTGTCCCGCGAGCAAATGTGCACGCAGATTCAGCACCGCTCAGTACGCACCGCTTCGTACATCAAACTTTGTTGGACGGCCGAGCAGTCGCCCGCCTTGGCTCACCCAGTTTGCAGTCCAATCGACAAGTGTTTCCATTGGTAGCGCATCAAACGGAAGCGTTTCGCGCAAGTGTTCTGTGTTCACCACCAGCGCGTCGGCTTCTT
>JBBSPO010000243.1:0-5900 GCA_038258695.1 Gemmatimonadales bacterium | reverse complement strand
CGCGGCGGCTTTGCGCGAACAGATTCAGGGCACGTACGATGCCGGACTCAAGAGCTGGGCGCTGTGGAACCCGGGCTCCAAGTACGCCGAGTTTGAAGATGCGTTCCGGCCGGCCAGTGGCGGCATGTCGGCCATTGAAAAAAGCGGATGGGCCAAGCCCGACTGGACGTTGCCGCGCTCGCGGTTGAGCTCACTGATTCGCAAGCGTGAAGCGGCGGCAGCCAAGCGTGTCGCAGACTCGGCGCGTCTTGCCGACAGTTTGGCGGGTAAGGTTACACCGACGCCCTGAGCGTCGTCGCCTCAGCGTCAATGAGCGCGTGAAACTGCTGCAGCGTCCACACGAGTCGCTGCAGCGGCACGCGTTCCATTGCATGCGGCGTGTTTGGCAGCACTTCGTATTCGCCACGGGGAATCACGCGCGCCGTGTTACGCACCTCTTCAACTGCGACCGTGTTATCCCGGTCGCCAACGGCCAGTCGCACGGGACAGCTGATGCCAGCCAGCATCGCATCGCTGAGTATCGGCTCGTCACCAAGCGCGCGCAGCGCATCGCAGGTTAACGCAAGCACACGTTGCCACCCGGTGGCATGATGCACACCCGCCAGCTGCGTGGCGAACGCGGGCACCTTGGCAGCGATTTTTTCGGCGTTCAGTGACGCACACATGGTCGCGGCCACGTCCGGGGTCCAGCGCAGCTTGGTGCCAAGCGTGAAAACCGACCGGACACGTTCCGGCTGCGTTGCCGCGACGTACAGCGCCACGTATCCGCCCATGCTGTAGCCAAAGAGGTCTACAGGCTCCGGAGCATGCGTATCGAGCCATGCACTGACGTCTTCCGCAAAGCGCTCAAGACGGAAAGGATGCGCAGTGAGTGGGCGTGCTCCGTGTCCCGGGAAATCCAGGCTGTGCACGTCGCTTCTCGCAAGTTGCGAGCGAAGCGACTGTAGCTGAGTCTGATCGCCAATGGCGCCGTGCAGGAGAATAAGCATGGGCCTAAACTATTCACGGAGTGCTGCTCCCGCAGGTAGAATCGCTACGCTGCATCGTTGCGGCGACTCGCTCTACGTAAGCGATATCGGCAATCGGTCAACCTCTGTGCTCGCGCTGCGCGGCATACTCTCCCGCACCGCCAGAGACACTGAGGTACATGGCGAGCGGAACACCTACACCAGCGCATGTAACCCAAATGGCGTCTTTATTCACAACGGCTGGCAAATGGGCGAAGACCGCACACCTGGTCGCACACGCTGGATTGTACCGTACTGGCTCACCACCACAGATGGAGCAGTACGTGCAGAGCTGGGCGAGCACCCAGGCTCGGAACGTCTCGTCATCCCGGGTGGCTCTGGCCCCCATCCGCTGGGCCGAAATCCGGTCATCGCCATTGGCCGAGACCGTGCCTACGTCGGTACCGCCGACAGCTTTGTAGTACAGGTGTTTACACTCGACGGGTCACCATCGGGTGTGCTCCGAAACACAGACGCCGACCTGCGCACCTTGGCGCAGGATATTGCGCGCTTTAAAATGCTCGACACGCTCGGTCAAAAGGACGACGACAAGGCCAGAGCGGTGCGCGAATGGAGTACCGTGGAGTTTCCACCTACGATTCCTGCATACGACGCGATGCTTGTTGGCGAGTGGCTCGTGTTTAATCCAACGGGAGAACACGTGGCGACGGTTCGCATGCCCGGCACGCTCACCGTATACGAGGTGGGCATGGACTACGTGCTTGGCGTGGAAGTTGATCCGCTCGAAGGCCAGCAAATGGTGCGTCAGTACGCACTGCAGCGCAGTCGTTAGGAACTCGATCCCACGGGCGAGTGCCGCTCCACGCTATCGCTGTGTGGTGAGCACCCGCTTCGCCTCACACACCGGCTTGCCCGCAGCATCACACGCACAGTCACCACTGCCCACGCCACCGCAGGAGCCCTGCAGTCGACGTCCGTTGATGATCACACCAATGGACATCGCCAGCGCGACAAGAACCACGATCAAGAGTGTTAGGGCAAAGACAACCATCGTTCGCTCCGTGGGACTGTGGCCTGGGACTGTGGCGCGGGACTGTGCCGTGCAACTGTGACGTGCGGTTATGGCGTGGCAATGTACGCCGGCTTGTACATCTTACTGCCGGTCTGGTCCAGCCACCGCGGCTGCGAATCCGTCAGACATGCGTTCCGTAATCTTTCCCTCACCCGCATCGATCAGCAACAAGGCGTTGAGCTGCTGCGACTGCACCAGCGTCCACGCTGTTTCAGGACCCGCCGCCATGAGCGCCGTAGCCCACGCATCGGCCAGCGCGCACTCACGGTGCAACACCGACACGGAAAGCAACGAATGACGCACCGGACGCGCTGTCACCGGGTCGAGCGTGTGCACATACCGTACCCCGTCCTGCTCGTAGAAGTTACGATAGTTGCCCGACGACGCCAGCGCCTGATCGGTGAGCAGTACGGCCATGCGCACCCGTATCGACTCGGGGTCGGGCTCCTCAATACCAACCCGGAATGGCTCACCACGCCAGTTCACGCCACGCCCGCGCAACTCACCGCCAATCTCCACCAGATGATCAGACAACCCGCGCGCGAGCAGCAAATCTGATATCCGATCTACCGCGTACCCTTTGGCTATTGCCGACAAGTCTAGCTGCACACCCGCATGCCCTTTCCGCACGTGCGAGGTGCTCAACACCAGCTTGTCAAAGCCAACAAACGCCTTGAGCGAATCGAGCAGCGCGCTGTCCGGGGTCACGTCGCCGCGCTTGACCGCACCAAAGCCCCACACATCAACAAGCGGACCAACCGTCACATCAAAATACCCGCCCGAAGCACGCGATACGTCCTGCGCTTGCTGCAAGACCTCAGCGAGTGACGACGATACGCTGACGGAGTCCGTGCTGCGCAAGGCATTGAAGCGCGACAGCTCCGACGTGCTGTCGTACGTGGACATGACCGCGTTGACACGCACCAGCAGTGAATCAATCGCGCGCTGCGTACTGAGTGAATCGTACGACCCGGGCACCGCGCCAAACACCACACGCCACGTGGTACCCATCGTACTGCCACCGACCGCGCGGGCTCCCGTTTCACCAAGGCGAACTGGTCGCCACAACAGAGTCACCACAACGCCCAACACCACCAACGGTACCAACCACGCGCGCGCTGACTTCACCGCCAATCAACCAAAATCGTCAAACGCAATGTTTTCGCGGTCCACGCCCAGCGAGTCGAGCATCTTCATGCACGCCTGCAACATCATGGGCGGTCCACACAGGTAGTACTCAATGTCTTCAGGCGCCGGGTGCTTCGAGAGATAGTTTTCAAAAAGCACGTTGTGAATGAATCCGGTGGCGCCCGTCCAGCTGTCCTCAGGACGCGGTTCCGAGAGTGCCAGCGTCCACGCAAAGTTGGGATTCTCCGCGGCAATCTCATTGAAATCATCAACGTAGAATGCTTCACGCATGGAGCGTGCACCGTACCAGAAGGTGACCTTGCGATCGGTGTGCAGCCGTCTGAACTGATCAAAAATGTGCGAGCGCATGGGCGCCATGCCTGCGCCACCACCGATAAAACACATTTCCGCTTTGGTATCCTTGGCGAAGAACTCACCAAACGGTCCCGAAATGGTGACTTCGTCGCCGGGCTTCAGATTAAAGATGAACGATGACATCAGCCCAGGCGGCAGGCCGCTGGTACGCGGAGGCGGCGTGGCCACGCGCACGTTGAGCATGATGATGTCATGCTCCTCGGGGTAGTTGGCCATGGAGTACGCGCGCTGCACCGTTTCCGAACTGGTGGAGTGCAGCTTGAAAAGCCCAAACGTCTCCCAGTCTTCACGATATTCAACCGGCACGTCAATCCGATCGTAATGCACTTCGTGCGGCGGCGCTTCAATCTGTACATACCCACCGGCTCTGAACGGCACTGTTTCGCCCGGCGGCAGCTCGAGAATCAACTCTTTGATGAAGGTGGCCACGTTGTCGTTGGAACGCACTTTGCACTTCCAGCGACGCACACCAAAAATGTTTTCATCAATGTGAATGGCCATGTCCTGCTTGACCTTCACCTGGCAGGACAACCGCACACCGCGGCGCGCTTCACCCGGACTCACGTGCGACGTTTCCGTAGGCAGCAACGCCCCACCGCCTTCGAGCACTTCGACCGTGCACACACCACACGTACCCTTGCCCCCGCACGCGGACGGGACAAAAATCTGTTGTTGGGCCAGCGTTGATAGCAACGTAGAACCGCTGGCCACGTGCAGTGACCGGTCCTGGTCGTCATTAATGCGTATGGTGACTTCGCCAGTGGACACCAATCGCGAACGGGCCACCATAAGCAAGCCGACAAGCGCCAGCACAAGCAGCAAAAACGTGGATACTCCGGTCAGAACCGTGAGCATGTGATCAGTTCCTCACAGTTGTATGCCTGCAAACGCCATGAAACAAATAGCCAGCAAACCGGTGACCATGAACGTGAGCCCCAATCCACGCAGCGCAGCCGGCGGATTGGAATACCGCAGCTTCTCACGAACCGCCGCCAGCGCCACAATCGCCAGCAACCAACCCAACCCGGAGCCCACGCCAAACACCACGCTCTCACCCAGTGCGTAGTCACGTTCGGCCATGAACAAACTGCCACCAAGAATGGCGCAGTTCACGGCAATGAGCGGCAAAAACACACCCAGCGCCGAATACAGCGCCGGCACATACCGCTCAATCACCATCTCCACCACCTGCACGAGCGCCGCAATCGTGCCAATGAAGGTCAGGAATACAAGAAACGACAAGTCCACATTAGCGAACGCGGGGCTGATCCAGCCCAGTGAACCTTCGCGCAACACATAGTTGAGCAGTAGCTGATTCAGCGGCACGGTAATAGCCAGGACAAAAGTCACCGCGAAGCCCAGTCCAACGGCCGTCTTCACCTGCTTGGAAACGGCCAGGAATGAGCACATGCCCAGAAAGAATGCGAGCGCCATGTTCTCCACGAAAATGGCTTTGACCAACAGGCTGAGATAGTGGCTGACCATGGGGCGTTCTCAGGCCGCTTTGCTGTGGGCGTCCGCATGCGATGGCGGATCAATGTGCACCACCAACTCCTCCTCAATCTGCGCCGTCTTCCACGCCCGCAGCGCCCAGATCAATCCGCCAATCAGAAAAAACGCGGCGGGTGAGAGCACCATCAAACCGTTGGGAATGTACCAGCCACCATTCTGTACCAGCGGAAGAATGGTAAAGCCCATGATCGAGCCCGAGCCAAACAGCTCGCGTGCCACTGCCACCAGGAGCAGGATCGCGCTGTAGCCTGCACCGTTGCCCACCGCATCCAGAAAACTGGCTTTCGGACCGTTCTGCATGGCAAACGCTTCGGCGCGCCCCATGATGATGCAGTTGGTAATGATCAGTCCCACAAACACCGACAGCTGACGCGAGAGGCCAAAGGCAAAGGCCTTCAACAGCTGATCGGTAATGATCACCAGCGAAGAAATAATGGTGAGTTGTACGATGATGCGAATACTGGACGGGATGTAGTTGCGAATCAGGCTGATGCTGACATTGCTCGCAATGAGCACGGCCGTCACGGCCAGACACATCACCACCGACGGTGCGACCAGCGTTGTGACCGCCAGCGCCGAGCAAATGCCGAGCACCTGCCGCGCAATCGGATTGTCTTCAAAGAGCGGGTCAAGCAGCACCGCTTTGGATTGTTTGTCGAGCATTACCGTGTCCTCCCAGAGGATGCGTTGCGCTTCGATTCAAGATATGGCCCAAACGCTTCAGGTCCCAACCAGAAGTCAATCGTCGCCGAAACACCGCGACCGGTGATGGTGGCACCGGAAAGCCCGTCCACACGGTATGGATCGCTTTCCGCGGGTCCGGCAGCTCCCTTGATGACTTCAAT
>JBBSPO010000242.1:0-5983 GCA_038258695.1 Gemmatimonadales bacterium | reverse complement strand
CCTCCACGCGCCACGATATCAAGCGCTTCGAGCACCTTGTCGTACGAGAGATCCTTGTGCGCCTTCACGTACAGAATCTTCTCTTCCCGATCCGCGGTGAAGATGTTGCTGGTCTGGGTCTCAAGGTCTTCCTTGCGGATGAGCTCCTTGTTGAACCAATAGTTGCCTTCGGCATCAATGCCGAGCACCATGTCAGAATCTTCTTCCGGATTCGGCTTGAGATTCTGTCCCTGCGGGGGCGTGGCCTTGAAGCCCGCGTTGAGCTGCGGAATGGTGATCATGAAGATGATCAGCAACACGAGCATCACGTCGATCATGGGCGTGACGTTCGGATTCGAGTTTACGCCCTCACTGCTAGCCTGCATACCCATTGTGTGTCTCCTCGTTCATCACGACGTGGCGCGCGCCCTGCGGCTAGGCGCCACGTCGTTGGTCAGGGTATGAACTGCTTACTTGGTCACAGGAGTCTGTCCCGCGGTGTTGAACTCGCGGGTGAAACGCGACCGACCAAACTCGCCCGACACGCCCTTGATGAGGTAGTCCACCATTTCCTTGGAGGTGTACGTCATTTCGGCGATCAGGTTGTCGATCTTGGTCTGGAAGAAGTTGTACGACCACACGGCCGGAATGGCGACACCGATACCGATAGCGGTGGTGATGAGCGCCTCGGCCACACCGCCGGCGATCGAGCTGATACCGCCCGAACCGGAGGACTGCATGGCCGTGAAGGAGTTCACGATACCCATCGTGGTTCCGACCAGTCCGACGAACGGTGACGTGGCGCCAACCGTTGCCAGTACGCCCAAACCGCGCTTGAGCTCAACGACCGTCATGAGCATTTCACGCTCAATGGCACGTTCGGCGGAGTTGATGTCAGACACCGTGACCGAACCATCCTGAATGAGCGGACGTACTTCGGCCAGCGCACCACCCAACACGCGGGCGACGTGCGACTTCTTGTACGACTCGGCCAGATTGATGGCTTCCGTGAGGTTGTCTTCTTCAAGGAACTGCGAGAACTCGGGAGCAAACTTCTTGGTCTCCGTCTGCGCCTTGCGCATGGCCCACCACTTCTGGAAGAAAATCGTGGTGGAGTACGCCGACATGATGAAGAGCAAGTACACAACGCCCTTTGCAAACCAGCCCATCTCGTGCCACAGCGACATCAGGTCCATCTGCATAAGTCAAATCTCCGAAGAATGATGTGGGTGGCCGCGCTCAGCGGGCCAGGCTGAACTGAAACGGCTGCTGTACCAACTGCTTTACCTTACGACCACCAACTTCGGCCGGCAGGTAGCGGATGCGCGGGAGCGCATTCTTCACGGCGTTTGTGAACAGTTCATGGTCGGAACGCAACACCTTGAACGTGCTCATATCCGCCTTGCCCGCGGTGTCCACGACAAACGAGGCCAGCACGGTGCCTTCGACCTGCGCCGAACGCAGCATCTCGGGGTAGACCATGTTCGCGGCACCAGCCATTGCGGCCGGCTTTTCGACCTGGAACTCGAAGTACGGCGTATCGCCCTGTGCCACCTGCGGGGTGCCACCAACGACACCATCCGCAATACCGCCGCGTGCGCCCTTACCTGAGAAGTCGGCTTCGTTTGTCACCTTGCGGGACAAATCGATGTCCGGAATCTCAAGCGGGATCACATCGGGTGGCTGGAGCGTCTGGAAGCCCTTGGCGATCGGCGGAGCGGCCACGACATCAGGTGGTGGCGGCGCTGCCTGCTCAGGCTCCGGGGGTGGCTCATCTTTGGTGACTTCGACAAACTCAACCTTCTCTTGTTTGTCTTCAATCAACTCCTGGCCAGCGTTGGCGGTCGCCACCACAAGCCCGATAACAATCGCGCCGTGAAGGACGATGGAGACAAAACCGCCTCCGGTACGCTTCGTTTTCTTGGCCTGGGACTCGAGCAGATTATTGAACATTGCGTCGATCCACGGAAGGGGATGCGCGGCGAGCCAGTCTCACCGTCACGACACCAAGGTACGGCGCGGAGATGATCCGGCAATGTCAGCAGCATTAGGATTCGATTAAGGCAGAGTTAGCTTATGGTTTACGCTGCTTCCACGGTATCTGGGAGCAGCACCGCCCGAACCGACGTGACCGACTCCGGCCGGGGCGGCGAGTCCGGATCGGACACCGGCAGTTGGGCGGTAAAGGCACTGCCACGCCCGAGCCGCGACTGCACGCTGAGCGAGCCGCCGTGCGCATGCGCGATCCACTGAGAGATCGCCAGCCCCAGACCAAACCCGCTGCGTTCCACCGTGCGGGAGCGTGAGCGGTCAGCGCGCCAGAAGCGGTCAAAGACATAGGGCAGATCGGCGGCTGCGATGCCGATCCCGGTGTCCCGGACGGTAAAATGGGCCTGCTCACCAACGCGCAACAACGAGATGGTCACGTTGCCACCACGCGTCGTGTACTTGATGGCGTTGGTGACAAGATTCAGGAACAGCTGACGCAGTCGCACCATATCGCCGCGTACCGAGGCCGATTGAATTTCGCAGACCTCAATCTGCAAACCGGCTTCCTCACCCAGCAAACGCGCCGTCTCCACAACCTCGCGCGCCAGATCCTCCAACTCGATGAGATCCTGTACCACTTCCAGTCGGCCTTCGTCGGCGCGCGCCAGCGTCAGCAACGAGTTGACCAGCTCTGCCATGCGCGTGACCTGTTCCAGCGCTTCCTCGAGTGCCACGGCCCGTTCATTCCTGCGGGTTGCGGGCGACATGGCACGTTCCACATCCGCGCGCAAAACCGTGAGCGGTGTCTTGAGTTCATGACTGGCGTCGGCGGTAAACCGGCGCAACGCGCCAAACGACGTTTCCAGTCGCTCAATCATCTCATTAAGCGTGACGGCCAGACGCACAAGCTCCGATCCAGCAGAACCAATGGCCAGACGGCGATGCAACGACCGACCGTCCGCGATATCCTTAACTTGCGTGACCATACGATCGATCGGACGAAACGCGCGACCTGCAATGACCCACGCCCACCACACCGATGCCAATATGAGCAGCGGTCCGAAAAACAACATCGTGCCCACCAACTGTCGCGGCGCCAGCGTGGCCGGCGCAGACGACAGGCCCACCACCACACGATCAATGGCCGACGCCCCCTGCAACTCACGATCCCGCATGGCCAGCACGACTTCGTCCCGCGCAAACGCGAGATAGACCTTTGTGGTCTGCGCGCTGTCCGTCATGGCGCGCGCGGCCGCAATGAGCGCCCCACGATCTTCAGAGTTCAACGAGTCGAACTCATTCACGCGGGGGGACGTGTACAGCTCATTGCCGTCTTTGTCGAGAATGATGACGTAATCGCCCAGCGCGTTGAGAATACGCTCCATAGGCTTGGTCACACCCGGCGCCGCGAGGCTGTCTTCTTCAACCTTCGCATAATCATCGCCCGCGCTACGCGTCCGCTCAATCAACCGAACAGTCTGCTCCACCTCCATGTGCGCACGCTCGCCGATTTCTGCAATCGCCGAATCGCGCCGCGCCACCAGCACGGCTATGGCAAACACAAACAGCGACGCGATGAACGCGCCTGCAAATGCCATCGTGATGCGTGTACGAATAGGCCGCATCTGAAACGCTCCCGTTACCCTCGAATCATGTAACCCACGCCGCGAACCGTGGAGATCAGCTTTTTGGTGTGTGTGCTGTCGAGCTTTTTGCGCAAATGATTGATCACCACATCCACAATGTTGGTGCCCGGATCAAAGTGGTATCCCCAGGCATATTCCGTAATGAGCGTACGCGACATCACGCGTCCGGCGTGCCGCATCAGATACTCCAGCACGGCAAACTCCTTGGGCGTGAGTTCCACCAGCTCGTCACCACGTCGCACCTCCCGCGTGCCCTGATCAAGCTCCAGATCGGCTACGCGCAGCACCGGTGATACCAGGGCGCGCGGCCGACGTGACAGCGCTTCAATGCGCGCGAGCAGCTCCTCAAAGGCAAACGGTTTGGTGACGTAGTCATCAGCACCGGCGCGCAACGTTTCCACTTTGGCGTCGACCGCATCCTGCGCCGTCAACACCAGCACTGGCCGGTCGAAGGACCGCGCGCGCAGCGTACGCAACACGTCCAACCCATTCTTGCCGGGTAGTCGCATGTCGAGCACCACCAGATCGTACGGCTGCGACAACGCCATCGCTTCACCATCAGGGCCGTTGTCCGTCAGGTCTACCTGCCACAACTGTTCCTCGAGTCCGCGCTTGACGAACTCGCCAACCGTTGGATCGTCTTCGATTACGAGAATCTTCATGCGTGTGGTCTCAATTGTCCGTACCCAGCGGCCGATCGGGCCGCTGAAATCCGAACTCGCGGATTTTTCGATACAACGTTTTGGGTGAGATGCCGAGCAAGTCGGCCGCTCGTCCCTGATGCCAGCCTGTACGCTGCAACACGGCTTCAATGTGGCGACGTTCAAGCTCGCCGAGCGTCATGAGCTGCGTTGGTGTAGCACGCGCAGCTGCACCAATCTCCGCGCCCAGCGGCAAATCCCGCGCCTCAATGAGTCCGTTGGTCGCCAGCAACGACGCGCGCTCCATCACATTGCGCAGTTCGCGAACATTGCCCGGCCAGCGATAACGCTCCAGCACGGCCACTGCTTCACCGGTAAGCCGAGGCGGATGGGCGCCACCAAACCGCGCCAGAAAGTGCTCCGCCAACAAGGGCACATCGGTGACACGCTCACGCAGCGCGGGTAACTGCACGCGGATTGTGTTGATGCGATGCAGAAAATCTTCGCGCATGGCGCCTTGCACTACCTGACGCCCGAGGTCGCGAGTGGTGGCCGCAATCACACGCACATCCACATCCACCCGTTGCGATCCGCCAACGCGATAAAAACTGCCCGTCTCCAACGCGCGAAGCAGCTTGGCCTGCAAGCGCATGTCGAGATCGGCCACATTGTCGAGATACAGGGTGCCACCGGTCGCCAGCTCGAGCAGTCCGATCGTACGACGGTCCGCCCCTAAAAACGCGCCCTTTTCGACGCCAAACAGTTCGGCTTCCAGCCCCTGCTCCACCAACGCGGCACAGTTGAGATCCACAAATGGCGACGACGCTCGGCCAGACCAGAAATGCAACAGCCGCGCAATCAGATCCTTGCCTGTCCCGGAATCGCCGCTGATCAAAACCGGCGACGTGCTCGGCGCCACACGTTCCACCAGCGACAACACGGCCTGCAACGGCGCGTAGTTCGTGATAAACGTGGGCGCACCGTCACCATGCTCCCGGCGCGATTGCAACGTGTGCAGACGCGCATTGTCACGTGCGAGCACACGCTTTTCCCACGCGCGCCGCACCAACACTTCGATCTCGGCCATTCGATACGGCTTTGACAAGAAATCATACGCACCGAGCTTGAGCGCGGAAATCGCGGTCTCAATCGTACCGTTGCCGGTAATGATGATGACTTCAGGCGGCGAGGGATCGCGCCTCACTTCACGTAGTACATCAAGTCCATCCATACCAGGCATCACGATATCGAGCAGCGCCACATCAAACTGCTCAAGCCGCAGCAGGTCAAGCGCGCGATGCCCGTCCCGCGCCGACACCACCGCGAATCCCCGTGCCTGAAGGAACTGTTCGAGAATCGTTCCGAGATGCGGCTCGTCTTCGGCAATCAACACACGGATCGGTACGACGGGAGCTCCACCACCGTCCGTCGCGCCGGACGGTGTTGCGTGGCTTGCGCCGGACGGATGCTGCGATGCGCCACCGAAGTCGGGAGGTCCAGAATACGTCATGTGACCGCACTCCCCAGCGGTTCGTGAATCAAAGGCGGCACGTGCACGCCGGCAACCAGCGGTGGGGTATCGCACGGCGGCAACAAGATGCGAAACGTGCTGCCGTGTCCAAGGCGGCTATCAGCCAACAGGACACCGCCGTGCTCCATGATCAACCCATAACAAATTGACAGTCCCAGGCCGGTGCCTCGGCCCTGATCTTTGGTGGTGAAGAATGG
>JBBSPO010000241.1:0-5987 GCA_038258695.1 Gemmatimonadales bacterium | reverse complement strand
GATCGACGGAGGCCGAAATGGTGACCTGATTCAGACGAAGCTGATTGGCGTTCAGCTCAAAGTTGATGGTCTGAATGGAATCGAGCACAAAGCGAATGTTGTCTCGCTGGCGTTCGCCGTAACCGATGCGGCGTGCGGTCAAAATGTACACGCCACTGAATGGGGCAGTTATCACATACCGACCGTCCTCGCCGGAAGTGGCGGCCGTTGTGGTGCCATTCACACGGATGGTTACACCCGGAATGGGCAGCTTGGTGTCCACATCTGTGATCACGCCGGTGACTCTGGCGTTGCGCGTCTGCGACTGCACGTCGGATGCGGGCAGGGCTACAGCGATCGCAGCAATGGGAATGAGCCAGCGTAACTGCTGGCTGGGGGAACCTCGACGTGACATGCGCGCTCCTGTAGATAAGGAGAGAAGAAATTGATGTGAACGGGGCCGGGTAGGACCTGATGTATGGCCACCGATCATCATCGGGGAAGGACACTGTGTTACAACATGCTACAGCGACATTTGCACTCGGGACTCAGTTTTGCAAGAGTCCGCTTGGAACTTTTTCCAGAATCAAAAGTCTAATCTTGGTTACTTACGTTGTACTGACGCAATTGTGACCGGACACACAGATCAAGCCACTGCACGGAAACCGGCGCCTGAATAGCAGCTCGCCACTCCCCATCTCACCACCTCTACCCGTCACGCGGTGTGCCTACCTACCGCGGACCCAACTTTTTCGGGAGACAAACTTCCCGGAATGATGCCACACGGCATCGGCGTCGGCCCCTCCCACGGGCTAACACGCACAATCCTTCCATACAGCCCGCAGTACGCCGGGATGTATCGAACAAGTGTCAACCTCGTTAGCCTTCACACGTGTCTACGACCCGTGACACAAAAACGCTGATATTTTCCGCGTTTTCCAAGGAACACGTTTTCTCACCACTGAGTTGTATGCCTCGCTTCTACCGCTTCAAGCTGAATTGGGCGCTGCCCGCTGTGATTCTGCTCAGCGCGTGCGCGGCCAGCGCATGCGCACAATCGGCCGGATCGGGAGCCCAACCAGCCGCACGCGCCACGCCAGCCGCTCCAGCGGTCAATGCGCAACGTCTCATGCAGCGCCTGAGCGCGCTCGCACACGACAGTATGGAAGGCCGAGGCGCCGGAACACCCGGTGGCGCACGTGGGCGACGCTACATTGAAAACCAGCTGCGCACGCTCAACGTCTCGCCAGCCTACGCCACTTACCAGTCGCCCGTGCGCGTGCGGGCCCGACCCGGAGCCGATACGCTCGGTGCCAACGTGGCCGCGCGCATCCCCGGCACCAAAGGCGGCGGACCGGTCGTGGTACTGTCAGCGCATCACGACCACCTCGGCGTGCGCAACGACAGCATCTATAATGGGGCCGACGACGATGCCTCAGGGTCCGTGGCCCTGCTGTCGCTGGCCGAGCAGTTTCTGGCCGCGCCGCTTGAGCACGATGTCATTCTGGTGTGGTTTGAAGCCGAGGAGAGCGGAATGCTTGGCTCGCGGACGTTTGTGGAATCGCCGCCTGTGGCGCGCGAGCGCATCGCGCTCACTGTGAATCTGGATATGATTTCGCGGCACGAAGCCGGACGCACGCTATGGGTGGCTGGCACGGCGCCGTACCCGTTCCTCAAGCCGGTGGTTGAATCACTGGTGGCTCGGGCGCCGGTGACGGTCAAGCTGGGTCACGACACCGCGGCCGGGCGTCCGTCGGATAACTGGACGAACTCATCCGACCACGCGTCGTTTCATCGCATGGGCATCCCGTTCCTGTACCTCGGCGTGGAAGACCACCCCGATTATCACGGGCCCGGTGACGATGCCAGCAAGGTGGAGCCGGCGTTTTTTGCGAGCACGGTGGGATTTGCGGAGCAGTTGGTGCGGGCGCTCGACAAGCAGTTGGTGGAGTTGCAGGCGCTGCACGCCAGGAACGCTGCCAAGCCCTGAGTTGTGGTGGGTCGACAGGCGTGAGCCGGCGATTCATGGATACACAAACGGCCGCTGCGTTAAACGCAGCGGCCGTTGTTGTCCTGAGCCGGCTCGTGGCGATCGCCAGAAACCGGAATCCCGTGTTAGCGGGCGGTGATCAGGAGACCACTTGCCCTGGACGAGCCGGCTGAGGGACTTGGCTTAGACAATGGATCACCTCCTGTATTTCGGGTTGAACAACGGGCGGGAGAAGGCGAAGCACCAGGCGACCGCTTCTCGTCGGGTGACGCCCTGACGCACATTATACACTTGCTCAGCGTCAGGCAAGACTTGGTTTGCAACCACTTTGCGGAGATGTTCTACAGAGTCTTGGGGCTCAGATTCCATTCTGCGTTGATGCACGGTTGATTTCAGTACTCAGGTTCCTTCCCCGATTCCGGCTGGAGTTCCTCATGTCCCGTTACCCCGCGCGCGTTCTATCGCAGGCCGCGCTGTCATTCGCCGCTGCAACGTTTGGCGTCACACCGCTCTGGTCTCAGGCCACGCGCACGGCGCCGCCTGCTCCGGCTACACGTGCGGCGCCTGCGAGTGCCGCGTCGTCAGCAGCGCCGCGCGCCATGGAGCTGCGCGACTGGTACCGCGTGCACACGGTGTCGCAGCCCGCCATGTCGCCCGACGGTTCGCGCGTGGCGTTTACCGTCACCACAGTGCGCGAAGCTGAGAATAAGCGACATCAGGAAGTGTGGGTGGTGCCAACAAGTGGTGGCGATGCACTGCGGTACACATCGCCGGGCACTGAGAGCTCCAGCCCGCGATGGACGAGCGATGGAAAGTATTTGCAGTTTACATCGTCGCGTTCCGGCGGTCGTGGCAACACGTGGGTGTTGCAAATGGATGCACCGGGTGGAGAGGCATTTCAGCGACCGGAACTGCTCACCGGTTCCATCGCGAAGAGCGGGGCGTTTTCGATTTTCACACAACCAGCGGAACGCGATACGTCAGCCCAGACTGCACGCGCCGCCGATCCGTACATGCGCATGGATGCGCCGGCGCGTCCTCCGTTCGAAGCCATCACGCGACCAGCCAACCCGGCACGTTTTGACGGGCGTCATTATGTGGAAATGCCCATCAAGCGCAACGGTGCGGGATACGTTGCCAATCCACGCGAAGCGCGTGAGATCCGGCCGGCACAGCTGTGGCGTCAGAATCGCGGTGACACCGCGCGCACCATGCTCACCAACACCGCGTACTCACATCGCAACGCCACCGTGTCGCCAGACGGACAGTGGGTTGCATTTGTCGCGGATGTGTCGCTGCGCGCCGACTCCGTGGTACAGGCGGAACAGGATTCATTGGACCGATTGCCGTATGATCGTGCGCGCGCGGAAGAGATCCGCAATGACGCAGATATTTATGTCATGCCAGTGGCCGGTGGTACGCCGCGCAAAGTGGCTGAGTGGATGGGCGGTGAATCGTCGCTGACGTGGTCGCCCGACAGTCGTCGTATTGCCTTTGTCGGTCGAGCCAGTCGGACGGAATCGGCGCGTATTTATGTGGTGCCTGCAGCGGGTGGTGCACCGGTCAACACGCTCAGTGGTTTTCAGTATGAACCGCAGAGCATAGAGTGGCTGCCCAACGGAACGCTGCAGTTTTCGGCGGCCACGGGGGGACGTTCGGCCGTGTACAACGCCGATGTAACCGGCCAGCGTGCTCCGCGCGAAGTGGTCAGCGGCCGTCGTCGCATTGACGATGTGTCGTATGATGCGGCAGGTCGAACGATGGCCTTTGTGGCCACGAGTCTCTCGCGTCCCACGGAACTGTTTCTGGCCAACGCCGATGGTACGGGCGAGCGCCAGCTGACCACGCTCAATGACGCGCTCAACAAGGAAGTCGCGTGGAGCGACGGCGAGCGGTTTACGTACACGGGCATCGGAGATGTTGAGATCGAAGGGTGGCTCATGAAGCCCTTTGGCTACGAGGCCGGTAAGAAGTATCCCGTGGTGCTCTACATTCACGGTGGCCCGCATTCGGCGTACGGCGAGAACTGGTTTGACGAGTTCCAGAACCTCACCGCCGCGGGCATGTTTGTGTTGTTCACCAATCCGCGCGGTTCGTCCGGATACGGCGCCGACTTTACGTACAGCACACGCGGCCGCTGGTTTGCCGAAGACTATGATGACCTCATGCGCGCGGTGGACATCGTATCAAAGCGCGCTGATGTGGACAGCACGCGCATGGGTGTGAGTGGTGGTTCATACGGTGGCGTGATGACGGCGTGGGTAACCGCGAAGACCAACCGCTTCAAGGCTGCACAGGCCGATCGCATGATCAGCAACTGGTGGTCGTGGTACGGGTCGTCCGACGCGCAGGGGCTTACCGACTTTGAGTTCTATGGTGCACCGTGGGACAACCCGGCCATGTACGATTCGCTGTCTCCAATCCGGTTCATCAAGCAGGTAAAAACGCCCACGCTCATTGTGCAATCAGAAGAAGATTTCCGCACGCCAATGACGGACGCGGAGCAGTGGTTTCTGGGGCTTAAAGACATGAACGTACCGGCGGAGTTCGTGCGTTATCCGCGCTCCAATCACGACCTGTCGCGTACAGGAGAGCCGTGGTTGCTGGTGGATCGTCTGGGTAGGTTGCGGCAGTGGTTTCGGTACTGGTTGCAGGACAAGCAACCGCAGGAGGCTGCGGTACGGGCGGCTGGGGCGGGGGAGCGGTAGAGTTATTCCGGGGGGGCGGTTGCAGTTCCACCTGTAAAATCTCTCGCGGAATGTTGCGATGGTATCGCAGTGGGTGCTGTGCTCTGTGCCTTTGTGACTCTGCGGTGAATGCAGTTCCCCACGGAGTCGCTGAGGCGCCGAGGGGTTAGGGCGATGTTCCAGCCGCACCATTGAAGGGACGGGGAACGCTATTATTCCTGGGGGGAAATTTCGCGAAGCAGATGTGCCTCACGCTGCCTCATGGCTCAACCGCTTTCCCAGAGATTGACCATGCTGAGATTCCTGAAAGCGGGCTCCAGGTTGTTTGGTGTCACCGCCACGGCCGTTGCCATTGGGGCACTCAGCTCCCTGGCACCCTCCGTGAGTTACGCGGTAACACCTGGAGCCGCGCCGAATGACTCCCTGGAAATGCGGGAGTCGCTGACCAGGGCGATTTCCAGGTTTCAGCAAGAATGGCGCGATCTCTGGCAAACGTCGATTATCAGCTACAACGGCGGTTGGGTAAATGAGCAGCAGGCGCGGTACGATGAGTTCTACGGCTATTACACGCCCACGGTGCGGCGGCTGCATGCACTCAACTGCTACCTTGATGACTCGCCCGTCCGCATGCTATTTGGACGTCGCGCGTCGCGCTTAAGCTTAAGCAGTCGCTCAAGCGACGGCGGCTCAGTGCCATTCATGCTGAGCGGGCTCCTTCGCATCAGTGGTGAAGAAAGCCGAACCAGTGTCTGTCCGCAGTGGTATCCAACCGAGCTGGGCAAGACGGTTGACGAAGGGGTGCGACTGGACCGCGCGCTCACGCCTAACGCTCGGCGAGATGCCATATCAATGCGGCGTTCGTTGCTCGAGCGACTCGACGATGCGGCGGCGCTGTATCCCTCAGATTCGTGGATAACCGGACAGCGCGTACGTTTTCTGATTGACAATCGCGATCTCACGCGGGCCCTGGCCGTCGCGCGTTCATGCGGCGGAGAAGAATCGGTGTGCGCCGCGCTTGAGGGGCTGGTGCTCGAACAGCAGGATGATTTTGCGGCGGCCGAAGCGGCGTTTCTGCGCGGATTGCGCGCCGCAACCCGTCCGCCCAATGGCGCGTGTGCCGATACGTCGGCGCGTGTGCTGTTGCCGCAAGAGGCGCGACGCGCCCTTCGCGATGCAGCGTGTGCCCAATGGCAAGAAATTGAGCAGCGTCTTTGGTGGCTGTCCAAGCCGCTCTGGCTGAGTGACGTCAATGAACGGTTTGTCGAGCACTACGCGCGTCGCACGTTGCTGACGCTGCGCACGGTGGTTGATGAGGATGAGCGCTACATCTG
>JBBSPO010000240.1:0-6027 GCA_038258695.1 Gemmatimonadales bacterium | reverse complement strand
TGTCCTCAGGGTCTATGATCATACTAATGTGCGTGCCGCCGCCACTCGGCCGTGGTACGGGTTCACGCAGATCAACTCCAAAGGAGTGTGTGTATGTCGCGTAATCAGGCTCGCGTTGCTGTTCGCCCCGACTTCCGTCGCATGTTGCTGACCGGACTAGCCATTGCTTCACTGACTCTTGGCTGGGCCAGCATTGCACTGGCGCAGGACGCAACGGGCACGTCATCGCAGGTCATCGCGGCTTCCAACACGACGGCTCAGATCGCAGCGCCGGTAGAGCTGGTGGGCACCGATACACCGAGCACCCTGGGTTCAGCGCCGTTGGGTCCGGTCATGAGCACCAGCGCCGTGCGTTTTGTCCCATCCCAGTCGCGCGAAGCCGTCACGCTTGACGAGCGCATGCAGGATCGCCGCGTGGGCCTCGGTCGCAACCTGGCCTTGGTTGTTGTGGGCGTCGCGGCAATGGTGATTGGCTCGGACGTCGATGACGCGCCTGGCGACTTGCTGGTTATTGGTGGCGCTGGCATGACGCTGTACGGTTTGTATCAGATTTTGCGCTAGTCTTTTTGGGAAGGTTGTACCGCTGCCCTGAGTGCGTTCACAATCGCGCTCAGGGCAGTTTGCGTTGGCGACGGGCCTCCAGCGCGCGATACAGCACCGGCAGCACAAGCAACGTGAGCGCGGTGGAGGTTATCAATCCTCCAATCACCACCGAGGCGAGCGGTCGCTGCACTTCGGCCCCCGCACCGCTGGAGAGCGCCATTGGTACAAAACCAAGGCTGGCGACAAGGGCCGTCATCAAGACTGGGCGCAATCGATCCTGCGCTCCCCGTCTCACGCGCACAAGCAAATCCGGCTCGCTCTCGCGCAAGTGATTCAGATGCTCAACCAGCACGACGCCGTTGAGCACCGCAATTCCGAACAGCGCAATAAATCCGATGCTGGCCGAGAGGCTCAGGTTCAGATCGCGAAGCCACAGTGCGGCCACACCGCCCACCAGGGCAAACGGGACGTTGAGCAACACCAGTGTTGCCTGCGACCACGACCCAAACGCAGCGAACAGCAAGATCATGATCAGCACGATCGCCGCTGGCACGACGAGCTGAAGTCGTTGCATGGCGCGCTGTTGATTTTCATACTGACCTCCCCACTCCAGAAACACTCCGGGTGGCAACACCACGTCACGCGCCACCTGCGCTTGCACGTCGGCCGCAAAGCCGCCAAGGTCGCGACCGCGCACATTTGACACAACAAGCGTACGACGCTGTGCGTCTTCGTGACCAATCAGCTCAGGGCCCTCGGCGTAGGTCAACTCCGCGACGGCACCCAACGGCACGAGACCACCAGTCGCCGAGCGGATCGACAGATTTGCCAGCGCATCGCGATCGGTGCGCACCGCGTCGGGCAACACCACAGCAATCGGTATGCGACGCGGTCCGACGACCAGTTCAGTAGCGGTGCGGCGCGCAGAGGCGTAGTCGATCTCATCCCGCAAATCATTGATTGAAAGCCCAAACGCGGCCAGCGCATCCCGGTTGGGCGTGATGCGCAGCTCGCCCGCGCCTTCACTCACTTCTACCGCCACATCGGCCGAGCCCTCAATCCGCGTGACCACATCGCGAATGCGTTCAGCCACAGATTGAATCACCGCGAGGTCACTACCAAACACCTTCACGCCAAGATCGGTCTTGATGCCGCTTTCTGCTTCGTCAAGGCGCATGGCCATGGGCTGTGTGAACGCGACGTCGAGCCCGGGGATGACGCGCAGCGCGGAATCAAACGCCGCCACCAGCCCCTCGCGCGTTTTGGCGGTGGTCCACTCGTCGCGCGGCAGCAACGGCACATACATGTCGCCTTCAAACAGTCCCATCGCCTCGGTTGCGAGATCAGGACGCCCTTGCTTGGTGATGGCGGTGATCACTTCGGGAAACTGTTTGACGATTGTTTCCGCAGCGCGCGCCAGCTGCATGGCTTCATCGAGCGATGTACTCGGCAGCTGCCGCGTATTTACCAGAATCGCACCTTCATCCAATCGCGGCATGAACTCCGTACCGGTGTTCCGAAGCAGCAGCAGCGCGCCGGCCACCAGCAAGACAGAAGTGGCCACCACCGTACGCGGGTTGCCCAGCATCACATCGAGAGTGCGACCATAGCCGCGGACTATGCGTTCAAACGCCGGCGACTTTGCGCGTGCCACCGGCTTGAGTACACGCGCGGCCATGGCGGGCACATACGTGAGGGCCAGCAGCAGCGAGGCGAGCACCGCCACCACCACCGTAAACGCCATAGGCCGGAACATGCGACCTTCCATTCCACCAAGCGTGAAGATGGGCAGGTAGACGGCCACAATAATCGACACACCAAACAACACCGGACGCGCTACTTCCACGGCCGCACGGCGCAATCGCGCACGACGTTGTTCGGGCGTGACGCCGGCCGCCGCCACCGAGTGCTCACCTTCGAACTGACGGACAAACTGATCCACCATCACGATCGCGCCATCAACAAGCAAGCCAAAATCGAGTGCGCCCAGACTCATGAGATTGGCGGACGCACCCGTGGCCCACATCGCAGCAAACGCCATCAGCATACTGAGCGGAATCACACTCGCGACAAGCAACGACGCCCGCACATCGCCGAGGAAGAGAAAGAGCACACCCACCACAAGCACACCGCCGAGCGTGAGGTTGCTGAGAATGGTGTGCGTGGTGCGCGAGACGAGCGCGCTCTGATCATAGAACGGTGTAATCTTTACATGTGAGGGCAACGTCGTCTGGATTTCTTCCAACCGTTCCAACACTCCGGCAATCACGCGCCGAGAATCTTCACCTTTGCGTTTGAGCACCATGCCCGCCACTGTCTGATGCGTCCCGTCGCGGGAGACCGCGCCAAAGCGCGGCAGTGCACCAATCTCGATGGTGGCAACATCACCAATGCGCACGGCGGTACCCTGCACCGACCGGATAACAATGGACCGCAGATCGTCGGCTTCCGAGATCCGTCCCAGGCCACGCAGCGTCCATCGCTCGCCGTCACGCTCAATGTAGGATCCACCAAACGCCATTGAGTTGGCAGCCAGCGCATCGTGCACATCGCCCAGCACCAGACCGTACGACAGCAGTGCAGACGGATCCACCTGCACCTGGATTTGCTCAATCAATCCGCCCCACGAGTTCACTTCACTCACGCCATCGACACTGCGCAGTCGCGGTCGAATCACGTAATCGTGCAGCGACTTGAGGTCCGTGAGTGACATGGAATCACTTTCCACCACGTACTGATACAGCTCGCCCAGCGGCGTTGATACCGGCCCGAGCATGGGGTCAACGCCATCTGGCAGCTCGCCTTTGGCGTCACCCAGTCGCTGTGTCACGATGGTGCGTGCGTGATACAGATCGGTGCCATCGGCAAAGGCGATCGTGACCAGCGACAATCCGGATTTGGAGGTGGAGCGAACCTCTTCGGCACCTTCGAGTCCCATGAGTACCGATTCAATGGGATACGTGACGAGTTGTTCCACTTCCTCGACCGCGTAGCCGCGTGCTTCCGTGATCACCTCAACGCGTACGCCCGTGAGATCAGGGAAGGCATCGAAAGGCAGTCGCAGGAAGGCCAGCACACCAGTCACCACAATCAGGGCGACCACCACCAACACCGTGACCGGACGCGCAATGGACGTGCCAACCAGGCGCGCCAGCACGGACGTTTTGGTTTCGGTGGGTGTCAGCTCAGGACCACCGTCGGAAACGTTATTGGTCTGCACCACCACCACCATCGCGACGCTTGAGCAGCTCGGCACGCGCAACGATTGCTCCGCGCGCCACGACCACTTCGCTTGCCTCCAGTCCCACAAGTATTTCGGCGTGTGTGGCGTCGCGCCGTCCTACGCGCACGCGCCGGGCTTCGAGAAACAGCCCCTCGCCGCGCGTCTGCGCCACAATCACAACGGTATCACCAGCCAACGACTGCACCGACTGCATGGGCACCACCAGTGCCTCGCCCTCTGTGGCACCGTCCAGTTGCACTGTGGCAAACCGTTCGGCGCGCGTACCAGGCGGAGCGCTGGTGATGTCGGCCAACAGCAAGACCGTGCGCGTGGCCTGATCGAGCACCGGCGAAATGCGCGTGACCTCAGCGCGGCCGGTCGATTGCGACGGGTCGTCGCCCACGAGTGCAAAGGTGAGTGTGGCACCAACGCGCACATCGGCCGCCTGACGCTCGCTGAGGCGCAGCTCCAACTGCACCGCCAAAGGATCGGCGACTTCTACCAACGGATCGCCAGGCAATACCACCGTTCCCTGCACAGCCTCTCGCGATACGACCACACCCGAAATGGGTGCACGAATAAGCACCTCGTGCGGATCGAGGTCCGTGGGCAGCGGTCCGTCGCCCAGCAAGTGCTCCATCAGACCGCGTGCCCGAACCAGTTCGGCCTCCGCTTCCTGCACCCGTGCCCGTGCGGCCGTTGCCACGACGGTGGCGCGTTCGAGATCCGCCTGCCCCATCGCGCGGGCGGCCAGCAAGCGTTCGGCACGCTGCAGATTGAGTTCGGCCGCGTCGCGTTCAGCGGTTCCTGTACGAAGTTGTGATTCGGCCCGCGCGAGACCACTTCGGGCGTCCATGATTTCGTGGCTGTGAATGGCGACAAGAATGTCGCCAGCACGCACACGATCACCCACGCGCACCAGAACACGGGAGATTCGCCCTTCGGTAATCGAGCCCAGCACCTGCTCTTTTGCAGGATCAAGCACAACGCGCGCCGGTGCGGTTACCGTAGACGACCACACCATAAGCCGGGCGGTGTCGAGCGTGAAGCCGCCAATCGCGACCGCTTCTGCACCAAGCAATGCGGTGTCCGCGACCGCTTCGGTCACCGGCGTGGGTTCTGGCGGCTCACTGTTGCAAGCCGAAACAACCACAGCCGTAAGTGCGATGACGCTGAGGCGCACTTCACTCCGGCCGCAGGATAAAGACTTCAATAGTCGTCTGATCACGGTGAGTTATCCGGAACAAGCGGAGCACCAATCATTCGGCGCAGGGTGAGTTGTGCGAGCAACAGGTCGGTACGAAAGGTGCTGGCCGAGTTGCGCGCGTCCGCAGCGGTGCGTTCGGCATCGAGCAACTCCAGCAACGTCATGTGGCCTTCGGCGTATGCAATGCGCGCGCTGGACGCGATTTCCCGTCCCAGTGCGGGCGCATTTTCAAATCGAGCAGCGATCGACTCGAGACGTCGCAGGTTATCGGCCGCCGCCAATACTTCGGTGCGAATACGCAGCTGTACTTCGCGATACGTGGCTTCCGCAAGCGACACCGCGCTGGCCGTGCGCTCGCGCGCTCCCGAGTTCTGATTGAACACAGGCAGTGGCACAGCAAGCCCCACCTGCCCCGACATGAACCCGCTCGTTCGTTTGGTGCCACCTTGCAGCTGCCAATCACCAATCACTCCACCAGACTCAACACGCTGCCGCAGCGCGGACTCCTCACGTGCCAACGAGGCCGCCAGTAGCTCCGGGCGAGCGCGCTCGGCGACCGTTATCAACTGCTCAGCGCTTCGGGTTTCATCACGCAGAGGCAGCGCTGCGGTGAGCGCGCTTGGCAGCGGCGGCAGCGATGCTTCCGGCGTACCAAGTAACGCCGACAACTCCAGTCGATCGCGGATCGCGCGTGTTTCCGCCAGCGCCAGCTCGTGCGACAAGCGGTTGGCCTCCACGCGGGTTCGCATCGCCACGGCCTCGGCCACTACTCCTTCAGCTGCGCGCTGCGCCTCGATTTCCGCGATGCGTTCAACCGCTGCAAACTGCTCCCGCACGCTGCGACTGATGTCGGCCGACAGCACGGCCGATGTCCAGGCGCGCGCCACCCGCAACTCCACGTCCCGCTGCGCTGCCTCGCGGGTGGCCTCAATGCGTGAACGACCACGCGACGTGGCGCGTCGGAGCGCCAACCGCCGCCCCGTCACATCGATGGGCACGTAGGCGGTAATAAACTCGTCGGGTTGAAGTGGTGCCCCAATGTTTTCGCGCCGGT